>CAMBZX010000014.1 GCA_945872185.1 Synechococcus sp. UW140 | reverse complement strand
TTTTCTATCCTGGTGTCCATGGCGCTGTGGACCCACCCCGATCCATCTCGAACTCGGGCGTGAAACGCAGCAGCGGCAACGATAGTTGGGGGGCAGCCCCCTGCGAAAATAGCTCGATGCCAGGTAAAACATTCTTCTAACCAACAAAGCAACGATCAGCGTAGCTATCCTGTTTTGTTGAAGAAAAAAAGCCACCCAATCGGGTGGCTTTTTTGTGGACATTTTTAATCTAAGTTTCGGGATAAGTTTCAGGAGTGGCTTAAGCCTGCTAGCGCCTGGGAGATGAGCCGCCCGGTGCTGGTTAGGGTCGGGATCCAGATTCGGATGGCAGGGATGGGGATAGGCACCACAAGCCGTTGCGGTCGCAACCATCTGCGTAGGCGTCTGCTGTGTGGAGAATATCTCCGAATCAGGCGGAAGGTGATGTGTCGGGTGGGCGTTGGACATTCATAGAGGAAGTGCAGATTGGAAATCATGAATAATCTTGATGTTTTCAGCTCTTGTTTGTTTTGGTATGCGAGTGGCCTAGGTGAGGCTGGCGATTTGATGACTGCTGCCGAGAAAGTCTGCAGGCAACAACCAGCTGTATATTTATGGATATCATGGCACCAAAATTTATCTGTGGTGCAATGATTTTATTCAGTAAATGGTGTCTCGGCCTCATCGAAACTGTCGGACGGCTGGTTAACTTCTGCTTTCGTCTGTAATGTGTGCATTGGATGATGCATCAGCTTGAAGGCGTGGCGGATGCGTTCGAACCACCGTGCTTAGACCTTGAACTGTGCTCAGTTCTTGAATGGAGCGGCATTCAACTTGAGCTGGCCCAGGTTGGTGATGCTGTGGCGGCCCTTGGGCACCGGTGGCGTAGTGGAATCCTGGATCCGGGTTTGTTGTTCTGGAGGTTGGGTGTGATCTCGGTCGCTGAGGACCACCTGAAGCTGCGCTGTGGCGGCGGCCTGAAGTTCGGCCTCGGAATCACTGATGAATAACACCTGTTGTGGCTCTACCCCCATGGTGGCGCAGATGCGCTTGTAGCTGTCCACCTCGTGTTTGCCACCACTGTGGGTGTCGAACCAATGGCTGAACAGAGGGCCTAGATCTCCCGCCTGGCTATGTCCATAGAGAAGTTTCTGGGCGGCTATGGAGCCGGAGGAGTAAACCGCTAGTACGAGCCCCTGCTGATGCCAGTCCCGCAAGATGTCGGGCACCTCTTCAAAAAGATCTCCCACCAACTCGCCTCTGGCATAGCCCTCCGCCCAGACCATTCCTTGTAACTCCTTCAGAGGCGTGAACTTGCGATCTGCGGCGATCAGCCATTGCAGATAGGGTTCAATCGCGCTGCCTCTGAACTGGTTCGTTGCGGAGGCCCCTGCTTCGTCGCTGACACGCTCTCGGGCTTGATTCCATAGTTCTCTGGCCTGCGGATCGGATTCCTGTCGCCAGGCTTCGATCACCGCCAGTACATGGGATTGCACGATTTCATTGTGATGATGGCGCTCCAGATATGGCCCCAGTTCCCGGGCTGCATAGGGAAACAAGGTGCCGCTCACAAAGCTCACTGGGCAAGTGGTTCCCTCGATATCAAGCAGAACATGACTGATCGTTTGTGTCATACCAGGGCTCCTGCACTTGTGTTGGCCAGCAGCAGCAGCTGGCGCCACTGCTGTTCCAGTAGGAATTCCAGAATCTCCAGATGGCGGCGGGCCATCTTCAGATCCCTTCCCCAGGCATAGAGGCCATGTCCGCAGATCAGCAGGCAGTAGGGGGCTTCACGCAGATGGGGGCGACAGCGCTCACTGAGTCGGTCCAGATCCTGATCATTGTCCAGAATCGGAATGGCGATTTTGTGGTTGTGGCTGTTGATACCTTCCAGTCCCTTGAGCATCTCCAGCCCTTCGATCACCAGATAGCGCACGGTTGTGGGCTGTTCTGTCTTTGGCTCTGAAGCTTGTTGGCCTTGGCCGCTCTGGACCGTGGCATGGCGGGACAGCAGGGTGGCGGCCTGGGAGTGGGTGTGAAATACGGCTCCGGCGCCAGTCGTGTCCACGATTGTGAGGTGCAACCGGGTTTCGGCACTGGCTTGGCCGCTTCCTTCCAGCACCGCTCCCTGACGATCCACCGTGATCAGGTCTGCTGCCTTGACGTTGCCTTTGTCCACGCCACTGGGGGCCATCAGCAGCTGCAGGGGCTCGCGGCTGCTGACACAGCTGAAGTTGCCCCCAGTGCCATCACACCAGCCGCGGCGATGAATGTCCGCCATGGCTGCGCAGAGCTCTGCGGACAACGCGCAGGACTGCGGACTGGTGCTGTGCACGGCGGGGTCGTGCGTGGTCATGGCATCGATTCAGGTGAGGGACGTTCAGGATTGACAGGTGGGACACCAGTGACTGCTGCGACCTCCCAGCTGTTCGCGTTGGATCGCTGTGTTGCAGCGCCTGCAGGGTTGACCGGTGCGACGGTAGACCCAGGCCACCCCACCGTAGTTTCCGTTCGTGCCGGTGAGATCGCGGAAATCACTGAAGGTGGTGCCGCCGGCGCCGATGCTGGTCTGCAGTACCTCCACCAGGGCCTGGTGCAGCCTCTCTAGCTGTTGATGTCCCAGCTGGTTGCTGGCGGTCTGGGGGCGGATCCCTGCGGCAAACAGAGATTCATCGGCATAGATATTGCCGACTCCCGCCACCAGGCTCTGATCCAGCAGGGCATTTTTGATCGGTCGGCGCGAATTCTTCAGCCGACGCTGCAGATGGTCGGCGTTGAAGGCCTCGCTGAAGGGTTCTGGTCCGAGCCTGCTCAGCCCTGTGATCACGGCTTCGCTGGCGAGGCCCTGCGGCACCCACCACATCTGGCCGAAGCTGCGGGTATCCACGAAGCGCAGTTCGTCTCCACCCCCATTCCAGATCTGCACTCGCGTGTGCCGGCAAGGAGCAGTGGCAGCGGCAAGGTCGGCGTCCAGCCAGTGGAAGTGACCCGTCATGCGCAGGTGCACCCCCCACTGGCCTGCATCCAGATCGGCCAGCAGATACTTGCCACGGCGGTGCCACTCCTGCACCGTGCGTCCGACCAGGGCCTGGCAGAAGCCAGCGGCATCCTCGGCTGGGGCCGCGATCACACGGGCGCGGTGCACCACGACACGGGCGATTTCGAGGCCGGTGGTCTGGCGTTGCAGCCCCCTGCGCACGGTTTCGACTTCGGGCAGTTCAGGCATGGGCCGAGGCGTGCACGGGGGCGAGGCGGTTGTCAGCAGGTGCGCTGGGATCCGGGGAAATCAAGGGGATGGATCACGGCCCTGGAGCTGTCGCCGGAATTGACGCCTGGGATTGATGACTGCCAACAAAAAACCGTCACAGTGCCAGAACACGGTGACGGTATAAAAATGATGAGAGGGTTGATGCACCGGTCAACAGGAGCTCAGCAGCTTCAGGCTGTCTCGAGCTCAGATTCGGCGAAGTTGTTGGTGTTGATGCCGCCCTCGGAGCCGCTGTAGCCGTTGTAATTGACCTTCTCAAAGCGCACAACGACCGGGTAACGGATGCCGGAGGTATCAACGGATGCCACGGTGCCCACTTCGTTGAACCAGTAGGACTCGGGACGCTTGATGCGCACTTTGGCGCCGCGGGAGATGGCCATCGCTGCTGGAGAGGGATCGGGTGGCTTTCGTTCTGACCCTACCTGCGGTGATGGGACCAGGTTGCGCGGGTGTCACGAATCGTCGCTGCCGAAATGGTGGGGCCTGCGTGGCAGCATCGCTGCTCTGCTGTTCGAATCGCCTCCGGCGTCGCCCCCATGAGCCAGAACGAGGCGCCCGTGCTCGACCTTGAGTTGCCGGATCCCGAGAGTGACACCATCAGCACCCTGGAGTTCCTGGCCCGCTTGGAGGAGGCCTGGGCGGTGTGCGATCGCTTCGATCTGCAGACCGAAATCTGGCGCGGCCGCATTCTGCGGGCCGTGCGTGATCGCGAGAAGCGTGGCGGTGAGGGCAGGGGCACCGGCTTCCTGCAGTGGCTGCGGGAACGGGAGATCAGCAAGACTCGTGCCTACATCTTGATTCAGCTGGCTGAATCAGCCGACCGCATGCTCGGTGATGGCGTGCTGGAGGAGGAGAGCGTCAACTTGTTCTCCAAGCGCGCCTTCCTGGAGACGGCCCAGGCCGATCCGGAGGTGCAGCAGATGATCGGCGAGGCGGCCAATGACGGCCAACAGATCACCCGCAAGCAGGTACGGCGTCTGTCCGACGAGTTCACCGCCGCCACCAGTCCCCTGTTGCCGGAAGAGATCCGCCAGCGCACGGCGGACAACCTGCTGCCCCCCCGTGTCATCGCCCCGCTGGTGAAGGAACTGGCCAAGCTGCCCGAGGCTCAGCAGGAAGACCTGCGCCGGGTTCTGCGCGATGAGCCTGAGCTGGAGCGGGTCAAGGACGTGACCATGACCGCTCGCTGGCTCAGCAAGACCAGCGAATCGGGACTGGCGGTACGCGCCTTCCAGCAGGGAGATCTGGACCTGGACAAGGCGATTCAGGAAGCCCAGCGTCTCGATGCCCTCGGCATCCTGTCCGATGCGGTTTATCAGGCCCAGCAGGTGGAGAGTGCGGTGCTCAAGCTCCACACCAGTTGGCGCCGTCTGGGTGGCCTGCAGGAGCGACTCTGGGTTGAAAGCGGCAGCAGCACCCCCCATCTGCGCGATGTGTTGACGGCGCTGCAGACCCTCTCTGGCACGACCATGCGCGTGTCCCTGGGGGAGCTTGCCGGTGGCAAGCGGGTGCGGTTGCAGCTGGTGGAGGAATCGCCCGATCAGCTGGAACCTCCGCCTCTGCCCTGAGGTCGAGTTGCTGTCAGCTGGGTCTTGCTCCATATCTGGTGCGGGCTAGGGTCAGCCATCGCCACGGATGGGGTGAGGTTGGCGTCGGATCCTCTTGCCGCTGCCCTCAAGCGCCACTTCGGCTGGGACCAGTTCCGGCCCGGCCAGAGGCCGGTGGTCGAGGCCCTGCTGGCGGGAAGGGACTGCCTGGCGGTGCTGCCCACGGGCGCTGGCAAATCCCTTTGCTATCAACTGCCGGCCCTGGTGCGCGAAGGCCTGGTGCTGGTGATTTCGCCGCTGGTGGCCCTGATGCAGGACCAGGTGAGTCAGTTGCAAGCCCGTGGCATCGCTGCGGCCTGTCTGCATCAAGGCTTGGAGTTCGCTGAGCGCCGTGCCCTGTTGGAGCGACTGCGGCAGAACCGCCTGCGCCTGCTCTATCTGGCACCTGAGCGGCTCCAGGTGGAGGCCACCCGCCAGCTGCTCGAGGACGTGCTGGAGGCGGGCCAGGTGGTGGCTGTTGCCGTTGATGAAGCCCATTGCATCAGCGCCTGGGGCCATGATTTCCGGCCCGATTACCGACGGCTGGGCCAGTTGCGGAGTCTCTGTCCCGGGGTGCCGCTGGTGGCCCTCAGTGCCACCGCCGCCCCGCGGGTGCGGGCGGATGTGATCCGGCTGTTGCAGTTGCGCCGCCCTTTGGTACAAGTGCGCTCCGCCCGCCGCCAGAACTTGGACTACACGATGCGCCTGCGGCCGGCCGATCCGCTCAGCGAGGTGCTGGAGGCTGTGGCCGGGGCCCGGGGGGCGGTGTTGATCTATGCCCGTACGCGCCGTTCGGTGGAGCAGTGGGCGGCGCGCCTCGATGGGGCCGGGGTGGCGGCGATTGCATATCACGCCGGCATGGATCCCCCCAGTCGGCTGCTGGCTCTGGAGCACTTCCAGAACCATCCGACGCCGGTGCTGGTGGCCACCGTGGCCTTTGGTATGGGGGTGGATCGGCCCGATGTCGGCCTGGTGCTGCACCTCGATCTGCCCGCTAGTCCAGAGGGCTATCTGCAGGAATCGGGACGGGCGGGGCGCGACGGCTTGCCCGCTTGCTGCCTGGTGCTGTTCGATCCGGCTGATCGGGTGAGCCTGGGCTGGGCGATGCGGGCGGCGGTGCAGCAGCTCAGTGAGACCCAGCGCCGCCAGGAACAGCAGCGGCTGGAACTGGCTCAACGGCAGCTGCGGCGCATGGAGGCGGTGGCCGAGGGGGATGGCTGCCGGGAGCAGGCCCTGCTGCTGGCGGTGGGGGAACTGGAAGCTCCTTGCGGGCGCTGCGATTGCTGCCGCGCCTCCCGTTCGCGCCGCGACTGGTCCGAGCCGGTGGCCCTGGTGTTGGCCTCGCTGAACGAGCGCAGCGGCCGGGATCTGCGGGCCCTGGTGGAGGAGCTCTCGGCCGCCCATGGTCCCGATGGGGAGCCCTGGGGCTGGTTGACCCGGCGCCTGGTTCAGGAGGAACTGATCAGCGAGAGCGACGACGGCGCCCAGCGGCTCTGGTTGCGCTCCACCGGTCGCCACTACCTCAAGGACCCTTGGCCCCTGCGCTGGGCTGCCTGATTCGCTGGCGCCGGTTGTCAGCTGCGGCTGCGGCAGTAGTCGTTGACCAGTTGCCGCTCATAGTCGGAACTGGGGTCGTCCCAGGTTTTCCAGTCGCCGGCCTGGGTGGTGGCATTGAGCTTGCGAGCGCCGCAGTTGATCGCCAGATACAGGGACTGGCCCTGGGCGTTGAGGGTCGGTGCGACCATGCTGCCGCCCATGGGTTGCCAGCCGGTCCAGTCGATCTGAAGGGGGCCGTAGGTGCGCCAGTCCGGCTTGCCGGAGCGCGTTGCCACGGCGGTGGCGGCGGTGCGGGGGGCCGAGGTGCGCGGGGCAGTGGCACTAGGGGCCGCGGTCCTGGCCGCAGTGGGCTGGGGGGCGGCCGTGGCCACGGGGCTGCTGCTCGCCGGTCGGGCTACGGGGTTGCTGACCGGCCGGCTGATGGCGCTGGTGTCGCTGTCCGCAACCGGGGTGCTGGTGCTGGGGGTGGCGCGAGGGCTGAAGCGGCTGCTGATCGCTGCCTGGCTGCGGCTAGGGGCGGCGATCGCGGTAGCGCTGGTGCTTGTCTTGGCGGTCTCGCCGCTCGCCATTGTGCTGGTGGCGGCCGCACTAGGGGCGGTACGGCTGGCGGCGGCGCTCGTTGCGCTGGCGCTGGGCTTGGCCGCCTCGAAGGTTGCGGCTGTGGTGGTGCGAGGGGCGGTGCGGCTGCTGATCGGCGCCTGGCTGGTGCTGCTGGTGGCGGCGATCGCGGGGGTGGTGGCCACGGTGGTGGTGGGCACGGTTGTGTTGGTCACGGTTGTGTTGGTCACGGTGGCGCTGGGGCGCGTGCTGCTGATCGCCGGATCAGGGGTTGAGGTGGTGGGCTTGGTTTCAGGCTGCGGCTTGGCTTTGGCCGGGGTTGCGACGGTGGGCGTCGCTGCGACCTGCTTGGGCTTGGGGGCTGCTGGTCTGGGTCCAGGGGTCACCGGCTTGGCCGCCACTGGTTTGCTCGCCGCTGGGACGCTCGCGGGCTTGCTGGTTGCCGGCTTGGGGGTGGCGGGTTTGACCACCGGTGGGCTGCCTTTCAGTTTCAGACGGGTGCCCGCCTCCACTTGGTCAGGGTCGCTGATGGCGTTGATGGCAATCAACTTGCTCAGGCCGATGCCGTAGCCAGCGGCAATCACCGAGAGGCTTTCACCTGAGCGCACCACATGTTCGCTGGCCCCCTTGCGGAAGCTGCTGCTGGTGGTGGACTTGCTGGGGCCGTACACCAGCAGGGTTTGGCCCGTTTCCACGTGATCAGCGTTGCCGAGGCCGTTGAGCTTCATCAGTTGGTTGACGCTCATGCCGTGGCGATCGGCGATTTCCGAGAGGGTGTCGCCGTCCTGCACGGTCACCCGGCCCGAGGCGCTGACGCCACTGCCCCGGGCGCCGGCATGGCTGCCAGTGGCTCCCGGCACCGTCAGCGTCTGGCCCGCTTCCACGTGATCGGCGTTGCCGAGGCCGTTGAGCTTCATCAATTGGTTGACGCTCATGCCGTAGCGATCGGCGATTTCCGAGAGGGTTTCACCCTCCTTCACGGTCACCTGACCGGCCCAGACCGGCAGAGGCAATACCAGGGCCAGGGCCAGGGCGACGAGAGAGCGACGCATGGGCGCTATGGATGGGAGTCTGTCGGCACCATAAGAAGCATTCCGGCCGGGATCCAGCCCCCTTCTGGAAACCTTTGCGGCGACTGGGTCTGGCTGGCTCAACCGAGTAAACGCTGGATCAGGGCCAACTTGCCCGCATAGGGGGGATAGCGCAGGGGCGCATCGAGCCAGAAGCTGCGGTTGAGCACGCTGCGGTGATGCGAGAACGTCCGGAAGCCGGCTTCGCCGTGGTAGGTGCCCATGCCGCTCTCGCCGACGCCGCCGAAGGCGAGTTGCGGCAGGCCGCCCTGCAGCACCACATCGTTGAAGCTGACGCTCCCCGAGCTGGTCTGGTCAAGAAGCTGCTGGCGGGCTTGTCGGTCGCCGCCGAACAAATACATCGTGAGGGGCTTGCTGCCGCGCCGCACCCGTTCCAGGGCCTGCTCCAGGTTCGCCACCGTGATCACCGGCAGCAGGGGGCCGAACAGCTCCTCCTGCATCAGCGGATCCCCGTCGGGATCATCTACGGCCAGCAGGGTGGGTTCGATGCGGCGCCTGGCCGGATCACTGCGCCCCCCCACCAGCACCTGGCCCCGCTGGCGGGCGCCTGCCAGCAGGCTCTCGAGCCGCTCGAACTGGGCCGCGTTGACGATGCTCGCCAGATCGTCGCTGACCAGGGGATCGTCGCCGTGGAATCGCTGCCACGCCGCGGCGATGGCGTCCACCAGGGGCTGGCGCTGTGCCGGCGTCACCAGCAGATGGTCCGGGGCGATGCAGGTCTGGCCGGCATTGAGGCTCTTGCCCCAGGCCAGCCGGTTGGCGGTGGTGGGGATGTCAGCGTCGTCCAGAACGATGGCCGGACTTTTGCCCCCCAGTTCCAGGGTCACGGGCGTCAGGTGGGGCGCGGCGGCGGCCAGCACCAGACGGCCAACCCGGGCCCCGCCGGTGAAGAAGATGTGGTCGAAGCGTTCCTGCAGCAACTGGGCGGCGACCGATCCATCGCCTTCCACCACCTGGACGGTCTCGGTCGGGAAGTGCTCCTGCACGAGGCGGTGGATCAGGGCCGAAGTGTGCGGCGTGTGCTCTGAAGGTTTGAGCACGGCGGTGTTGCCGGCGGCCAGGGCGCTCACCAGGGGAATCAGGCAGAGCAGGAACGGGTAATTCCAGGGGCCGATGATCAGCACACAGCCCAGGGGTTCGGGCCGCAGCGTGGCGCTTCCCGGCCAGGCCCAGATCGGCATAGCGACCGAGGTGGGTCGCAGCCAGCGCCGAAGATGGCGGCGGGCGTGCTTCAGCTCCTGGCGGATGCCGATCAGTTCATAGCTGGCCTCCACTGCTGGCTTGCCCAGATCGAGATGCAGTGCCTCGAGGAGCGGTTGCTGGGCGGCTTCCAGCAGCGCCTGCAAACGATCGAGTTGCTCCAGCCGCCAGGCCGCACTGCGGGTGTGACCGGCGTTCACCGCTGCCCGCATGGTGGCGATCGGCGTGATCAGGAGCTCGGTGGCGGTCATGGATCCGGGAGCTGGACATCCACGCTGGCAAATGGCTGGCTGCTTGCGGGGCTCGGAACCTGCTCAGCCCGGCCCGCTCGCGACAGGAGTACTGATGGACACTGCGGATTCAGACGATCAGCGCACCAATCCCACGGCCACCCAGGCGCCGCCGCAACAGGAGAGATGGCAGGCTTCCCAGCCCCCATGACAACCGCTGGCGGTGCCGATCATCTCCAGGCCAGCCATCCTTCCGAACAGCTTGCCGAGCAGTCGCAAACCCGTCCCCTGGTGAGCGACGCTCAGGCAACGCGGCGTCACTGGAATTGCTACTTCCCAGTTCTTCTTCAGGAGCGGTGCCGGCTCCACGCTTTATTAAGCCCTTGACGAGACTTGAACTCGTGACCTCTCCCTTACCAAGGGAGTGCTCTACCGCTGAGCTACAAGGGCATGTGGAAAGGTGGGCCGGGTTGGATTTGAACCAACGTAGGCAGAGCCAGCGGATTTACAGTCCGCCCCCATTAACCACTCGGGCACCGACCCGAACCACACCATCAGAACTTACCAGCCGACGATCCCTCCCCATGCAGCTGCTCGTGCTCCACGGTCCAAACCTCAACCTGCTGGGCCAGCGGGAGCCGGGGTTGTACGGCTCCCGCACCCTCGCCGAGATCGATGCCGGCCTGGTCCGCCAGGCGATCGAGCTGGGGGTTGAACTGACCAGCTTCCAGAGCAACCATGAAGGGGCCCTGGTGGACCGCATCCAGCAGGCGGCTGGAGGGGCTGTCGATGGCATCTTGATCAATGCGGCGGCTTACACCCACACCTCCGTGGCGATCCGGGATGCTCTGCTGGCGGTGGCGATCCCGTTCGTGGAGCTGCACCTGAGCAACACCCATGCCCGCGAATCCTTCCGCCATCACTCCCTGTTGGCCGACAAGGCGGTGGGGGTGATCTGCGGCTTTGGTGCCGGCAGCTACGGCCTGGCCCTGCAGGGACTGGTGCTGCATCTGCAGGCGCGGCCATGAAGACCACCAGCCCGGTGGCCCGGGTGAAATGGCTCGCGGCCCCCAGTTCCGCTGCCTGGTTGCAGCAGGCCGTGGCCCAGTCCGATCTGGTGCTGATCGACCACGCCCACTGCGAGCGCAAGGCCGCCGGAGTGGCTCTGCAGCTGATGTTCCGCTACCCCTCCGATGCGGGATTAGGGGCTGTGCTCAGCCCCCTGGCGCGAGAGGAGCTGGAGCATTTTGAGTTGGTGTTGCAGCTGCTGCAGCGGCGCTCCATCGCCCTGCGACCGCTGGCGGCGCCCCCCTACGGCGCTGGCCTGGCCAGGCTGGTGCGGCGCCAGGAGCCCGAGCGCATGCTCGACAGCTTTCTGGTGGCTGGCCTGATTGAGGCCCGCAGCCATGAGCGCATGGCCCTGTTGGCGGCCCATAGCCCGGATGCCCAACTCAGAGCGCTCTACGGCGAGCTGCTGGCCAGTGAGGCGCGTCATTTCGGCCTCTATTGGGTGCTGGCAGAGGAACGTTTTTCCCGGCCGGTGCTGGTGGAGCGGTTGGAGCAGTTGTCGGTGCTGGAAGCGGAACTACTGGCGACGCTCTGGGGGGAAGCCAGGTTTCACAGCTGAACCGGCGATCAGAGGCCTGCGTGGCTGAAGGGCCCCGCGAGGGGGCGCCAAATCAGGTGGGGCTCGCCTCCAGGCCGCCGGTGACGATCTCAAGAGGCCGAACCGGTGCAAAGCCGTGCCGCGGGGCGGTTGGAATCGTGGCTTGGCTCAGGTCTGCCCACATCATGGTGGCTATCTCCGTGGGCCCCTGGCCCAGCACCTGCAATGGCACCGGTTCAAAGCAGCTGCAACCAACCGCTGGATATCGGTTGGCTCAGAGGGGCGAGCTCCATGGTGCGTCGCGGCCCTGCACGCAGAGTCCTGGGCTTTGGTTGGCTGGGAGGGTTCAGCTGATCCAGTCCGTGTTGAACACAGCCACGTGTGGCAGCGCGATGCGGAGATCGGCCCGACGGTCGCCATCCACGTCACCTTGTAGCCAACCTCCCGAGAAGCGAAGTTCTGCTGCTGACCCGGTGAACTTATGGTTGCCGATGTAAGTCCAGCCTGGGTTAGCGAAGGGATTGTCGCCATCAAGAATGGCGGTGATCCCAAGCCGATCACCTTGCTTTCCCTGGAAATCCGTGATCGTGTCTTGCCAGTGGCTCTTGGCATCCTTGGCTTCCCAGGCGAAGAAATCTGCGCCTTTGCCGCCCTGCATTCGATCTGATCCTTCGCCACCTTGGAGCCAGTCGGTGCCGTCAGCGCCGGTGAGAAAATCGCTGCCGCGATCGCCGGAGAGGGCGTCGTTTCCCTGGCGGCCGATCAGTCTGTCATTCCCTGCTTTCCCCAGCAGTTCGCTGTTGTGCTTGGTGGCCACCAGTCGGTTGTTGCGCTGGTTGCCGCTCTTCTTATCCTCCAGGGTTGCGGCTTCAATGGCGTCTTGATTGGCCTCCAGGGTGAGAAGCATGGCTTGGGCAGTCATTTCCTGCCCGCTTTGAGTGTTGTGAATCGTGTCGAAATAGAGGAAGTTATCGGTTTGATCTTCCGTTAGCGGTTCGTTGGCCGACTGGGCAAAGCTGACTGTGTTGTTAATGTCATAGCTGGCAAAGTTGCCGAGTCTTGATCCGTAAGATTGCCAATTGGTGCCAAATTCCGGAGAGAAGTAGGTCAGTGCTGCATAGGGGAACTCTGCCTTCAGTTCCTGCACCATCGCGGCATAGTCGGTTTGGAATTGCTCCAGGCCACCAGTTTTCACGAAGCTGGCCCAGCTCGTCACCCATTCAGGCGCGTCGGGGTCGCTGGCGGCTTGCAGGAGGAGGCCGCTGAGAAAGGGCATCTGGTAAGGAACGCCATCCACCACGCCGCGGAAGTCGGCCAGGGCAAAGGTCATCAGCTGGCGACTTCCGCAGGCGCGTAGTTGGACGGTGAGATCGTCGCGTAGATTGATCATCACCTGATCTAGAACGCCTTCGATATCAGGGTTTTCTTCAATGGAGGCGATCAGGAGGTCGTTGGAGCCCCCCTGGATCACGGTGAGTTCATTGGAGGCTGGCCGTACGCCTTGTCTCCAGGCGGTGAGAATCTGGTTCTGCACGCCTGTTTGCGCCAGTTTCGGATACGCCGTCGAAAGGGGTACGCTGCCATCCCCGGGCACGGTGATCACGTCATAGAGAGAGCCGGTGGTGCTGGTGGCGCCTCCGATGGCGAAAGAGGGAGCCTTTAGCGTGCCGATGCCTGGGGTGGCCACATAGGAATTAGCCAGGGTGTAATAGGGTGTGGGGATATCCAGTCCAGCCGGTGCTTTTTGCGTATTTGTCGGGATCCCCAGGCGATTGCGCAGGCCCAGCTGGCAGCCGAAGTTGGCATTGCTGAAGGTGACACCACTCCATTCAGGCTGGGCCGTGGGAGCCAGGACTGTCTTCTGGATATAGGATCCATAGTCGCCGTAGGATGAGAGGCTGTCGCCGAAGGCATAAAGCTCGCGGAATAAATTATTGATAGACTGAGAGGAATTTTGGGCCATGACGACTCCTGAATGTCAATGTTCCGATAACTTTAGCAGGGGGTTGGAGGGATGGGGTAAAGGTATCGTGCCGCAAGGTTGAACTCGGTTTATTTTGAGATGTTGAGTCGGTCTCGGCTATGGTGTTGTTTGTGGGGGGTTGTCTGTGGGATTAGGGAGCAGCCGCTTGCAGCTGGTTGCAAAGTCATCGAATTATTATTCAATCGAAGATCAGCGGCAAATGCCCTGCGAGTATTGCGGCGACGGGCCCCTTGTTATCTGGTTGGTGAAGGTGTGTTGGTGCGGCTTGCTGCTGCTGATGTTCCCCTCTTGCGTCGTCGGTGGCTTGCCCCAGCTGGGGATTGGTGTCGTGCCGCTTGAGTCGCGAAAGAAGCGTTGCAGCCGTCTTGGTTGCGGGAGTTTTGTCTCTCTCCGTGAGGGGATGGGCGGCTCCGGGGCAACACCCGCAGGGCGGCCTTTTTCAGCCTCAAGATCCCTTCCAGGGCAAACGGCTGTCTGGGGCCAGTTTTGAAGGTTGGACAGGGTGAGCTGAGCTGTTGACCTCCGCCTGCTTCTCCGGGCCTGTCGATCTGGGTGATCTGGGGCACAACGATTCAGCCGGTGGATCGGAGCGTGTTGCCCATTGATTGCTGAACAGAAAAAAGGACGGGCGCCTTGACGTGACCGAGGCGATTCAAGCCCGTATCGAACTGAAACAGCCGTGAACAGGCTTTGGCTTGCAGACGTGCCCAGATCGGGTGCACCGCATTCAAACTCGAATAGTCGATAGGCTTAGATCGTGGCTCAGGCGTGATCAGTCAGAGAGCATTCAGGACGATGAACGGGGACAAGGTGCGATCTTGCCGCTCTTCATCCCTGAGCCAGATCGATGTAGCGACTAATTCAGTCTGATCGCGAAGACCAAGAAGACAGGCTAAAATATGATTTGAGCCTGTATTGGATCAAGGGTTGTTGCCTGATGAGCTGCAGGTAGCGCTGTGATACAACTCTGTTGAATGATTCAGGGTCAAGGCAGGAGCTGGTCTTTGTGATCGTTGCTTCCCCAATGCCACTCACATCCGTGCCATGGCAGTGATCTTGGCCAGCTTGTCGGGGGAGAGGCCCTCCAGCTCTTCGATGCTCACCAGCCCGTCTTTGACGAAGCTGGCGAAGACGAATAGCAAGCCGGACAAGCGGAAGTCGAATCGCCCTTCGATTTCGTGGCGACGGATGCTGAGGAAATCATGCAGCTGCCATACTTCATCTGAACGGCTGAGCGTCGCGACCTTGCCGCGTAGATCACCGATCAGAGATTCCACTTCCCGGGCCATGGCACGATCAAAGACCGCTTGAGCCAGTCCTTGCTCTGCCGTTGTCCAGCCGGCCACTTCGGTTTCCATCGGCACCATTTTTTGCAGAAACGCTATCGCTTGGCTTTCGGCAGTGCGAGCTCAGCCGGAGTGGAGATGTGATCTGTGACGAACCGCCGCCGCCGCCGCCGTTCCGGCAGCTGGAACCAGGGCAGCTGCGGATCCTCGTGGTGTTCCCAGTGGTAACCGAAGTGATAGCAGGCCAGCAACGACAACGCCGCTGGTAATGGCAGGCTGCGGGCGTGATGGCGATCCACCGTCGTGACGGTGCCTTCCCGATGGGGCAGATAGGTGCCGAACAGAAACAACTGGATCGAGCTCAGCAGCAACGGCAAGATCCAGAACAACACCAGGTTGGCCAACGGGTGGGGCGTCAGCCCATTGAGCAACAGGGCACACACCAGCCAGCCGCTGAGGAGGGCCGCCATCTGCCCTGGGCTGAGGTACTTCGCCATGAAGCGGAGATACCAGGCCAGCAGATTCCGGTTCTGGCCATCGTGATGATCGGGGTCGAGCGGACTGGCTGGCGCTTGGTGATGGCGCCGATGGTTGCGGCGGCAGATCTCCCAGGGCAGGCAGGCATAAAGGCCCAGGGCCAGGCGGCCGAGGCGATCGTTCCAGCCTGGCGAACCGGGCAGCAGGGAGCCGTGCATGGCGTCGTGGGCGACGATGAAAAGACCTGTCTGCAGGAACGCCCGGCTCAGCACAGCCAGAACCAGCAGGGCCAGTGGCAGGGAGTGACCATCCATCAGCAGCAATGCGGCCAGGCTGGCCGCCCAGGCCCCGACGATGCCAAGAGAAAACCACAGCCCCCGAAGTGGGGACTGTGGTGGCAGTTGGGAACCTGGATGGCAGGAGCTGCCGATCAACGGGCGAACTTGAGCAGCTCGGCTGCTGAAGCCAGCAGATCGATGGCGACGAAATAGATCTTGCCCTGGGGATCGAGCAGGAAGCGCCAGGCCACATTCATGCCCACGCCGGCGCCGAACCAGGGGGTCTGAACCTTGCCGGTGACCTTGATCTGGGTGAAGCCCCCATCAGAGGGTTCGATCACGCCCCGATCCGGCAACAGCTGGAGGTTCTGGCAATCTTCGCGGAAGAAACGCAGCACGGCGTCCCGGCCCACAATCGGCCGTTGGAACGGGGGTTGCAGGGCGCCGTCAGGCAGGAACAGCTCAATCAGATTGTCGAAGTCGTTGGCGTTGAGCAGATTCATATACTCAATCACCGTGGTGTTGTCCACGCCTTCGATCACGACACTGCTGCGCTGTTCAGGAGCCGTGGGGAGAACGATGGGCTCGCTGACCCGCTCAACGACAGCGTCTTTGCCAGGATCAAAACCCATGTCAACGACGAAGTTGCGCAGCACGGTGATTTGCTGGCCTTTGTCGATGGTTTTGAGCGACTCGAGCACGGCCGCGGCATTGGCCGAGAGCTGGTAGCCGGCGGGGATTGGGGCGACAATGCCCTGCTCCATCCACTCGCCCAGCTTGTACCAAAAGCCCAGCTTGATGTTCACCGACCAAGAGGCGTACCAACGGGCCAGCTCCGTATCGGCATGATTGGCCAGATCGCACATCACCTGGCTTTGTTCGGCGAAGTTCATGCCGCGGATGCGGTTGAGCATCGGCTCGGCGAACTGCATGCGAGCGGCTCCCGGGGCCGCGATGGTGATGGTCTTGCCCATCTCGAGGTAGGCGTACCAGATCAAGGCCAGTTGATCTTCGGCACTGAGCAGGTTGTAGCGAGCCGTCAGTGCCGGAACCACGTCCGCTGACTGGGTCTCAGGGAAAATCTTCGTAGCCCTGTCAAGGGTGAACATGCGACCTCAGTCAATGGATTCGGTACAAAACCTAATGCAGTGCCTGGCGCCTGCTTTGGGTGGGTAACCGTCTGGCGTGGAATCCCGATCACCCCGGCGCGTGTTCGGCGCTGCTGTGGCGCTCCAGGCCCTTGGTCTGCTCTGTCAGTTCTGTGTTCCTGGGACTGGGAACCTGGCCGCTTGGGCTGGGTGGGTGACCAAGGGCGGGTACCGCAGCTGGGAGATCTCGGCAGCCACGGATCCGCCGAGGTGCTGGGATGCCTTGTGGCATCCAGTCCGGCCAGCTTGGGCGAATCTGCTGCTGATTAGTTGCTGCCTCCCCTGGCACTCCTGTTCAGAGAAGCAGGGGCTTCGTGGTTTTAAGGTCAAAGGAGGCCTGCCTGAGCGGGCGGTGGGGCAGTTTCGGCCCAAAGCCGCTGCGAGTGGTCTCAAGCTGTCGTCTCATGTGGTGGCCTCCTGGCGGCGCTTCAGGCCGTAGATCAGCGCCGCCAGGCCCAAGCCGCCCCCGGCGGCGAGGAAAACCAGGGTCTGCAGCAGCAACAGCACCAGCCCGAGGGCTGAAAAGGTCTTGATCTGGATCTTGGCCTTGATCAGCAGGCCCAGCAACAGCAGCACGGTGGCTTGCAGGCCGGTGATTTTGGCGGCTCCCAGGGGACAGAGAGGATTAGGTAACATCATGGAGATTCGAATCTGGCCCCATGCTGACGGGTGAGGCGTCTCAGCGTGACAGTCCGCGGCGGCTGTCCTTGCCCTACAGGCGGCCGAACCGCCGCCGAAGGCTTTGCCTTCCGCAGTTCGATAGCGCTGGTCAGGGACGATTACGGACTTGTTGCGTGTTGCTTGTCACGGGCTCAGTGGCTGGCTGTTGAGAAGGTGATCATCAGCGCAACAATGAGTTGGCGGCTTCCCGTCCCTTCTTCGCACATTCCTCATCAATATGGCCATCTGGTGCTCCCGAAACACCAAGGCCGCCAATAATTTTTTCACCGGTAAACAGTGCAATCCCGCCAACGTTAGGGGTGAGTCCCTTGATCGGTGTCGCGGGGAAGCCCCAGGCCCCAATGCCCACCCTATGTTTTGTCAGTTCGTAGATCTTGGCGGTGGAATCTACTTTTAAGATAGGCCCTATGGTGATAATCGTATAGGCCTTGTTGAAGCTGTGCTCAAGAGTGTGCGGCGTGGCCTCATCTCCCCGAAGCACGGCAATGACCATTCCTTCCGTATTGATGACAGTGGCTGTCACGTTGTAACCCTGCTGCTGGCAGCTCGCTACCGCAACCTCAGCGGCTCGAAAGGCTGCACGGGCGGGGAGGTAAGGTTTTAGAGGAACGGCAGATTGTGCGGGCAGCGGAGTCAATCCCACGTATCCAATGGCCTCAATAAGTCCTAAGCAGATCAAGACTTTCAAATTGTATGATGTAATGGCGCAATCTCCAAGAGTTGTGATTAAGTCTAAATGGGCAAATTCACGCGCTGAGTCCTGGATCCCGGGAGTTACGGTTTTTTTGCGATACGCAGGGTGAGGGGCCAGTTCATCTTACGTCGCAGATTAGGCTTGCCCCATTCGGCTCCGAGATCTTCGCTGATCGAATCGACAGGATCTTTGCCCTGGACCTTAACAAAGGCTCCGCTGGCTGACCAACTCCGTAGGTATCCTTTAAGTCCGTCGAGATTCCAGTCTTGTTGAATTGAGAGAGGCTTATTCACAAGCTCGGGAAGAGTGAGCTCAACAAAGGGTAGCGTTATCGATCGGTAGCGGTCATCTACCAAGGCCCGTTCTGGTGCCCAGTAGGGACCGACAACTTTTCGATAGTAAATATTGATCAGGTCGTCGATTGCGTCGCTATTAGTTTGCAGTAATCCATAGGTCCAAACAGCCAGGATTCCGCCTGGTTTCAGGACACGTTCACATTCGGCAAAAAAAGCGTTGAGGGGAAACCAGTGCAGAGCCTGAGCCACCGTAATGGCATCCACGCTGCCCTTCGCCAGACCGCTGGCTTGGGCTGGTGCCACGCGATAATTCACTCTGTCGTTGGGCTCACTGCTCTTCAGTTGAGCTTCGCTGGCGTCGGTGGCGGTCACCGTTTTAAAGATGGCGGCCAGTGCTACTGCCGCCTGGCCGCTCCCGGTGGCGCAATCCCAGGCATGGGTATGCTCCGCACATTGCTGAGTAATGATTTCAAAGAGTCGCGAGGGATATTTAGGACGAAATGCACCGTAGTACTTGGCAACACTTTCGAAGTGATCTGTGATCATCTTGGGGGATCAAACTAGCTGTAATCTAGTCGTTTGTGTGCGCTGCTGGCCTTTGATCCTCCAGAAGCCAATGCTGAGTTCCATGGCCAGGGGCTATTGACCGAAGAGTCGGGACGAAGAGCTGTGCTTGGTGTCTCATTACAAGCTGTATAAAGGTGGCTCGAAAATTGCCCATTGCGCTCACCCTTGGTCGGGTTATGCATGTTGCCGCAGGGGGTTTCTCGTGGCGCGACTATGGAGATCCATGATTCTTCGAGATGTCTAAGAGATTGAGCTCTGTCTGAATCGGAAATGTGGCCATTGGCTGACATGCATTGCAGATTGAGAAACCTTTTTGGCATTTGAGCTTGGTTCTTCTTAGTATGATGTCATCCCATCTCGCTGAACGTTTTCTTCAATGCTGATTCATCGACTCGCTCTTGCCGGTGTTTGCGGCGCTTTGATCGGAATAACAGCTCCTGTCCCATTGGCTCAGGCTGCTGACTTGCCAACACAAAAGATTCTGCCTGCAGCCCTTGCTGTCAAGGTTGCCGAAGCCGCCATTGATGCTTGCAGAGCAGAGGGATTTGGAGTCACCGCTGTTGTTGTCAACACCGAAGGCAACGTTATCGTCCAAATCCGTGGCGATGGAGCGCGTGTACAAACGGTTGAGACAGCAAGAAACAAGGCCTATTCTGCCGTCACCCTGGCTGCCAATCACAATCTCGATTTAACATCCGGAATTCTGGCTTCCATGCAAGCCAAAGGTGCTGTTGGCATTGGTTCCTGGCCCATGCCCCCTGCATCGAGTACCGGAATTACGCTTTTTGCTGGTGGAGTTAATCTACGTTCGAACGGAGATGTTGTTGGTGCCCTGGGCGTTTCCGGTACTCCTAATGGCAAAATTGATGAAGGTTGTGCGATTAAAGCGGTCAGTGTTTTGCGCGGACAAATCTAGTTAAAGCAGCGTGTTTCTTGTCCCTTTTGGCGACGAGTCTTTGCCTTTAACTATGGATCTGCTGTCTTTCCTCCACGTTTTTGAGATTTTCTAAATATGCAGCGTCGCGATTTGCTCAAGGCTGGTCTCACTGCCGGCGCGGCGGGCTTGGCCGCTGGTGTTAGCGGTTCACGTGCGCAAGCGCAAGCGGTGGGTGGCTCTGCAGCCAAGCCGTCCTCCAGTCGCTCCAAGTCGGGTTTCTGGCCAGATGGAATCCGTTTGCCGGTTTCGCTCTCGGTGATGTTCGAATCCGGGAGTCAGCCAAAGTTTAATCCGCCTACTCCCTTCAATAACTTTGTGCCACCGGAGGGTATTTATGACATGCCCACCATCTCCTGGTATCGCTATGGGGTGACGGAGGGCATTCCTCGTGCCCTTGACATGCTGGATCGTCTTGGCCTCAAGATGACATCCCACATGTCTGGACTTTCAGTTGAAATGTATCCGGATACGGCTCGGGATATCGTGCAACGGGGTCATGAGGCCGCTGCTCATGGCTGGGATTGGTCCGTACAATCAACTATGAATGACGAGGAAGAACGTGCCTTTATTCAAAAGAACGTCGATATCATTCAAAAGGTCACTGGTCAACGCGCGCTTGGATACAATGCACCGGGGCTGCGAGGATCTAAAAATATTCTCCAAAATCTGCATGCTCTTGGTTTTAAGTATCACATCGATGATGTGAGCCGTGATGAGCCCTTTGTGGTGGACATAGATGCCAAGCGGGAAATTGCCGTTGTTCCCTATGCTGTTTACCTCAACGACATCAGGGCCTATGAAGCTCGTTACTTTGCTGATGGCGATTTTTTAGATGTAATGAAGCGATCTTTCGATCGGCTTTACAAGGAGTCGGCAACTCGGCGCCGAATGCTGGCCATTACAATGCATGATCGCCTGCTCCGCCCAGAGCACGTGGAAACAATCGAAGAACTTCTACGCTATACTCTCAAAAAGCCGGGTGTTACCTACATGAAAAAGATTGATATTGCTAATTATATCCTTGCTGCGCCCAACGCGATCCGCGAGCCCATTGGAATCGTCTACCCCACCATACCGGGCCTCTATCGAGGATGATACTTTTAAAGTGGAGCTGATTTCAGGGTTGAACGCTGAGTTCGCTTATTGTCCCATCTTGGGTGGCCACCAAAAGCTTCTCGCCATTCGGTGAGAAGCTGCAGCTCAGCAGATGATGGTTGCTGAGTTGGAGAGTTGCAAGATTTTGGCCTTGTAAGTTCCAGAGGCGCACTTTGCCATCATCGGCCACCGAGGCAAGGATTCCTGAACGATTGAGGGCAAGTCCATTCACCCAGCCTGTTTGACTGGCCTTGATTGTTGTTTTGAGTTTTGCTGGCTTGAGTGGATCCTCAAGATCCCAAATTTTAATCGTGCCATCAAAGCCTGTCGTCAGTAAGAGTTGTTCGTCGGGGCTGAAAATGATATCGTTGAGGCGTCCTTCGTTGGTATGAATTGACTGTAAGACTTGGCCATTAATTGAGAGAAGCGTGATCGCACCAATATCCTGAGTCACGGCCACCAACTGACGTTGTCTGGCAAGGGCTAAGTGGCGCGATACACCTGAGCGCTCAACTCGTTTGACCAAACTACCGTCATCCGACCAAAAGCGGATCGAACCATCATCGGACGTGGTCACGACCCCTGCTTGTGCTGGCAGGATCTCCACATCTGTGACTCCTGAAAGATGGGGGCCATAGCGTTGCGGCTTCAGTCCTTTCAGAGACCAACGTGTCGCAATGCCGTTATAGGCAGCAGTGACCAACGTTGTGTTGTCTGGTTCGAACCTGCCATTAAAGAGCATCGCTAGGGGCTCTTGGCTGAATTCGAATTTTTTAACATCAGGTTTTTCCCATACCTTCACCATCCCATCGGATGCTGCTGTGATGAAGTTCGTGCTTGTTGGTGAATAAACTACCTGAATCAGGGATTCACCTTGGAGATCGTGAGCCTTGAACTGCACTATCAGCTTGAGTGTGGCCTTTGTTTGGCCAAAGGCTGCAGATGACAGCCCAGGTAGGGCTACGCTCATCGCCAGCACTAGTTGTAGGAGGCGTTTCATCATGTACGGATGGCAGAAATTTGATCTGTTGTGGTTTTGATCTCAATGATCCAGAGTTCGCCCTGGCTGCCAACAACAGCCGCCAGTTGGCCATTGGGGGCGCAATCCACCTTGGTTAGACGTGAACTGCTACTGAGTTTGAGTTGGGCGATCTGTTTGCCCAGCAACGACCATTCCCGCAGCACCCCATCGTCTCCCACGGTGAGCAAGGGCCCCTGGGTTGTCTTGCAAAACATGCCACCACTTGCCCAGCCTTTGCTGGTGGCTTTCAGCCTGAACTGCAGCTTGCCATTGAGATCCCAGACCGTGACGGTTCCATCCGTACCCGCGGCTGCAATCTTTGTGCCATCAGCATTGATGGACAGTTGATTCATGCGTCCATGCGGTGTTTGAAAAGTGCTTGCCCGCACCGATTCTTCTCTGTTGCCGAGATGCATCACGTGCAGCCAACCATTGTCTGACGAGGACACCACCAGATTGGCCTGGGGCGATACGACCAGTTGACGCGCCGTTCCAGGGAAGATTCCACTCCAAGTGCGTACTCCCTGGGGATTGCGCAGCACCACTTGGCCGTCATCAGAGCTGCTCACGAAGTTTCCACTGTTGCCCACAAAGCGAGTGTCAGTCACTGCGGCTTTGTGGAGTTGAAACTTGTTGATTAATGAGCCATCCTTGTTCCACAGCCAGGCGGAGCCGTCATAACCTGTAGTGAGGATCTGACTGCCTTGGTTGTTGAAGTGGGCATTGAACATCGGCGGTCGTTGCCCCTCCATGATCGCTAATGGCTTGCCATCAAGTGTCCACAGTTGGCCTACTCCCCCTCCACTGGCCGTAAGCACCTTTGTCCCATCTGGTGAAAACTCAACGTTTTGAAGCAGTACGGGCGCGGCTTTCCACTCGCGTAAGACTTGAAGACCTGCCTGTGCTGGGGCTTGGAGTAGCCAACAACTGGAAATCGCAGTGAACAGGAGCTTCGGTAGCTGATGCTTGCGTTGGAGAGGTCTGATGGAAGACGTGTCCATGGTGTTGATGTGTCGTTTTCTAGGGTAGACGTTCAAACAGGACGACTTGGTCTACCCCTTGTTGGCCTGCCCAGACGCGATTGTTGAGACCATTCATCTCAAGGGTTTGAACATTTTGCTTGTTACCTGGAAATATGGTGAATGACTGATTGACAGGGTTGAATTGGGTGATTGAGTTTGTTCCAAAGTCTGAGCTCCATACCTTCCCCTTATTGTCGACATAGGTTGAATAGCCCCGTGGGCCTAAGCCAGGTAGTTTGTAGAGGCTCCATTGTTTGGTCGATGGCGAATAACGCCTCAGGGCTCCGTCCCCCCAGGTTGTAATCCAAAGATTGCCTTCTGCATCTGTCCAGATCCGTCTAGATCCGTTGGCTTTTGAATCGGGTATCGCCACTGTTTCGGCGCTGCCATCCTCGATATTAATTTTTGCAATGTGGTTGCCAGCCAGATTCGTATACCAGACCTCACCCTTTGGCGTCGTGGTCATGCCATAGGGGCCAAAGCCACCAGGAGCAGCAAAGACCTTGATCTCTCCAGTTTTGGGATTCAGACGTCCATAGTAGCCATTTTGAGCGGTAAACCAAAGAATGCCATTCCGATCAAACGTCGGTGTGTTTAGATTGCCGTATCCCATCGACAGTGGAAACTCAGGCAATGCAAATGTTTTGACTTCATGTGTCTTCCTGTCAAACCGGCGAATTGCATTGGATTCATCACAAATCCACAGTCCGCCATCGGGGCCAAGGATCACGCCATGGGGATGTGAGCCTCGCCCCAAGGGGTATAGATTGATTGCTTTTGTGACTGGATTGAGATGTCCAATCACTCCTGACCACTGACCGTTAAACCACACGGATCCATCTGGGTCTGGCGCAACATCCCGCGTTCCGATTCCAGGCGGGGTGGTGTAGATGCTGACCTTGTAGAGCTTGGCGTCGCTGCCTATGGCGGCTGGCGCGGGAAGCAGCGTGCTTGTGTAGGTTGTTCTTGGGCTTTGTTGAGCCCATGCCGCACCGATGCCGGCTTGAGAGGCTAAGGCCAAGGCAATGGCGAGATGCTTCATCCTGGTTGTCATTTTGGCCGCATTTGTTTGGTAGATGGCTCGAGGCGTTGGTTCGTCTACTGTGGAATTAATTTCTTTTGGGATGTTAGCCTGAATCTGCTGGATTTTGTGTTATTTGGGCTTGGGTTTGAGTGCTATTGGCAGCCGATAGCTTCGAGTTTGTAGGTGAATCCTTTGGCGCTGGGGTAGAGGTGAAAATTTTCAAGAATTTTGACGTTGAAGGCCGTGAGATTCTTTCCCGGCTGGTTGACCGTTAATGGCCCCCAGGTAATTGGGCTAAGGCTGTTAGGAGTGAATATAGGAGCACCGCTTTCAAAAATGGAGTCGTCGTTGTACCTTGATACCAGTTGAGTCGGATAGACGCCTGTGTCAACGGACAAGGGTGTCAAGATAACTGTAATGCTTTTGACTGGTCGGTCTACTAAAAAGAAGGTATTGCCGTGGGAGTTGAAGCCGAGCGAGGGGCCGATGGTCGTTTGGATTGTCTGTCCTGTGCCTTGTGAGATTTGGGGCTTCAGCGCGGTGCATTCTGCTGCTCGAGTATTTCCTGGTGTTGCCGCCGCGATTGTGATGCTTGCAGTGGCGCCAATGGCGAGAATCCTGATGTTCATTTCCATTTTCTATTCGCTGTTGTTGGGTTCACGTTTTTTCTCGTCATCAGATTGTGTCGTCGGGTGTCGTCGTCTGAGGTGCCGTGCGTACGTGCATCCCTCGCTGATGGCTAAAATGGATAAAGTTTTGCAATTGTCAATGCCCCTGATTCTGCACAGCCTTCATCTTCTACTCCTGATCGGGCTCCAGATACGCCTATTGCCCCCACCACTTCTTTGTCTATTTCAATAATAACGCCGCCGGCGATTGGTGTGATTTCGTCGATGCTGTCTGCTGGCAGTGCGAGGTCTCCAATGGCTTGATGGCTGGCTCGCAAGCCGGCCGCCACTTCTGACGTTCGTTTTACACCTTGTAGGGGCGCCATGGCTACAGCAGTGTAAGCCTTTTTCTTGCTCAGACCGAACGTATGTGGTGCGGCATGATCGCCTTGCAGTTGCACAATGGTTTGACCATGCTGATCGACCACACTGGCGCTGACCTCTGCCCCTAGGGCTCGACAGGTGCTGATGGCTGCTCTTGCAACTTCAATCGCTGTTTGCAATGGTAGCCTGTGCTCGATTGGTAGCTCAGTTTTGGCGGCAGCTGGAGAGGCCATCGCCGTGAAGACGATGGCCAGGCAGGCGAGCGATGCCATCAGGTTGTGAAAGACCAGCCGTTGGCTGACCCATGGGCTGATGGCGTTGCGCATCAGGATTTCAGCAGCTCTATCAGGCGGGGCGAAGCGAAGACATCGCGGTAGAAGGTGAGCTGCTCACTCTTGAAGTAACACCCACCCCGATGGCCTCGGCGCACCCAGCACACCGTACCCTTGGCGATTGCCTCTCCACTTTCGTCGTCGAGGCAGTGCCATTCAAAGTGCACAAATTCACCCCAGAACATCACGATGGGCCAGCACATCGTGACGCCGGGTTGGGCGATCAAGGCCCACCAATGCCTTTCGCGCTCGCTCTGTTGATCCAGGCCGTAGAAGGGACCGTCCTGGCAGAAGTAGACCAGATCCTTGCGGTATTCGCCGCGAAGCACATCGCCGCGCGCGCGGCGCAAGGCTTCGCAGTGGGTGGGCCACCACTCCTTGTTTTCGGCTTCGATTTGCTCGCGGCTGTAGTTTTCATTGATCTCCGGAAGTTCATCTTCTTTGAGGGCAATGAAATCTTCGGCCTGCTGGCTCAACGTGGCGCCCAGCTCTGGGCTGATCAGCCCGGGCCTTGAGAAGTTGCCCGAAAGGCCTTCGTAGTAGTTTTTCGCCATGGGACGGGGGATGATGGTGTCAGGCCAAACGCGGTGGGCTTCAGGGAGAAGCGACACCGATGAGATGTTTGAGGGTGGTAGCCCCTTCAAGCACGATCTGCTCGGCTGTTGCGCCTAGCTCACGCCAGGTGCGGGTGCGGCGCGACAGCACCGGATCGTGGGGATTGAAGGTTTCGATGCTAACCCCCATGTCTTCGGGAAACTGGCCGAGCCACCTGGCCAGCCGCTCCCAATCCAGATGGCAGCTGCCAATCAAACCGCGGTTGGCACCACAGAGATGGACGTGGGTGGTGGCTGGTTGATGGCGGCTGAGATCGTCGTAGAGGTTGGACTGCTCGATATTGGCGTGGAAGAGATCCACCAGGATGCCAAAATTGGCCACACCTACCGCCTCCCGCAGAGCCTGACCTTGCTCGAGGGTATTGATTAGGCTGCTTTGGTAGCGGTTGAGTGGTTCTACGCTGAACGGGTGTCCCCAGGCAGCGATCTCGTCACCCAGTTGCCGATACGACTCACACAACCGCTCCCAATCCTCAGGGGTGCTCGGTTCCGATGCCAGTTGGGAGAGATCGCCGTGGAGCGGTCCCGATAGTTTTTCGGCGCCACTGTTGTGGGCAAATTCAAGCAAGCGTCGGACATGATCCTGGGCTTCGCGTCGTTGGTTCACCTCTGCACTGGCCAGACTCAGGCCGCGCGGCAGCCCTGAGCAGAGCGTGTGCGGCAGCCCATGGCGGTCACTGAGCGCTTTGAGATGGCTGGCGCTGAGGCCACTGAGGTCGTAGCTGGCTGCTTCGACAAAATCAATGGGGCTGGTTTCCAGCCTTTCAAAGATTTCAGTGGCCTCGGTATTGCTGAGGCTCGGCGACCAGGCAAACGTGTGAGCTCCGATCCTCAGCATGGGGCTAGGCCTTGAGCAGAGTGCTGATCAGCTCCACCACCACCTCGGGAGCCTCTTCCGGCACGTAATGGCCGCAGCCTGGGATCACACCACCTTGCACGGCCGGATCGCAGGCTTTGAGCGAGTTCACAAAGTTGATCCCTGTGGCGTGTTCGCCGCCATACACGTGTAGGGGCTTGGCAAAATGATGCTGGCGGTGGGCTTCGGCAAAGGCACGATTGGCCTCAACGGCCCTGTAGTAGTTGAAGCCGGCCGTCATTGCTCCTGGCTTGCTGTAGGCACGGGTGTAGATCTCAATCGCTGCGGGAGTCATCGAACCTGCCACTGCTGTTTTGGTGCGGAAAAACCAGCTCAGATACTCCTCTTCCCGCCCAGCCGTAAGCATCTCGGGGATGTCTGCCATGGCATGGAAATGAAATTGCCAGGTGCGTGATCCCGGCCGCGGCATGTAGGCCTCCTGGGGCACAAGTCCAATCAGGGCCGCATCCAGAAGCAGGGTGCTGCGCAGTTGGTCGGCGTGGAGGATCGAGAAGGCATGCGCCACCCAGGCACCCACGTCGTGGCCCACCAACACCACCTCGTTGATGTCGCGTGCTTTGAGGTATTCGCTGATTTCTGCGGCCACTGCGGGAGTGCTGAAGTCGCCGTCGAGGCCGAGGCTGGTTTCACCCTGGCCTCGGATTTCGAGGGCAATCACTCGAGCGCGTCCGCGCAATTGGGCAATCACATGACGCCAGGCGTACCAGGTCTGGGGCCAGCCGGCGAGCAGCAGCACCACTGGCCCTTCTCCCTCATCAATGGCATGGAACTGCAGCTCGCCAACCTCGGTGGTGGTGTGGCGGAAGGCTTCGGCAGGGAGGTCTTGCGGCATGGTGGGGGGGGCAGTCGTGAACCGTATGGCTGGCTTGAAACGCTTACTTCCCGGTGGCGTCACTGGTCAAGGAGCACCTTTGCGAGACACGGGTTGGGCTTGAAGAGGTTGGGCGCGGAGCGTGAAACTGTCGAGTGCTTCAGCTCGGCCGACCTGCCATAGAACCTGTTCGAACCCAGCTTCCGCTGCGGTCTGGACTTTGAGCGGGAATCTGTTCGCATTCAGCAGCAGTATGGGGCCTGAGTTGGCACTGGCCTGATGGCAGGGTTGAGCCCGTTGGAATCCTTAATGGCGGCCTGATACCCGCTGAGAGCCCCTGAGCTTTCGCCTCCCAGGGCCATTCCTCGCTGCGGATTTGCGCAGCGGAGCAGGCTTGGTGCCCAGCCGCCGGTGGGGGCGAGGTCATCTGGCTGCTTCAAGCCCGCCTCAGGGAGCACGTGCCTCAGGCCTCGCCACTGTGGCGGCGGTAGGGGTCAGAGCCGTTTCCGAGGGGCTGCAGGCCGGCGCGGGTGGATCTCTTCTGGCCAGGGGCTGCTTGGCTGAACGCCTGTTGCAGCAAGGGGATTCGCTCCGAAAAGCTGGGGCAAGGACAGGAAGCGGGCGGCGGGAATCGAACCCGCATCATCAGCTTGGAAGGCTGAGGTTTTACCACTAAACTACGCCCGCACTGGTACAGATCAACTCCCCGGAGAGGGGCTGCTGTGGCGCTGGTTGGCCGCGCCTTCGAGGCGCGCTGGTCGGACTTGCGACCGTTACCCCTGACTCAAGGTGCAGGGCTGCAGCATTATGACCTCCGCCGGTGCCTTCAGCCTTGCCTCCCACCTCCCCCCAGGCTCTCGCGATGACTGATCGCGACGACGGCGGCACTGGCTACATCGACCCGGCCGATCTCGGCCCTGGTCCGCGCGGGCGCATGCTGTGGGCGTATGGCATGGGTGATGCCGGCACCGGCATGGCCGCCTCTCTGATTGGCTTCTATCTTTTCATTTTTTATACTTCGGCCGTAGGCATGCCGCCTTGGATGGCAGGCCTGGTGCTGATGCTGGCCCGCCTCTGGGACGCCATCAACGACCCGGTGATCGGCTGGCTGAGTGACAAAACCAAGACCCCCTGGGGGCCCCGGTTGCCCTGGATCGTCGGCAGCGCGGTGCCCCTGGGCTTTGCCATGGCCTTGATGTGGTGGGTGCCACCCGGTGGTCTCTGGCTGAAATTCGCGATCTTCGTGCTGATCTCGATGGTGGCCAACAGCCTGTACACGGCTGTGAACCTGCCCTACTCGGCCCTGGCGGCCGAACTCACCACCAGCGTCTCCCTGCGCACCCGGTTGAACACCGCCCGTTTCACCGGCTCGATCATCGCCACCCTGGTGGGGGCCCTGCTGGGCGGCCTGCTGCTGCGCGATCACTCCGATCCGGCCAGTTACTGGCGGGTCGGCGTGCTCTCGGGGGTGATCATCACCGTCGCCACCTTGATCTGTAGCTGGGGCCTCGCCCCCCAGGCCAAAAACTGTCAGACCCCTACCAGCGAACCGGGCAGCACCCGCCGCCTGCTGCGACGGGTGCGCAGCAACGGCCGCTTCCTGATGGTGCTGGGCCTCTACTTGCTGCTCTGGTGCGCCCTGCAGCTGATGCAGACCGCTGCCCTGATCTACCTGCCCGTGGTGATGCACCTGCCGGAGGGCTGGAGCAACTGGATCCTGATGCCTTTCATCCTCAGCAGCCTCGGGGGGCTGTGGATCTGGAATCTGGTTTCCCAGCGCCTCGGCCGCATCCGCGCCCTCCATTGGGGCACCACTCTCTGGATCATCGGCTGTCTGGCGGCGATGCTGCTGCCACCCCTCGATGCGGCCGTTCATCCCACCGGCTCGTTGGCCAACGGGGTGCGGTTGGTCCTGCTGCTGCTGACGATCATGACCTCCGGCGTCGGCGCGTCCACCGCCTATCTGATCCCCTGGTCGTTGCTGCCGGATGCGATTGATGTCGATCCAGAGCGACCGGCGGGCCAGTACAGCGCCTGGATGGTGTTCACCCAGAAGATCTGCATTAGCTTCGCCCTCTTCTTCTTCGGCAACCTGATGAGCCTGAGTGGGTACCAGGCCAGGTTGGAGATCCTGCAACCCACCAGCGCTTTGGTGGCAATACGCCTCTGTATGGGCCTGATTCCGGCCATGCTGATCGTGCTGGGGCTGGTGGTGATGCGGCGCTGGCCGGAACGGGGCCTGCATCGGCTGGCGGCTGGAGCCCAGTCATGAGGGCCCCTCGTTGGCTGGTGCGCCTTGGCAGCAGCCTGATGATCGGCGGTCAGGCTGTCAGCGCCATCGCCCGCGGCCGCATCAGCACGACCGATCTGGTGCAGGAACTGCTGGAGGCTGGCCCCGGCAGTTTTCTGATCGTGTTGATCACCGGTCTGGCCGCCGGCACGGTGTTCAACATCCAGGTGGCGGCCGAGCTGTCGAAGCAGGGAGCTAATGCCGCCATTGGCGGCTTGCTGGCCCTGGGGCTTTCACGCGAAATCGCACCGCTGCTCACTGCCACGCTGCTCACCGGCAAGGTGGCCACCGCCTATGCCGCCCAGCTCGGCACGATGAAGGTGACTGAGCAGATCGATGCGATCACCATGCTGCGCACCGACCCGGTGGAATATCTGGTGGTGCCGCGGGTGCTGGCGATGGTGGTGATGTCACCGGTGCAGTGCTTGCTGTTCTTCGGGGTGGCGATCT
This sequence comes from Synechococcus sp. UW140, assembly GCA_945872185.1. Classification (GTDB taxonomy): domain Bacteria; phylum Cyanobacteriota; class Cyanobacteriia; order PCC-6307; family Cyanobiaceae; genus Cyanobium. The sequence goes on along the minus strand of CAMBZX010000014.1, from coordinate 1,122 downwards.
GGTCAGGTCAGATGAGCAGCACCATGCTCTACAGCGTGCCGCCAGCGGTGTTCTGGAACTCGGTGCGCACCTGGATGGAACCCAACGACCTGCCTTCGATGCTGCTCAAGGCCTTGGTGTTCGGTCTGCTGATCGCCGTGCTGGCCTGTGGCTGGGGACTCACCACCCGGGGTGGTCCCAAGGAGGTGGGCACCAGCACCACCGGCGCCGTGGTGATGATTCTGGTGACTGTGGCTTTGGTGGATGTGGTGCTCACTCAGATTTTGTTTGGGTCGTGAGGCGGGACTCCGGCTTCATCGCCATTGCGATGCCCATCGGTTCGCCGGGGGCCACCCTTTTTGCCCAGGAGGCCCACACCGGCTCCGCTGAGCGATCTTGCCGGGCCCCTTGCTGAGCCAAGATCCGCCCCAGTGGCTCCATCCGCTCTGGCCGCTGCGGCTCACCCGTATCCAGAACCCTGGCTCCTGGCCCATCGGTTCCAAGGGCTTGAACGACCGCCACGATGGGGGCGCCTTGGGGCTTTGAAGGCAAGCTCGCCTGGCTGCGTGTCAGTTCCCTCAGGGACGTGGGCGCTTCCAGCTGCATGCCTTCGCCAATAGTCGTCCATGTCCAGCTCTTGGAGCCGTCTGGGCTTCGGCCCCGCCCTCCATGGAGGTTCACCCTGCCTGGTTTCGCTGCGGCCACGGCCTTCGGCTGCAGCCGGAGGCCCTCTGTGGGCAGCACTTCTCGTGCGGCACCTCTCAGCCGAGGGTTCCCGTTCACGCCAAGGTCAGCGGAGCTACCGGCGGCTTTTTGGTGTAGATCAGGAGCTGCCGCTCGGAAGCATGCCGTGACCAGCAACGACCAATCCGAGTCTCCGGCCGAGCTCCCCTCACCGCCCCTCGCCGCGGGTACAGCCCCAGCGGCCGCCGCCGCCAGCGGCGATGTCAGCCTGGAGCCCCGCTACTGGCTGCCCTTGGGGGTGACCCTGCTCGGGCCCGCCTGCCTGGTGGTCTCGCCCCTGTGGAGTGGCGTGCGCTGGCTCACCCTGGCCCTGGTGCTGTTCGGCGGCTTCCTGCTGCTGCAGGCCCGCACCCTGCGCCTGGAGTTCGCCGCGGTCGATCTGGTGGTGTGGCGGGGCGA
>CAMBZX010000013.1 GCA_945872185.1 Synechococcus sp. UW140 | reverse complement strand
CCGATGTTCATCGAAGCGATCCAGAAAGGCGAAAGCTCGGGACGGTTCAGCTCCAATGGGGTCAAACCGGATGTCACCGGCACGCCGATCCCCCGCTTCGACCTGCTCGAGCTGGATGCCTACGACTCGATGTCGGTGCAGTTCTCCCGAGGTTGCCCCTTCCAGTGCGAGTTCTGCGACATCATCGTGCTGTATGGGCGCAAACCGCGCACCAAGAATCCCGAGCAGCTGATTGCCGAACTGCAATATCTCTACGACCTCGGCTGGCGCCGCTCGATCTTCCTGGTGGATGACAACTTCATCGGCAACAAACGCAATGCGAAGTTGCTGTTGCCAGCCCTCAAACAATGGCAGATTGAGCGCAACTATCCCTTCAGCTTTGCCACCGAGGCTTCTGTGGATCTGGCCGCCGATGATGAGCTGATGGAGATGATGGCGGAATGCCGTTTTGACAGCGTCTTCCTGGGGATCGAAACCCCAGATGAGGCCAGCCTTTCGATCGCCGGCAAACACCAGAACACGCGCAGTTCCCTGGAGGACTCGGTGGATCGGATCACCTCCTTCGGGATCCGGGTGATGGCGGGCTTCATCATTGGCTTCGACGGCGAAAAGACCGGAGCTGGCGATCGCATCGTCACCTTCGTGAGCAACACCGGCATTCCCGCCGCGATGATGGGCATGCTCCAGGCCCTGCCCAACACCGGCCTGTGGCATCGCCTTGAGAAGGAAGGCCGCCTGATCCAGGAGCAGGCCGACGCCAAGGGTGTGAACCAGACCAACCTGCTCAACTTCGTGCCCAGTCGCCCGATTCGCGACATCGCCAACGAATACGTGGACGCCTTCTGCCGGCTCTACGAGCCGAATGCTTATATCGATCGGGTGACCCATTACTACACCAAGATGGGCCAGCCTCGCTGGCAGAAGTACGTGAAAGCTGCCGCTTTAGGCAAAGCCACGCTGCCCACCTGGACCGATGTGCGGGCGCTGTTGATTGTGATCTGGCGTCAAGGGGTGTTGCGCGACACCCGCTGGCGCTTCTGGCGCTCACTGCTGAAGATTGCCAGGCTCAACCCCAACAACTTCGAGCAATTCGTCGTGACCCTGGCGCACAACGAGCACTTCCAAGAATACCGCGGCATTGTGACCCGCGAAATCCAGGTGCAGCTGGCCTCATTACCGCCCGAGCCGCCGCCGGCGCCGGTGGAGCAGAGCCGCGAGCTGCAGCCGGCCTGAGATCGCTCGTCTTAGCCTCGAAACCAGCCAACAGCGTGTTCATTTTCAAGATCAGGAGCTAATTTGTGGCACCTGAATTGGTTCCAGCCATTGTCCTAGAGCCGCTCAGACTGCCGCTCAACGATTTTGGCTCAGCCAGCTGAAGTTTCTTCTCAGCGCGCCATCAATCCTGCACATAGTCGCTCCCCTCCAGCAAGCACAGTTCCGCCTTCTGCAGCTCCCGGCCCAGGTAAAGGGCATGGTCGAGGCAGCTGATCGGATGGGGCCCCGCACCTTCCGTAAGCGCGATACCGAGCTGCTTGGCACTGCGCCCCCGATAGATCGCCAGCGGTGATCGCGGGCCCGCTCCCCGGCAGCTGAGCACCTCACCGGTGTCTGGATCGGTGGCCAGGCCCCGTTCATCAACGCCGTTGCCGTAGTGCTCCGCCACCAGCTCACTGGCCTGGAGATCGAGCTTGATCAGGAAGTAGCCCGCCGGATCAAGGGCGATGAAGCGCTGGGAGAGCTCCTCATCCAGGCTCTGCTGCGGATGCATCGGATCGGGAAGGGGCACGGGGTGGATCGTAAGCCGCATGGAAGGGTAATTCGGCGTTATCGGCCGCAATCTCCGCCAGCAGCTGCTGGTTCGCTCCAGGCAGCCAGTTGCGCAGAATGCCAGCGAACTGGGGCTGGCTCCAGCGATGCAGGCTGGCCCGCGGTTCGGCGATGAAGCCGCGGCGGCGCTTGTGGCGGCCACCGGCACCAGGGTCGAACAGGCGGATGCCCTCGGCGATGGCCCATTCAATCGGGGCGTAATAACACACCTCAAAATGCAGGTTGTCGAGCTCCAGATCACTGCCCCAGTAGCGGCCCCAGAGGGCATCACCACCACGCACACAGAGCGACATCGCCACTGGCTCGTGGGGATCACCCCTGTGGGCGCTGAACAGCACCAGATGCTGCCGCAGCTCGGTGGCAGCAGCCTCGAAGAAAGCCTCGCTCAGGTACTTGCTACCCCAGGCCCCCCAGCGGCTGCAGTGCTGCTCATAAAACCCATGCATGCGCCGCAGCAAGGCGGCGGGGATCGCCTCCCCGGGCAAAGGCGTCACCGTGAGGCCCGCCTCCTGCACGGAGCGGCGCTCGCGGCGGATGTTGCGCCGCTGATTGGCATTGAAGCTGGCCAGATAGGCCTCAAAATCGGCATGGCCAGGATTGGTCCACTGGCTCTGCTGATTCAGCCACAGGGCACAGCCCGCCGCCTCCGCCAACGGCTGCCAAGCGGGGTCGACATAGAGAAAATTGCAGCTGAGGATGCTGTTGCGGCGACAGAAGTCGTCGATCAGCTCCAGCATCACGGCGGTGAGCTCGGCGGCATCCTCCTCGGCGGCAATCCAGAAGCGATAGCCCTGCACCGGACTGAGCGGACTCATGCCCACCAGCTTCGGGTAATAGCGCAGGCCCAGCTGGCCGGCCACCTGGGCAAACGCCTGATCAAAGACGAATTCGCCATAGCTATGGCCTTTGAGATAGAGCGGCGCCACCGCCACCAGCTGTTCGCCGCGCCACAGCCCCAGATGGCAGGGCTGCCAGCCTTGGCGCGGCACGATGCTGCCGCTGGTTTCCAGCAGCTGCAGCCAATGCCAGTCATAGAACGGCAGATTGGCGCCTCCCTGGCTGCCCTCGGGCCCCGCCAGCAGCGCCTGCCACTGGTCTTCAGGTAGCTCGGCCATGGCCTGATGCCAGCGCGCCTGGAGCTCGGCCATGGGCAGGAAGGCCGCGAAGGGTCTCACAAGGCGCAAAACTAACGAAGCCCTCTCTGCGACCGAGCCCCCAGCCCATGGGCCAACCGCCACCGTTCGCAGCGACACCGTTCGCAGCGTTGCTGCTCAGCGTCCTGGGGGCAGGGGCGTTGGCCCAACCCCTGCCGGCCGAGGCCGGTGTGCTGGGGCCGGTGCTGATGCTGCTGCGCCCCCAGCTGGAGCAGCGGCTGGCCGCCGCCTGCGTGAGCGCCGCCGCCGGCGATGACCAGAACCTGGCCAGCCTTTTGCAGGATCCCTGCCGCAAGCTGGCGGTGCCCACCAGCAAGTGCCTGATCGAGGAAACCGACACCAGCGGCCGCGGCCTCGGCGTGCTCACCGAAATGCTGGGTGGTCGCTTCGGCGATGACAGCGAGGTGGTGGTGAAACGCTGCCTGGCCCGACTGCTGGGCCTGCCGGCCGACAGCCTGCGGGAGGTGCCCCTGCAGGATCTGGCCCGCCGCTTCGGCAATCGCAACCTGCTGCAGGGGAGCAAGCCCTAGTCCCGCCGGTAACGCAGCAGCAGCTCCTCCCCCGCCAGCGCTCGCTGCTCCACCAAGCGCCAGCCGCCCTGGCTGGCGCCTGCCACCCGGGCTGTCGGCCCAAGCCAGCTGTGGGGACCGCCGAGCAGCCGGGGGCAGAGGGTGAGCTGCAGCTCATCGAGCAGATTTTCGGCCAGCAGGCTGGTCGCCAGGCTGGCGCCACCGAGCACCACCAGCCGCCCCAAGCCGGCTGCCGCCAGCTGCGCCAGGGCGCTGCTCCAGTCGGGGCAGGCCCACTGGCGGGCAAAGCCCGGAGACGCCGCACGCCCCTGCAACGGAGGCGACGGCAGACTGCGTTGCCGAGGCCGCTCCGGCTGCCGGGCCCGCTCCAGAGACGTGGGCGCGGCCACAAACGCGGGAGCATCGAGCCGCAGCAGGCCCCGCTGCAGTGGCTGCTGGAAAAAGGGCAGCGTCGCTGGCAGCAGGCCGCTGCGGCTCACCACAATCGCCAGCGGCTGGGGAGCAAGACCGGCGGCACTTCGCTGCGTCAGCAATTCTGGGCGATGAATCAGGCAGCTGCTGCCGTGCAGCCGCAGGGTCTGGGCTCCGACCAGCACCGCATCGGCCCAGGCCAGGGCTTCTTCGAGCACCTGGCGATCGCCGGCGCCACCGAGCTGGGCCGCGCCGCCCTCAGCCGCTGCCAGCCGACCATCAAGGCTGATCGCCAGCACCAGGCGCAGCTGCGGCCGATTCAAGCGCTGGCGAGGGCCTCCAGGGCCGCCGGCACCATCTCCAGCTGGGCGGTTTCAGCGAACACTTCCGCAGCGTTGTTGGGGCTCTCCTGCAGGCGCACCTTGTGCAGCCGAGCCCCCGTGGTGGCAATCGGCGCGGTGAGCAGATCGGCGATGTGCAGCGCGATGTTCTCGGCGGTGGGCACGCAGGCGGCGAAATGGTCCACATCCTTGTTCAGGAAGGTGTGATCAAAGGGCTCCACCACCAGCTCCTCCACCAACTGCTGCAGCACCGCCAGATCGCAGACCATGCCGGTGCGGGCGTCGATCGGGCCGCGCACCGTGACATCGAGCAGATAGTTGTGGCCATGGCCGTGGGGCCGGGCGCACTTGCCGTAGATCGCCTCGTTTTCGGTTTGGCTGAGTTCGGGCCTGGCCAGCCGGTGAGCGGCGGCGAAATGGCTGCGGATCGTGAGGAAGGCGTCCATGGGATTGGGGTGGGGACCGCTGAGCACATCGGCCCAGAGCTTGGGGTGTTCGTAAAGACGGATGCCCATCACCGGCAGGTGGGGCGCGAGCCGATCACGGATCGCCAGGGCCAGGGCTTCGGTGGTGGGCAGGCGCCCCTCGGGGCGGCTGAGGTCGAACTCGGGCCAGACCCCATTGAGGCAATGGAAATCCAGGGGTTCGGTGATCTCGCGGCGGATGGCGTGCTTCACCTCCGAAAGGTTGAGCACCATGCCATCGGCATCGAGGGCACCCCCCATGGCGACGATCAGCTCATAGTTGTGGCCATGACCCGGGGCGAGGCTGCAGGGTCCAAAGCGGGCCTGGTTCTCAGCCTCGCTGAGCTCCGGCAGCCAATAGAGATGGCTAGCGCTGAACACGGCCCGGCGCGTGATCAGGCAGCGACGACCGCGACCATGGGGAGCGCCCCCAGGCGGGGCGGGGGCGGGCGGGGCTGCGGATGACGGGGCTGCGGATGGCGGTGGGGCGGATGGCGGGGCGGCTGGAGCCTGGGGCGGCGCCTTCAAGCCTGCGGGGGTCATGGCCCAGGTCCAGGGCGCTCCATCCTAGAAACGGAGCCTGAAATGCCGTCGATCGCTGCCATGGCTGCGGCCTCCCCCTCTGCAGGCGAGCTGGCCCAGCGGCTGCAGGGCCTCAACCTCTATCTCGTCGGCATGATGGGTGCCGGCAAGAGCGCGGTGGGCCGCCCCCTGGCCGAAGCCCTCGGCTATCGCTTCATCGACGCCGACAGCGTCATCGAACAGACCGCCGGCCGCTCCATCGCCGAGATCTTCGCCAGCGACGGCGAAACCGGCTTCCGTGAGCTGGAAACCGCCGTGCTCGATTCGATCGCCCACTGGCATTCGCTGGTGGTGGCCACCGGCGGTGGCGTGGTCAGTCGGCCGCGCAATTGGGGCCATCTGCAGCAGGGGGTGGTGATCTGGCTGGATGCGCCCCAGGAGCTGCTGCTGGCACGCCTGGCTGCCGATCTCACCGTCCGCCCGCTGCTGGCCCAGGCCGATCCGGCCGAGCGGCTGGCCGCCCTGCTGGCGGAGCGCCGCCCCCTCTACGGGCAGGCCGACCTGACAGTGGCGCAACAGGCGGGGGAATCGCCCAGCCAGATCGCCCAACGGCTGCTGCAGGGCCTGCCTGGAATCCTGCGGCAGCGCCAACAGGCCCCTGGTGCTCCGGCCCAGCTGCGGGACAGCGACGGCCAGCCCACTGCAAGCCTCAACTAAGGCCCCAACACCAGCTGGATGAGCCATCGGGCTCCGCGACCGACCAAGGAGGGCGGCGGAGCCTGACCGGCCCACCCAGCCCACCGGGCCGGAGCACGCGGTGGAGGCTGGTCTGACGGAGATGGCCTGACGGAGATCGCCGGGTGAGCAGCAGAGACCCCTCGGCCTCACCCCCCGGGCGGCTCCAGTCGCACCGCGAACCACTGCACCGTGCGCCCCGGCTCCAGTTCCAGCTCACAGGCGGTGTCGAGCAGGCGCTCTGCCTGGGCCGCCGGTCCAGCCAGGTCCGCCAGATCGGCGGGGGGGTGATCGAGGCGGCCCAGCTGCTCCATCAGCCACAGGCGCGTCTCCGCCGCCGTGAGGATGCGTTCTGCGGCCGCGGCCGGTTCCAGCACCACGTAATGATCGAGCTCCCGCAGCAGGGGATCGGACATGACTCATTGCCGGCAGAACGCCATCCTGGCGCTCCTGATCAGCATCCTGGTACTGCTGCTGCCCGCCGCCGCCCCCAGCGGATCGCGGGCCGAGGCACTGACGACACGGAACACCCTTGGCCAGCGACTGGCGCAGTGGCCCGAATGGCACCTACCGGCCCCCCTGCCCCGGGCCAGCCAGCGTGATCTGGCCTGGCCCGGCTGGTTCGCCGGTGAGTGGCAGGTGCGCAGCCGGGTGCTGCCGGACGGCCGGATCGGCGCCGAGGCAGCCGCAGCGGGCGACCTGGTCTGGCGCGTGCGCTTCCGCCCTGATGGTCGGGGCGGCGCCGTGGCGGATCGGGCCTTCAATGCCCGATCCATCGGCCAGGCGCTGCTGGGAGACCAGCTGCTGGCGGTGCAGGACGATCCGGCCCATCCCAATCGCCAGTTGAGCCGCCTCAGCGGCGAGCGCCTGCTGGAATCCACCGTGCTCGCCCGCGCCGCCGAGACGCCCACTCCCGCCTGCTTTCTGAACGACGAACTGAGCCTGCAGGTGTTGCACCGCTCCGGCCAGGAGCCCCGCGTCAGCCAGGTGGAAACCCTGGGCCGCTGGCAGCGGCGCGCCGATGGCGGCATCGACGGCGAGCAATGGCAGGCCAGCTACCCGTCACCAGCGGCGGGGCTGCTGGTGATCCCCGTGGCCACAGATCATCTGCAGCTCAGGCTTGACCCACTTCCGCCAGAATCCGATCCCGCCAGGTGAACAGTCCCGCCAGCAGGGGGTTGTCGGCGATCCCTTCCACCCCGAGACCGGCAAGCGGGGCGCCGGCGCTGGCGGGGAACTTCAGCAGGCTGAGCTGGGCCACCACGGCCAGATCCGCCAGGCTGAGGGCCTCGCCTTCGAGGTAGGGGCGATCGGCTGTAAGCAGCGCCAGCTGCTCGAGGTTGCGGCGCAGTTGGCGGGCTTCGCAGGGACCGATCACCTCGCTCACCGCCTCGCTCAACGGCGCCATCACCCCGCCGGGGAGAGCACTCACCAGGCGCCGCAGTGCTGATGGCGTGGTGTCGGGCAGCAGGGCCGTGCGCAGCACCGGATTGACGGCCGCCGCCTGCAGCAGGGCCAGCCGGGCACCACCGGCCAGGGCCGTATCGGCCCAGTCCTCGAGCAGCAGCACCCGGGCTCGGGCCTGCGGATCACTCGGCAGCAGCGCCGGAATCGGATGGCGGGCCTCCAGATGCAGGGCAATCGCCGTGGAATCGGCAATCACCTCGCCGCCATCGACCAGCACCGGCACCTGGCGCTGGCCAGAGAGGCGAAACACCTCCAGTTGTCCCAGCCCTGGAGTGACCTCCACGAGGGTGACCTGGAGGCCTTTGAGGGCCAGGATCAACCTCACCTTTTCGCAGAAGGCCGAATGCCTGAACTGATGCAGCTCCATCGTCAACAGGGGACTCTGCGGTGCGGGCCTTTGGGCGGCAGAGTAGCGGGCATCTGTACCGAGAGGTTGGCGCCGCGATGAAGGACTTTTTCCTGAACGTGACGCGCTACCCGCGCTATCTGGTGGCCTTTGGCCTCGGGGTGTTCAACTCGGTGCTGGAACCGCTGGTGCGCCGGCTGAGCAATCCGGTGACGGCCGTGGCCCTGGTTGGTGCCCTGGTGAGTGGCGTGTTGAGCATGGGGCTGGTGCTGCATGCGATGGTGAATCCCGCACCGCTGGCATAGGCATGGCACAGGGCCGACGGGTGGAGCGCATGGCGGCCTTGATCCGCCGCGAGGTCAGCGAGCTGCTGATCAATGGCATCAAGGACGAGCGGGTCCACAACGGCATGGTGAGCATCACCCATGCCGATGTGGCCGGTGATCTGCAGCACTGCCGCATCTTCGTGAGCGTGCTGGGCAGCGAGGAGGATCGCCAGCTGGTGCTGGATGGCCTCAAGGCGGCCGCGCCCTACGTAAAGGGGGAACTGGGCCGCCGCCTGAAGATGCGCCGCACCCCCGAGGTGGTGTTCCTGCTGGACAAGGGTCTGGAGCGTGGCACCACGGTGCTGGGCCTGCTCGGCCGGCTCGAAACGGAACGGATCAGCCGCGGGGAGGTGCCGGAAGGCACCGGTACGGAAGGCACCGATATGGAGGGCGAGGGCGAGGACAAGGGCCTGGCTCCGGGCGCAGACAGCGGGGCCACCACCACCAGCGCAGTCACCGCCGTTGGGGCGGAAGCCGAAAGCCTGAACGCCGGCCTGGAGGGCCGCCATGAGGCTGAGACCCCTGGAGCCGGCTCTGACGCTGCCGCAGGCGCTCAAACCCATGGCGACTGAACCCATGGACCTGCGCCAAAGGGTGGCCCCGCTGCTGGTGGTGCGCGCCAGCGGCTACCTCAGCGATGGCCAGCGCCGCTATCCGCGCTGGGAGCTGGCCAATGCCGAGCTGCAGCGCCTGTTGGCCGCAGGCGTGGGTGGGGTGATCCTGCTGGGAGCCAGTGCGGCCGAGCTGGGCCAGCGCACCCGCCAGTTGGCCAGCTGGAGTGCCCAGCCCCTGCTGCTCTGCGCCGACGTCGAAGAAGGGGTGGGCCAACGTTTCGAAGGCGCCAGCTGGCTGGTGCCGCCCCTCGCCCTGGGCCGCATCCATGCCGCCGATCCCGCCGCCGCCCTGGCCCTGGCGGAGCGTTATGGGCGCTGCAGCGGCCGCGAGGCCCTGGCCCTGGGCCTGAACTGGGTGCTGGGCCCCGTCTGCGACGTCAACAACAACCCCGACAACCCGGTGATCAACGTGCGGGCCTGGGGGGAAGACCCAGCCACGGCCGGCGCCCTGGCCGCGGCCTTTCTCGCCGGAGCCCAGGCGGAAGGGGTGCTCTGCTGCGCCAAACACTTCCCCGGCCATGGCGACACCAGCAGCGACTCCCATCTGGAGCTGCCCTTGTTGAACCACAGCCGCGAGCGGCTGGAACGCATTGAACTGCCCCCCTTCCGCCAGGCGATCGCCGCCGGTGTGGCGTCGGTGATGACGGGCCACCTGCTGCTGCCCAGCCTCGATCCCGAGCGGCCCGCCACCCTCTCGAACGCCGTGCTCACCAGGCTGCTGCGCCAGGAGCTGGGGTTCGACGGCCTGGTGGTCACCGATGCCCTGGTGATGGAGGCGATCAGCGGCCGCTACGGCGCCGGCGAAGCGGCGGTGCTGGCCCTGGAGGCCGGCGCCGATCTGGTGCTGATGCCCGCCGACGCCGATGCCGCCCTCGACGCGATCGTGGCGGCAGTCGCCGCAGGCCGCCTCAGTGACGAACGGATCGGGGCCAGCCTGGAGCGGCGGCGTCTCGCCCTGGCCCGCTGCGGCCGTCCCGATCCCAGGCCCGCTTCCATAGCCGTGCGGGGATCACAAGCCGATCGGACGCCAGCGCCGCCTGTGGCGCCCGTTGACCAGGATCCGGCCGGAGCCAGCGATCGAACTGGGATCGAGTCGCCTGAGATCGGCGAGATGGAGATCGCAACGGCAGGCCTGAATCCCCAGGCGATCGACCGCCTGAGCGCAACGGCCGCGTGCGGCCCCTCCGCGGGCGCTCCCCTGGGGGCCCTCAGCAACGGCCCCTCGCTGGATGATCAGGCCCTCGCCCGGGAGCTGGTGCAGCGCAGCCTGGAACGAAAGGGGCCGGCCCTGCCCCCCGGGTCGCTGGCCGGTGGCGGCCTCAACCTGATCCGGGTCGACACGTTGCTGGGCTGCCCCTTCCTGTCGGCCACGGCGCCGGCCCTGGTGCTGCCGGCCGAGGCCGGCCTCAACCCCTGCCTGCTCGCTGGCCAGGGTCCTTCCCCCTGGAGCGGCGATCCCCAGGCGCCCCTGGCCCTGGAACGCCTGGCCCCCGGACCGGTGCTGCTGCAGCTGTTCGTGCGCGGCAACCCCTTCCGCGGCAGCGCCGGCGGCGGCCGGGAGCCCTGGGCCGCCGTGCTCAGCCAGCTGCAGGCGGCCGGCCGCCTGGCGGGGCTGGCCGTCTACGGCAGCCCCTACCTCTGGCAGCAGCTGCAACCCCTGCTGGAGCCCACGATCGCCGCCGCCTACAGCCCCGGCCAGATGCCCCTGGCCCAGAGCGAACTGCTGCGCAGCCTGGGGCTGGGGGCTACGGGCCTGAACGCCGAGGGTTTCACCAATTGAGGAGCCGGCTCAGCCTCTCGATGATCGTGCGCGATGAGGCGGCCCAGCTGCAGGAGTGCCTGGCCTCGGTGGCGGGCTTCGTCGATGAGATCGTGATCATCGACACGGGCTCCCGCGACGCCACGGTGTCGATCGCCGAAGGCTGCGGCGCCCAGGTGCACCACATGGGCTGGCCAGGGGACTTCGCTCCGGCCCGCAATCGGGCCCTGGAGCTGGTGCAGGGCGACTGGGTGCTGGTGCTGGATGCGGATGAGCGCCTGCGGCCCGAGGTGCGGGAGCCGCTGCGGGCCCTGATCGAGCAGCCCGACCTGCTGGTGATCAACCTGCTGCGGGCCGAAGAAGGGGCCGTGCAATCGCCGTATTCGAGCGTCAGCCGCCTGTTCCGCCGCCATCCCGCCATCCGCTGGAGCCGCCCTTATCACGCCATGGTCGACGACAGCGTGCTGGCCCTGCTGGAACGCGAACCCGGCTGGCGCGTCTTGCAGTGGAACGAACCGGCCCTGAGCCACAGCGGCTACCGGCCGGAGCTGCTGGCCGGCTCCGGCAAATCCGGGAGGCTGCGGCAGGCGATGGAAGCGGAGCTGCGAGCCCATCCGGGCGATCCCTACGCCAGCGCCAAACTCGGCGGCCTGGAACTGGCCGAGGGCCGCCGCGACCGGGCGATCGCCCTGCTGGAGCGGGGGCTCGCCGCCTGCCCCCCCCAGGCCTCGGCGGAGCGCTACGAGCTGCTGCTGCATCTGGCCATGGCCCACGGCGAGGCCGATCCCGAGCGGGCCCGCAGCCTCTATCACCAGGCCCTGAGCCTGCCCCTCGATCCGCGCCTGACCCTGGCGGCCCGGCTCAATCTGGCGGCCGTGGAGCTGCGGCTGGGGCATCTGGAGGAGGCCGCCCGCCACTGCCGGCAGGCCACGGCAGCGGCGCCGGAAGTGGCGCTCAGCTGGTACAACACGGGCCTGATCCATCGCCAGCGTGGCGATCTGCCGGCGGCGATCAGCGCCTATCGCCAGGCACTCGAACTGGCACCGCACCACGCCGAAGCCCACCAGAACCTGGCCGTGGCCCTGTTGCTCAGCGGCGAGATCGACGCTGCCCGCCAGGGCTTTCGTCAGGCCATCAACCTGCTGGAGGCTCAGCAGCGCCCCGAGGCAGCCGCCCAGCTGCGCCAGAAAGCTGGCGCCATGGTCCACCTGGAAAGCCGATGACCCACCCCAGCGCCGCCACAGCCCCCAGCCCGCTGGCGGGCCGCACCATCGCCGTCACCCGGGCGGAGCAGCAGGCCGGTGAAGCCCGACGGCTGTTCGAGGCCGCCGGCGCCCGGGTGCTGGATCTGCCGGCCCTGGTGATCGGTCCCCCGGACACCTGGGGGCCCCTGGATGACGCCCTGGCCGAATTGGAACACTTCCACTGGCTGATTGTCTCCAGTGCCAATGGCGTCGAGGCGGTGCAGCAGCGCCTGAACCGACTCGGCACCAGCCTGGCGGGTCGGCCGAGCGGGGTGAAGCTCGCGGCCGTGGGCCGCAAGACGGCCGGCGCACTGGAAGCGATCGGCGCTGCCGCCGATTTCGTGCCGCCCAGCTTCGTCGCCGACAGCCTGATCGAGCACTTCCCGGTGTCGGGCTGGGGCCTGCGATTGCTGCTGCCCAGGGTGCAGAGCGGCGGCCGCACCGTGCTGGCAGAAGCCTTCGCTGAAGCCGGCGCCCGGGTGGTGGAAGTGGCGGCCTACGAAACCCGCTGCCCTGCAGGCCTGCCCACCGGCACCCTGCAGGCGATCGAACGGGAGCAGCTGGACGCGATCACCTTCAGCAGCGCCAAGACGGTGAGCCACACCGCCCAGTTGCTGGAGCGCAGCTTCGGAGCCGACTGGCTGCAGCGGCTGAAGCACACGCGGGTGATCTCGATCGGACCGCAGACGAGCCTGCGCTGCCAGGCCCTGCTCGGCCGGGTGGAGGCCGAAGCCGACCCCCACGACCTCGATGGCCTGGTGGCAGCCTGCAGCCGCAGCTTCAGCAGCGACAGCTGAGGAGCCCCAGATCAGCCGCCCAGGTCCCACCACAACGCACCAGGACGCCGCAATGGGTTTCCAGGCTCAGCGCGACCGTTGGCGGGATGGTTCAGAGCGTCGCGGAGCTTGTTCAGCACAGCCCGATCAGAGCAGAACAGGGGAGTGAGCTTGGCCCCAGGGCGTCATCTGGAGACTCAAGAAGCGGCACGCCCGCCTGAGACCTCAGAGCCGGACTGCTGATCTCAGCGCCCGAGCTTGGCTCGGGACTTGAATGGGCCTCAGAGTTTGAGCTTGACCCGCTGGCGCCCCTTCTGCAACACCAGGCTGGGGACGTCCGCCTGACTGCGGCCCCCCAGCTGGATGGCGACGACGGCCCAACCGGCCGGCAGCAGCTCCGTGGTGCGGCCGCCCAGATCCCCGGCCCGCAGGCTGCCGCTCAGACCGCCCGTGCTGACGACAGCCTCGGTGTGGCCAGCAGCCTGAATCACGCCGGTGAACTGGAGGCCCTGGGGGGCTTGCAGGCCCGCCGGAACAAGGGGCCCAACCGGCGCCCCGGGCCCCGCCTTGGTCCCTGCCTGCGCCTTGATGGCAGCCTGAGCCGCCGCCAGCTGGGCACCCGCATCGCCACCGGCCCTGGCCACGGTGGCGATAGCCAGAGCCGGCTTGCTTCCCGGAGCCACGCCCTGGGGCAGGGGGATGGCAGGCGTCATGATCGGCGCGAAAGGATTGCGCCGGCCGAGGTTCGCCGCTGTCACCACCTGCCGGGGCGTGGGCAAAGGCACCAGACGGGCGTCGACATCAGGCAGCGCCGTCTCGGGGGTCTGGCGAATCGGAGGCAGTGGCGCTGGTGCTGGCGGTGCCACGAATTGGACCAGATCACAGCCCGCCGGCAGCAAAAGCAGTGGCGACAGCAAAATCAGTCGCGATAGCAAAAGCAGTGGCGACAGAGAAAGCAGTGGCGACAGCGATAACCCTTGCAGAGAACGCTTAACGCCCCTCCACCAGATCTCGGAATCGATCAAGGTTGGCCTGGAGCTCCCGGGTCACAATGTTACCCATTATGCTGGGTTCCATCAGCGGGGCAAGCACTCCCGGCAATTCGTAGCTCACGGTTAGTTTCACGGCGGTGAGCTCGGGACCAAGGGGATAAAATCTCACTCCACCTTTAGTAGGCAATCCACCAACAGATTCCCAGTGCAGTTGCTGCGATTCAACCCGACGGGTGATTCGAGCCTTCCAGTGGAAACGAAAGCCTTGGGCCGCCAGGGTCCAATCGGTGAGATTGGGGTCATCGAGGGTCACCACCGATTCGATCCAGCGCATCCAGCGCGGCATCGCCTCGAGATCACTCCATACCTCCCAGACACGATCCACAGGAGCCTGAATCTCGGTGGTGACCGTATGTTCCAGCCAGCGTCCCATCAGTTTTGTCCTGGCGTCATGGGTTGAAATCGATCATCGGGACAGGCTCAACGGGGGTTCAGGCTAATCAGCCACTCAGGCAACAGCTCGGGCAGCAGCGGCTCGGACAGCGGATCAAGCCGTGAATCAGGCGATGAATCAGGTTCTGCAGCCTTTCTGGTTCCACAGAGGGGTGGTGGCGGAGGGTCGCGTCAGGATTCAGAGCAACCCCCGGGCCTCAGACCTCCGCAGCATGGCTGGCCAGGGTCACCGGGCGATCGAGGATCGCCGCCGCCGCCAGCCGGCCACTCATGGTGGCACCCTCCATCGAATCGATGTAGTCCTGGCGGGTATAGCTGCCGGCCAGGAAGAAGTTACAGACCGGGGTTTGCTGGGCCGGCCGATAGGGCTCCATTCCCGGAGCCTCGCGGTACAGGGACTGGGCGAGCTTCACCACATGGCTCCAGAGCAGCTTCAGCGGCGCCGCGGAAGGGAACAACTCCCGCACCTGGCGATCGGTGTGGGCCACGATCTCCTCCGTCTTCCTGGGGATCCAGGGATCGCCGGGGGTGAGCACGCACTGCAGCAGCGAGCCCTGGCCTTCGCGGCGGTAATCCACCGGGCTGGCCAGGGCCAGGTCGGCGAAACAGCTGAAATCGGCGTCGGCGGTATAGAGCAGATTGTTGAGCCCGGCTGGCTGGGCCAGATCACCACGACGCCGAATGGCTTCCGGGCTGGTACCTAATTCGGTCACCCAGCCGTCATAACGCAACTGCACCGTGGCCACCGGCACCGCCTCGAGCTTGTCGATCGCCGCGAACTGGGAAAAACGGCGCCAAGCCTGGGGCAGCAGCCGCTGAATGCCCGGCACATCGCAGGCGGCCAGATAGATGTCGGCCTGCACCTGGATGTCGCCCTCCGGGCTGCCCAGGGTCAACCCGGTGACGCGCACTTCGGGGCCCTCCGCCGTGGCACCACCCGTCTCCTCGGAATGGACCGCCGTGACCCGGTGGCGCAGGTGCAGCCGGCCGCCACGGGCCTCGATATAGGCCAGGATCGGGCCGGTCAACCAGCGATGGGGGGAGCCCTTGAGCAGGTTGAGCTTGGAAGCTTCCGTCTTGGTGGCGAACATCAGGAAGATCGTCAGCATGCAGCGCGCTGAGATCGCCTCGCAGTCGATGAAGCCGAGGGCATAGGCGATCGGGTTCCACATGCGCTCGATGCTGCGCAGGCTGCCGCCATGGCCAAGGAACCACTGCTGGAAGCTGATGCGATCGAGGTCGCGGATCACCTTCATCGCCGCCTCGTAGTTGACCAGCCCCAGCACGATCGGACTGGTGCCCAGGGCCAGGGCATTGCGCAGCTTGTCGATCCAGTCCAGCTGGGGCGTGGTGAAGAAGGCCTTGAGGCCATTGAAGGGAGCGCCGATCGCAAAGCGGAAATCGAGTTCGCGCAGGTCACCGCCGCGATTGACGAACAGATGGGTGTGATCTTTCGGCAGCAGGTTGTCGATCGCCCCAACCTTGCGCATCAGGGCGAAGAGATTGGCGTAGTTGAAGAAGAAAACATGCAGCCCCATTTCGATGTGGTTGCCGCCGTCGTCGACCCAGCTGCCCACCTTGCCGCCGACAAAGGGGCGCGCCTCGTAGAGATCCACCTGATGGCCCGCGTCCACCAGATCGACCGCCGCCGACAGACCGGCCAGTCCGGCACCCACGATGGCCACCCGCACGCTTGCTCTCCCGTGTGAGGCCAGACTCTATGGAGCGGCGGGGCTGGGCCGGGGCCCTGGGACGGGTGAACCTGGGGCAGCAGGCAGGGATGAAGCGAACTCCATAGAGTGAAACAAGTTCAACAGCTTTCAGCCCCAGAGCCCATCCCCGGGCGCCAGCGCCCCTTTCCCTGGCTCCTCTCCCGGTTGGCTGTCCCGGCTCGCTCTCCCCATCAACGATCCCGAGCCGCTGAGGCCAACTACCGCGCCATCGCGTTCTGGGCCTCGCCCAGCGATCGGCGCTTGACACCAGCCCCCTCAGAGCAGCAGCCGTTGTTGTCCTGAGTTCTGGCTCCAGACCAGCCCAGCCCCAGCCCACCCAACCCCCGTCCCGCTCCCCCCACGCCATGACTCCGGAGACCGCCACCGCCAGCGCGACCATTGCCGCCGGGACCATTGCCGCCGCGACCAGCAGCCCAGCCACCTTCACCGGCGTGGACGGCAAAGGCATCCTGATCACCGAGCCGGCGATGAAGCAGCTGGCTGGCCTGATGCAGCAACAGGGCGAGGCCAAGCTGCTGCGGGTGGGGGTGCGCTCCGGCGGCTGCAGTGGCATGAGCTACACCATGGACTTCATCGACGCCGACGCCATCCGCGACGATGACGAAACCTATGTCTACGAACCGAATGGAGCTCCCAGCTTCCGGGTGGTGTCCGATCCCAAGAGCCTGCTTTACATCTACGGGATGCAGCTCGACTTCTCCAGCGCCCTGATCGGTGGCGGCTTCAACTTCACCAATCCCAACGCCACCCAGACCTGCGGCTGCGGCAGTTCCTTCGCCGTCTGACCCCAGGGCCGGCCACACCCGGACAGGCGGCGTGGGAATCTGAGGATCACGCCCTTTCCCAATCGCCGCAGCCATGACGGCCAGCCCTCCCCCCAGCGACGCCTCCCTGTTCGACCAAGCGGTCGGCCGCTATCAGCAGGGGGCCGCCCCCGAAGAGCTGATCGACGACTTCCTGACGATCACCGCCGAGTCGCCACGGCTCTCGGCCGGCTGGACCTGCCTGGCCTGGCTGCAGCTGCTGCTCGATCGCCCCAACGACGCCCTGGGCTCCGCCCGCACGGCGGTGCGGCTCAATCCCCAGGATCCCCAGGCCCGCGTCAACCTCAGCGTGGCGATGCTGGAAACCAGTCAGAAGGGGGTGCGCGAGCACATCGAAATCGTGCAGCGGGTGATGCTGATGGCCCCCGAACTGGCGGCGGAATTGAACGACTCGATGGCTGACGGCCTGCGGCGGCGCCCGGGCTGGCAAGCCCTGGAGAAGGTGCGAGCCTGGCTGCAGGCTTGAGCCAGCTGCTGTTGCTGAGCAACGGCCACGGGGAAGACCTCAGTGGTGCCTTGCTGGGCCGGCAGCTGCTGGCCCAGGGACTCACGGTGGAGGCCCTGCCCCTGGTGGGTCACGGCCATCCCTACCGCCAGGCGGGCATTCCGGTGATCAGCCGCACCCGGGAATTCAGCACCGGCGGCCTGGGCTACACAAGCCTCGCGGGCCGGATCACCGAATTGCGGGAGGGCCAGTATCTCGATGTGCTGAGACGGCTGCTGAGCCTGCGCGGCCGCCGCGACCGACTGATTGTGGCCGTGGGTGACCTGCTGCCGGTGCTGGCGGCCTGGTTGGTCCGGCGGCCGGTGGTGGTGTATCTGGTGGCTTATTCGAGCCACTATGAAGGCCGCCTGCGGCTGCCCTGGCCCTGCGGCTGGCTGCTGCGCCGCCGCCGTTTCCGCAAGGTCTGGAGCCGGGATGCCCTCACCGCCAGCGATCTCAGCGAGCAGCTGGGCCGACCGGTGGAATTCCTGGGCAATCCCTTCGTCGATCTCGTGAGCGAGGCTGGCGAGCCGATCCCCTGTGGTGCCGCCCAGACCCTGGCGGTGCTACCCGGCAGCCGCCTGCCGGAGGCCCTGCGCAACCTTGAGCTGATGCTGCAACTGCTCGCTCGACTGCCCTCCCCCCTGCAGCCAGCACGAGCGCTGGCGCTACAGGCCGCCCTGGTGGGGGATCTGGACGCCACCACCCTGGGCCGGATCGGCGCCCCCCTGGGCTGGAACCTGGAACAGGGGCGGGGCCCGGACGATGGCAACGCCGCCCTGGTGCTGGCGCGAGGCCCTCAGCGGCTGCAGCTGCACTGGGGGCGATTCGCGGCGGTGCTGGGCGGCAGTGATCTGGTGTTGTCGATGACCGGCACCGCCGCCGAACAGGCCGTGGGACTGGGTAAGCCGGTGCTGCAGCTGGAGGGCCCCGGGCCCCAGTTCACGCCGGGATTCGCCGAAGCCCAGCGGCGCCTACTGGGCCCCGGACTCAGCTGCGCCAGTGGCGCAGTGGGCAATAGCGCGGCGGGTAGTAGCGCAGTGGGCAGTAGCGCAGTGGGCAGTGCCGAGGCCCTGCAGGCCGGCGCCGATCTGGCCGGCGACCTGCTGGACCGGCTGGCCGATCCGCAGCGGGGCCCTGCCTGGCGGCGGCAGTTGGCGGCCAGCGGCGCCGAGCGGATCGGCAGCGCCGGCGGCAGCCAACGCATGGCCGCAGCGATCATGGTGCTGCTGAGCACCCTGCAGCCTGGAGCGCGATGACCCCCTCACCGGCCGAAACCGGCGCCGCCAGCGGCATTCCCGCCCCCAGCGGCGAGCTGGCCAGCAGCAGCGAAGCAGCCCTGCGCACGCAGCCACAACCGATCCCGCAGCCAACACCCAGCCCAGACCATCCGGGGAGCCCAGAGGCTCCCCATAACCCAGATGTTGCTCATGCTGCGGAGCCACCACGCCCTGGCGACGACAGGCGAAATCACGCCGCTGCGGAAGCAAGCGCAGCAGCACAGCAAGACTCAGGGCCAGCGAGCGTGGCAGCCCCCTGGAGTCAGGCAGGCGCATCAGCCAAACCCGAACCACCGCGCCGTGCGACAGCGGGGAGCAGCCCTGAACACGCGACTGGTCCAGAGCCCCAACCCGCCACCTCCACCGCCACCCCCACCGCGACGCTGCTGCAACGGCTCAAGGGCTGGCTCGATCTGGCCCTGGTGGCCGATGTGTTTCTGGTGATGGCGGCAGCGCTTTGGTTTGCCGTGGCGGTGGTGCTCCACAGCCGCGGGGTGGAGGCCCCCCTGCGCCGCTTCCAGGCGCTGTGGGAGCCGTTGTTCACCCCCGCGATCGGGGTGCTGATGGCGGCGGCCCTGCTCAGCGGGGCCCTGGGCTGGTGGCAGCGGCGAGGGCAGCGTTGAGCGAGGGGTGCTGAAACTGGAAGCCCTGGGCCTGCAGCCGTTGCGGCAGCACCTGTTGTCCTTCCAGCACCACCCGGGCGCCATCACCCAGCAGCAGGTACAGGATCGCCCCGGGTACCGGCAGCAGGCTGGGCCTTCCCAGCGCCCGCCCGAGGGCGTTGGCGAAGATGCCCATGCGGGTGGGTTCCGGCGCCACAGCGTTGTAGGCCCCGCTGTAGGCGGGGTCTTCAAGAGCCGTGGCGATCAGGCGACAGAGATCGTGGCGCTCGATCCAGCTCATCCACTGCTGGCCTGAACCCACGGGGCCACCAAAGCCCAGCCGGAACACCGGCAGCATCTTGCCGAGGGCACCACCATCGGGTCCCAGCACGATGCCGATGCGCAGAAGCACCACCCGGCACCCCCCGGGAACGGCCGCGGCGGCGGTTTCCCAGCGCTGGCAGAGCTGGGCGAGCAGATCGTTGCCGGCCGGACTCGCCTCGCTGAAACACTGATCCAAGCTGGTGCCGTAGTAGCCCACGGCGGAGGCGTTGACCAGCACCCGCGGCGGCTGACGCAGCGGCGCCATCGCCGCCACCAGGTTGGCCGTGGTGCGCAGGCGACTGTCCAGCAGAAGCTGGCGATGCTCGGCGGTCCAGCGCTTTTCGGCGATCGGCTCTCCCGCCAGATTCACCACCCCCTCGGCCGCCGCCAGGGCCTGGCGCAGGGCCTCGTTCTGCCAGCTGGCCGGATCGGCAGGATCGAGCCGCAGGCAGACCAGCCGGTCACTTTCCAGCAGCGGGAAGGGATGGGCGCGGCGGCTCACCAGGGTGAGCGAATGGCCCAGCTCCAGCAGAAAGGGCACCAGCTCCCGCCCCACAAAACCGGAGCAGCCAAGCAGCAGCAGCCTCATGTCGTGATTCCCCACCAGTCTTGAAGGCGAGGCTAGGGGGACACCCGCTCGCGCCGCCAACACCTAGCCTGAGGCCGCCGCCACGCTTGCCATGGCCGACCCGTCCGCCTCCACCCCGCCGGCCCCCAGCGCCGCTGCGGCTGCCCCCGCCTTCAAGAAAGGTGCCCTGGTGCGGGTGGCCCGCGCCGCCTACGGCGGCAGCCTGGAGGCCGCTGCCAGCGATCCCCAGCCGCCCGCTTACATCTTTGAAGGGCCCGGCGAAATCCTGGCGATCAAAGGCAGCCATGCCCAACTGCGCTGGCGCCGCCCGGTACCGGACGTGTGGCTACGGATCGACCAGCTGGAGCCCTACAGCGCCGGCTGAAGCCTTATCGGACCTTGCTCCACCCCACAAGGGGCACCTCAGCATCTGGACTTTCAGAGCTCGAGCCGCCGCCGCTCCTCATGCAACAGGCTGCGGCGGCGCTTGGCTTCGCGCAGCATTTCGCGGCCGTCGTGCAGGTAGCTGTCGACGTAGCCCAGCGTGTAACGCTCCAGTTCCCCCAAGGCATCCTGAACCTGGCTGAGGCAGTGGTAGAGGCTGAGGCCAAAGCCCTGGGCACTGCGGGGGCAAGCCAGCGAGCGATACAGGGTCACCACTTTCTCGAGGCGCTTCTGGCTCTGCTCGAGGAAGGTGCAGAACACCTCCATCAGGCGATCGTCGTAGGGATCGGCGGACAGGGCCCGCAGCTGGGCCGGAAAGGGATTGATCACCTGGGCCAGCAAGCGATCGATCGGCGTGTACACCTGCTGCAACCAAGCCAGCAGCTCCTCATCGCGGGCGGCGCCCCGGGGGGGACGTGCGCGACGAGGAGCTGCAGCACCTGAGGCGGGCCAGCTCCCCTCTGGAGCCGGCCCGCATGCGGCGTCGTAACGGCGCCGGCGCGGTCCATCGCGCAGCACCTCCCAGGCGGCGTTGAGGGCCAGGATCTGCTGGTCATCCCCTCCCGCATCGGGATGGTGGAGCTTCACCAGGGCCCGATAGGCGGCCTTGATCTGGGCCTCCGTCGCCAGGGGCGACACCCCCAGAACGGCGTAATGATCAATCCCAGCCGTCTGGGGAGCAAGGCTGCGGCGCTGACCTGACACGGGAACTTCGATCGTCCGCCGCCATCATCGGCCAGCTGTGGACTCCAGTGCGGTGGTTCGGCCAACAAAAAGCCCCCCGCAAGCGGGGGGCGATGGCTCCGGAGAACCTGATGGGAGGAGTAGCTCCCAGGAAGGTTCCGATCTGTTGATCAGAACGGGTTCGATCAGAACTTGAAGGTGGTCTGCACCAGGGCGCCGAAGGTGCCCAGGTTGTCGCCACTGCTGAGGTTGGGATCGGCCAGGGTCGCACTCAGGCTGTTGGTACTGGTCTGCTGACCGCGGGCGCGGGACAGCCAGAAGATGGCCGGAGTGACGGCGATATTGTCCGTTACCTGGAACTTGTAGTAGGCCTCCAAGGCATAGTTACCGTCGTAGACGTTCAGATCGTCGCCGTTGTAGTTGACGCCGGTGATGAAGGTGGGCTGACCCACCGCAATGCCGAACGCGTTGCCCTTGGCGAACAGATCCTTCCAGTTCAGACCCACAAACCAGGATTGGCTGGTGGCCGAGTCGAGGGCAAGGGCCACCGTGGAGGAGGAAGCCGTGTCACCCGTGTAGGAATAGGTGTTATAGCCCCAGCCAGCGCTTAGTGAAGGTGCCCATCCGGACTTGAGCGGCTGCCAGTAACCGGCCAAGGACCAGGACGACACGTGGCCGCCACCGGTGGTCTTGTAGATGCTGGGCAGCAGGTTCTGGGACAGAGGAGTACCGGCGATGCCGACACCAGCGCTGTTGTAGGTGTAGGCGCCGGTGAGGTTCCAGCCCTTGCCGGTGTAAGCCAGCTGCAGGGTGCCGCTCTGCTTGGAGGCCTCGTTGCCGATGCCGCCACAGCCTCCTATGTCGTAGTTGGTGCAACCTTCGCCGTTGGGCTGGCCGCTATCGCCATTGGCGGCGACATAGACAGCACCGAAGCTGAAGCCAGTCTTACCGGCTTGTTTCCACCACAGACCGGCACCGGGGCCGAGCAGCTGGCTGTAAGCGCCAGGAGCACCGTTGAAGTCCCACAGTTTGAGGATCTTGTCGCCGGTGTAGACGCTGGGCTTGACGGGCAGGCCGTCGTCCTGGCGCATGCGGCCACCGATCACGGCCGTGAACTGGGAGCTGACCGGGAACTTGTAGTACAGGCGGTTGATGGCGACGACGTCGCCGCAATCAGTACCGGTGCCGCAACCTTCCTCAAAGGCCGCATCCAGGCTGACCAGCGGCGTGACGCTGTTCTGGCTGCTGAAACCGCTGTCGGCGAAGTTGCCGGCGCGCAGGGTGGTGCGCAGCAGGTCCTTACCGGTGAAGCTGGTATCGAAGTTCAGGCGAACGTCGTAGTTGAAGGTGACGGCGTCACGCAGCTGGGTGTATTTGTACGGCGACGCGACCGTGCCCTTACCACTGGTGGGGGGCTTGTAATTGTTGTCATCACCCACCTGGTTGCCGCTGTAGCTGAGGCCACCGACCACCCAGCGGGTGTCAGCGCGCAGCTTGGTGGTGGTGGAGAACTGGGTGGCTTCCAGCTCACCCACCTTGGCCTCGAGGCGATCAACCCGACCACGCAGCAGGGCGAGCTCCTCCTGGAACTCCTCCATCAGCTTCTTGAGCTCGTCGGTGACCTCGGTGACGCGATCGAGACAGGCATTGAGCAGGGCGGCCGCTTCGTAGCGGGTCATCGCCTGGCCACCCTTGAAGGTGCCATTGGGATAGCCGGCAACGCAGCCGTACTGCTCCACCAGGTTGGTCAGAGCCTGGTAGGCCCAGTCGGTGGGTTGCACATCAGAGAACTGACTGACGCTGGTGACCTGGGCGGCGCTGGCCGTAGGCGCGTAACGGTTGACATCGCTGAGATTCAGCTCCGACGCGGAGGCAGCCACAGGGGCAGCCAGGCCAAGCGCCACGGGAGCCAACAACAATTTCTGGAACAGTTTCATTTGATCCTCACACCAAAAAGAGGAAGCTTCCCTAGGGAAGCCATGAGAAGTTAATAGGCCAAGACGACCGGTCCGAGCCCTGTCGATACCCGCCGATGTATCCCCGGCGACAGGGCGACCCAAGAGTGGGGCCGGTGAAAGTAGTGGCCAGACAACCAGCGGACCAGCCCGAGAATTGGCTCCAAAGATTGGGAAAAAGACAAGGAGCCATGGGCCTGGAGCGTCCCATGGTCAGCCCAGAACAGCCAAGCCGCGGCTGCACGAATCGGCAGCGAATGGGCCGAACAGTCAGGCACCAGGCCAGTCAACTGGAAGGCTGGCCAATCATTGCCTGGCATTGAGATCAGCAAGCCAGAAAAAAAGCCCGGCTGCGAGATGCAGCCGGGACAACGAAGGAGGAGTGAGTTGAAATGAGTTGGCCGCCGAAGCGGCCGCGCCACGATCAGAACTTGAAGGTGGTCTTGACGATACCGCCGAAGTTGGTGAGGGCAGCACCAGAATCACCGGAGATCTCGTTGGCGCGGTAGCCAACGTTACCCAGCGGGTTGCTGAGGTAGTAGATGGCGGGGGTCACGCTGATGTTGTCGGTGACCTGGAACTTGTACCACCACTCCCAGGCGTAGTTGCCGTCGTGGGGGGTACGGGAAACGCCATTGTCACTGCAGACATCACCACAACCGGTGATGAAGGTGGGCTCACCCACAGCCATACCGAAGGTGTTGCCCTTGATGAAGGCATCAGCCCACTGCAGGCCGACATACCAAGACTGGCTGGTGGGGCCGTCGAAGTTGAAGGCGTCGTCGTTGAAGTTGTAGGAGTTCAAGCCCCAACCGGTGCTGATCGAGGGGAACCAGCCGCTGTTGGTGGGCTGCCAGTAGCCACTGATGCCAACGGAGTTGATCGAGCCGAAGCCGATGTAGTCACCGCCGGGAGTTGCTGCCTGAGCCTCAACGGCCAGAGGCGTGCCACTGGCAACGCCGACGCCATTGCTGTAGTTGTAAGTGGCAGCCAGGCCCCAGTTGGAACCGCCGTAGGCCACCTGAACGGTGCCGGTCTCCTGGGAAGCCTCGGTACCGATACCGCCGCAGGAGTTGGTGTCACCGCCGAGGCAGGGCACGGAGCTGGGGGTGCCACCGTCGCCATTGGCGGCGACGTAGTTAGCACTGATGCTGAAGTTGCCGCTCTTCCACCACAGACCCGCACCTGCACCGAGGTTCAGGTTGTAGGCACCGGGGGCACCGGCGTAGGTGAAGATGTCGAGCACGGTGTCAGCCGGATACACGCTGGGCCACATGGCCAGCATGTCGTCCTGACGAACCCGACCACCGATGGTGGCGGTGAAGTTGGAGCCGATCGGGAACTGGTAGAAGAGGCGGTTGATCGCCACCACGTCGCCGCAATCGATGCCGGTGCCGCAGTTCTCCTGGAAGGCAACCTCAAGGGTGTTCAGGCCCTGGATGGCGCGGCCATTGTTGTCATAGCCATAGCCGTTGCCGAAGGCGGAATCACCGAAGTTGCCAGCACGCAGGGTGGTGCGCAGCAGGTCCTTGCCGGTGAAGCTGGTGTCGAAGTTCAGGCGAACGTCGTAGTTGAAGGAGGTGGCTCCTTCCTGGGCGGCGGCGTAATCAGAGATCGCGCGGTTGCTGCCGCCGAAGCTGTTGGCACCGAGCACGAAGGTGGCGACACCCTTCAGCTTGGTGGTGGTGGAGAACTGGTTGGCTTCGAGCTCACCCACTTTGGCCTCGAGGCCATCAACGCGGCCGCGCAGCACGGCGAGTTCTTTCTCGAACTCAGCCATGAGCTTCTTGAGCTCGTCGGTCACTTCGGTGACGCGGTCGAGACAAGCGTTCAGCAAGGCAGCCGCTTCATAGCGGGTCATGGCCTGGCCGCCTTTGAAGGTGCCGTTGGGGTAGCCGGCGACGCAGCCGTAGCGCTCAACCAGGTTGGAGAGAGCCTGATAAGCCCAGTCGGTGGGCTTGACGTCGGAGAACTGGGTGACGCTGGTGACCTGGTCCTGGCTGGAGCCGGCGTACTGGCTCACGTCGGCCAGGTTGAGCTCGGCAGCACCGACGGCCATTGGGGCCAACAGGCCTAGAGCCGCAGGAGCGACCAGCAGTTGCTGGAAAAGTTTCATGGGGGAACCTCACACGTTTTGGCGCAATGCGCCTGGGGGAATGATCACGGGATGTTGCTGAGAACACCAACGCCTGTGTGCCAGCTGCTCGAACGCACAGGGGCAAGATCCCCTGGGGCACACTGCTCCCCAAGGCCCCGTCTGGCCGCTGAAATCACCATGCCTGACAGCCCCGGCCCGCCCCTGACGCCCAGTGGATCCCGGTGGCAGAGGCTGATCTGGTGGCTGTTACTGCTGGCGCTCTGGGCCGGGGCCACCCTGGCCGATCGGCTCTGGCTAGCCGCCGATGGACGCCTGCCCAGCTGGGACCAGGCTGACTATCTCAACAGTGCCATCGACCATGGCCGCGCCCTCGGCCTGCTGAGCGGCGGCGGCTGGCAGGGCTGGGGCCAGCTGCTCGATCTCTCGCCCAAGATTCCGCCGCTGGCCTCCCTGATCGACGGCAGCGTCATGGCCCTCAGCGGCGACAGCGCCGATCAGGCCAGCTGGAGCCTGTCGCTCTGGCATGGCCTGCTGCTGCTGATCGTGGCCTGCTGGGGACGGCAGCTGGGCGGGCGGGGCTTCGGCCTGCTGGCCGCCACCCTCGTGGCCCTCTGCCCGGCCCTGACGGCCCTGCGGGTGGATTACACCCTCGATCTGCCACTCAGCGCCAGCACCACCCTGGCCCTGTGGCTGCTGGGCCGCTGGCAAGCCCAGCAGCCAGCCGGCGGACGCTGGCACCAGGCCATCCTCGCCGCCCTGGCACTGGCAGCAGCCCTGCTGGTGAAACAGAGCGCCCTGCTGCTGGTGGCCCTGCCCAGCCTCTGGGCCGCCCTCCGCGGCCTGGGCCAGCGCCGAAGGCGCTTCCAGACCCTGGTGGCTCTGCTGCTCGTCCTCGGCCTGCTGCTGCCCTGGCTGCACCACAACTGGATCACCACCCTGGGGGGCACCAACCGGGCCGTGATCGAATCGGCCGCAGCCGAGGGCGATCCCTCGCCCCTGAGCCTGGCTTCGCTGCTCTGGTATCCGCGGCTCTGGCCCGAGCAGATCGGCCTGCCGATTCTGCTACCGGCGCTGGCGGGCAGCCTGCTGGCGCTCTGGCAGGTCCAGGTCTGGCAGAACCGTGTATCGCAGAACCGTGTATCGCAGAACCGCGGCCAGCTCCAGGCCCGGCTGCGCCAACCCTTTCAGGCGCTGCCGCCGGATTGGGCCTGGCTGATCGGCTGCACCCTGGCCGGCACCCTGGCCACCACCCTCAGTCCCAACAAGGACGCCCGTTACATCGCCCCGGTGCTGCCGTTGCTGCTGCTGCTGCTGGCCCGGGGTTGGTGGCAGCTGGGACTGGGATTGGAGCAGCTCTGGGGCCGCGGCCTGAGTGCCAGCCTGCTCGGCGGCGGCCTGCTGGCGGCCACCGCCGCCACGGCCCAGGGGGCGGTGGCGGCGGTCGAGCGGCCCGAGCCCAGCCCGATCCCGGCGGCGATCGAGCGGCTGCGGTCCGCGGTGGGCGCTGCCCCCACCACGCTGCTGGTGGTGCCAGGCAGCCCCGATCTCAATGAACAGACCGTCTCCTATTTCGGACGGCTGGGCGGTGGCCGGATTGAAGCCCGCCGGCTCGGCCGCCAGCGCCACGAACATCCCCTGGTGCTGGAGCGCAGCAGCTGGATCCTGCTGGCCAGCGGCGACCAGGGCACCAATCGCCCGCCGATGCGGGAGTTGAGCTTCAAGGTGCGCCGCGATAGCCGCTTTGTTCAGGTGGGCCGCTGGTCGTGGAGCGAGGGACGCCGTGTCGAGCTGTGGCAACGGCGGGACGGGGCCGCCCCACGCTTCGATCCCCAGTTCATCGCCCTGGCGCGGGGGATGGAGCGAGGACCCGAGGGCTTGGCGACCCTGTTCGCCCGCATCGGTCCGGAACACCAGCTCGATGGCCACTTTCTCTATCAGCAGCGGGTGCGCGCCTGGGCCCGGCAGCAGCTGCAGCGGAACCCCGACGACGGCGATGCCCTCTGGAGCATGGCCCTGCTGGCCACCTTGAACAACAGGCCCGGCGAAGCCGAAGGCTGGTACACCCGGCTCAGCCAGCTGCAGCCCACCAACCCCTGGCCGGCCGCCTATCGGGCGGTAGTGCAGCTGGCCGACTGGCGGCCCGGCGCCGCCGTCGCCGAACTGGATCGCGCTCCCGCCATGGTGCGCCGGCAACCGGTGATACGCGCCTTGGCCGATCTGAACGGCGTGCTCTCAGGCCGCCTCTGGCGCCTGGGCTCCCTGCGGCAGCATCTGCCCCCGGCCATCAAGGACGTGGTCCAACGGGTGAAGGCAGGCGCCCACCAACTCGGCCCAGGCGGGTAGGGCTTGATTCGCGGGCGCCGAAGCGTGTGCGGAGCCCGGTTCACTCACACCTGCCAGCCCATGACCAGGCGGTGTGGATGGAATTGCCCAGCCGCGGACCAGATCCAGCCGGCTCACCTGAGACCTTGTTTGGCCAACTCTTCCTTGCTCAGCCAACTTTTGCTTGTTGAGCCGTTCAGCCAACTCTTACTTGTTGAGCCAACGCCTAAGAGACTGTTGAAAAGCTGTCTCGGCCACGGTGGAGGACCTCTTCACCACCGGGCAACCCAATGGTCATCGGCTTGTTCCACGGCCGGCAGAACAGTGGCCTGGCCTTCTGAAACTTTTCAGCAGTCTCCTGCGCTGCACGCGATCGAACTGCAGCGCAAACGCCTCAAAAACGTTGCGGATGGGGGGGCCTGGGGGAAGCAGCCCCGTCATCGCCGCGGTAGATGCCCGGTGGGGCTCGAACCAGCGCCAACGGTTGAGGCACAGTGCCTCAACGATGGAACGACCGCTGCGCAACTGCTCTTTGCCGCGATCACCGATGGTTCCGGCCCCCAACCGCCTGACCCCTGAACGCACAGTGGTGGTGGCCGCGACCCTGTTCGCCCTGGTGGGGCTGCTGCTGCAGTGGTGGAAGCTGCAGGCGCTCACCGCCTCCTACGACCAGGGGATCTTTCTGCAGGTGCTCTGGAACGGGCTGCACGGTCACCCCTTTGAGAGCACCCTCTCCTCCCAGCTCTCCACCAACGTGGTGCACAGCGGCCAGCTGCCCCAGCTGGGTTACCACCGGCTCGGCCAGCACTTCACCCCGATCCTGGCCTTATGGATTCCCCTGGTGGGGCTGCTGGGAAGCCTGGCTCTGCCGCTGGTGCAGGTGGGCCTGATGACAGCAGCGGGGCTCTTGCTTTACCGGCTCGCCCTGGACCGCCTGCAGCCCGCCCTGGCCGCCACCCTCGCCCTGGCCTTCTTCGCTGCCAATGCGGTGGTTGGTCCCACCTGGGGCAACTTCACCGACCTCTGCCAGCTGCCGCTGCTGTTCTTTGCCCTGGTGTTCGGTCTGCGCCGCCGATGGCCCTGGCTGGTGGGGCTGAGCGCTGCGCTGATCCCCCTGATCCGCGAGGACACCGGTGTGCTGCTGGTGGGGGTCGGCCTGTGGCTGTGGTGGCGGGAATCGCGGCGCTGGCCGCTGGCCCTGGGCCTGATCCTCTACGGCGGCGGCTGGGTGCTCCTGGTGACAACGCTGCTGATGCCGCTGTTCAGCGAAGACAACTCCCGGCGCTTCATGATCGAGAACTTTGGCCAGTACGTGCCTGGCACCAGCAGGGCCAGCAGCCTGGAGGTGCTGCGGCAGGCCCTGCAGCAGCCGGCGGTGCTGCTGCGGGAACTGGTGCATCCCCCCCTTGACACCCTGCGCTATCTCGCCGCTCAGGGGCTGCCGCTGCTGTTCCTGCCGCTGATATCCGCAGACGCCTGGGTGCTGATGGGACTGCCCCTGCTGGGGCTGCTGCTGGCCCAGGGGAGCAACAACCCTCTTTCGATCAACATCCGCTACGCCCTGCTGGTGGTTCCGGGGCTGTTCGTCGGGGCCCTCTGCTGGTGGGAACGGCACCCCCAGCTGTACGCCTGCCGTCGCCTCCGGCGCCTCTGGCAGGGCTGCATCGGCCTGTCGCTGCTGTTTGCCCTGCTGGCCAACCCCAACCGCAGTCTTTCCTTCGCGATCCCCGACAGCCTTCATCCCTGGGTCTATGCCAGCCCCGCGGCGCAGTGGCGCCATGGGCAATGGGCCCGCCAGGCCCTGGCCGTGATCCCCGACCAGGCCAGTGTGAGCGCCCCCACCAACCTTGTCCCCCTACTGGCGCAACGCCCGGTGCTGGTGCGCTTCCCCGAGGCCACGGCCTATCTCAACCGCAACGGTGAGGCGCGACCTGTGGACTGGGTGGCGGTGGATCTGCACTGGCTGGAGCGCTACGGCAAGGCCTTCGGCCGCGACCGGAAGGCCCTGCGCGAGAGCCTGCAATGGCTCAGCCAACCGCAGCTGGATTACATGCCTGTCGCCGTGGTCGATGGGGTGGTGGTGCTGCAACGCCAGGGCCCCTTGAAGCCGGAACTCGCGGGGCAACTGCAGACCCTGCTGACCCGCCTGAAGCGCGACTGGCCACAAAACGATGCCCCCGATCCCTGACGGGACCGGGGGCTCTCGCCGGGTCCGCTCTGTCGCGGAACCGAGTGATCAGGAATCAAGCGCCGAAATCAGCCGGCGTTCTCCGCGATCAGCAGACCCTGCTTGCAACAACTGGAACTCACGGGCACCTCCTCCTTGGGGGATGGTGTCAGCCGGCGATGCTTTCGGAGAGGAGACGACCCGAAGGCCACACCACACCACATCACTGCTAACAGGACTTGATCAAGCTAGCGAGCACACCCCGACACTGCGACCGCTTCAAGATCCTGATCACGTGGTCGATGGGCAGAGCTGGGGACGGCCACAACCAGGACCCGACTGGGTAGCGGTCGTTACGGATTCATGTCGAAACGACGGTAGTTGCTCCAATTGCGAGGTGAAGCGGCATTGGCAAAGATCTGGTCCCATACCGCCACCAACTCAGGGCGATGCTGCGCTGCCTCAACGGTATGGAGATCACGCCACACGGAGATGACGGTCCAGTGATTAGGCCGAGAGTTCCAGGTCCAGACCTGAAATCCCTCGAAGCCCGATTGACCCTTGAGAACACGAGCAAGCTGCTGAAAATAGGGCTGATAAAGCTCACGCATTTTGGGATCGACGTCCACATGCTGAATCACCACCAACGAGTCCGGCCGGACCTTCAGAGAACGATCGCCAAGCAGAAACGTCGAAGGGAGTTCAAACAATCTCGCCTTGGCCAGGCAGTCACTGGAATCGGGGAAAAAGTCTCGATTCCAGCCGTTACGGCCGGCGCCGGCATCAGGATTGAGGCTGGGCTGGCTAAAACTCTGGAGCAGCACAAAATCCTGGGGGGCGCTGATGTCCGTGAAAATCTGGAGCTGCGAAGACCGGCCGGACGCCTGCAGCCTGCCAACCAGATGCTGCAGCGAGGCAGAAGCCGAAAAGGCGCCAGCAGCCTCAGTACTGGGCACGATGCAACGGGCCAGGCCAGGTGGGCTATAGAGATAGACAATCAGGCCCTCCCTGGCAGAAGCCGCAGCAGCCACAGGCTGAGCAAAAACGTCAGACTGCAACACCAGGGCCGAGAGGAATCCGAGAAAAAGAATTAATTTCATGGCTTAGCAGATGGGGGTCCACTGGTTGTTGGCTGCCAAGATCAGTATCAACCAACCGCCTGGCCAAAGGCTTCAACGAGTCATCGAGAGTATCAATCACACGCTCACGAGCGACCTTGAATTCAGCATTCACCTTGACAGCAGACAAATCTGGGCGAACAACCGTCAGGCCATAGCGCACGGGAGCCTCAAGCAAGACCTGGCGATTCCTTGCATCTTGCGCGTGCCATTGCTGATCACGCGGAGCCTTTCAGCTCACTGATCACCACATCCTGCCACTGACGCGGCCAAGAGTTAAGGCATCCCTATGGGATGTCAATACAAAAAAGGCGCCCAGAGGGCGCCTTGAGGAGATCATTTTGGAATCGAGATCGATCAGAGAGCGTTGCCGCGGGGCAGAACTTCTTCAGGGAAGACGAAGTTTTCGTGCGGTTGGTCCGCAGGAGCCATCCAGGCGCGCAGACCTTCGTTCAGCAGAATGTTCTTGGTGTAGAACGTCTCGAACTCAGGGTCTTCCGCAGCACGGATTTCCTGGGACACGAAGTCATAGGC
>CAMBZX010000012.1 GCA_945872185.1 Synechococcus sp. UW140 | reverse complement strand
GTTCGCACCCGGGTAGCGGAGGGTGAGGAGCGGCTGCCACTGGAGCAGCAGCTCGCTCTGCAGTAGCCGCACCAGCCCAACCGGCAGTCCAACCCAACCGATGACGCTGATCAGTACGCCGAGCTGGCCAGGGTCATGGTGGCGCCATTCAGCAGGCTCTGGGCCAGTTGCAGGGCCAGGAAGGCCAGTAGCGCCGAGAGGTCGATGCCACCGATCGGCGGGATCAGGCCGCGGAAGGCGTTGAGATAGGGGTCAGTGATGGCGCTGACGCCGGCCAGCAGCGGATTGCTCCAATCCAGATTGGGGAACCAGCTCAGTAGCACCCGCACCAGCAGGACCAGCAGATAGATGCTCAGGGTCTGGGCAAGCACCTGGAGCAGAAAGATCAGAACATTCATGGGCGGGCTGCAGGTGGGGAGCCTCCTGGGGGGAGGGAAGCCAAGGAACACCCGTCGACTCTATGCAGTCCTGGCCGCGCTGTTCAGGCCGCCTGGCGCCGCGGCTGGGAGAGATCGTCGGCGCTGACGGCGAAGGTGCGGTGGAATTTCTCGCTGAGACTCAACCAGTAGGAGCGGCCCTCACTTTGGCGGCGGCGTTCGATGAACTCCTGGGCCAGCAATTCCTTGATGTGGTCATAAGCACCGGAACCGCGCAGATCGACCAGCTCCGACTGCAGGATGCGTTTCTTCAGGGCAATCGTGGCCAGGGTGCGCAGGGTGGCGGTGGAGAGATCCACCGGCAACAGGCTCTGCACCAGATCGCCGAGGCTCTCGCGCAATTGCAGGCTGTAGCGCTGGCCCTCCTGGCGGATTTCCAGCGCCGTATCGCGATGGGCGTAATCCGTCATCAGCGTGATCAGGGCCAGTTCGGCTTGGTCACGGTTGATGCCGGCGATCTCAGCCAGCTCGGCCAGCCCCAGGGGCCGGCCCTTGAGATAGAGGATCGCCTCCAGGCGGGAGGGCAGCGACAGGCTGCTGAGGGCGGCCGTTGAAGCCCGGGCGGCCTGGGCCGCCGCCGCCGTCACCGTTGTGGTCTGAGCCGTGGCGGATTGGACCGTGGCGGTCTGAAGTGTTTCGGTCGGAACCGTTTCGGTCCGTACCGGCTGGGCCGAAACCGGCAAGACCGGGACCGACAGGGCCTGAATCGGCAAACTCTGGACCCGCTGAGGCCGGTCCGGCAGGGCCGGATCCGATGCGGCCCGGGCTGATGGCGCCGGTGCCGGTCCTCGATCTGAGTCTGAATCTGAGTGAAAGCTGTCCAGGCGGATTGCCGCCGCTGGGGCCTGGGTCAGCGGGGCCGTATCCAGGCCAGGGGCGCGATCGCGTGGCTGGTGGGCCCGCTGCTTCGGGGGCTGCTTCTGGGCTAGAGCTGGAACCTGCAGCGCCTGAGCCTTGGCGGCTGGCTCCTGTTCTGGTTCCTGGCCTGGTGTGGCAGCGGTCGCGGCGGAACGAGCGTCGCTGGACGCTCCAGCGACAGCCGGGTCGTTCCCGCTCAGATGCCGATCCTGAACAGTGCGATCACCGAAGAATTGGATCCGTTGACCGGCGGTCGGGCTAGGGCTGTCGATGGGCTGGCCGTTCGGCGCCAGGGACGGCTCGGTGGGTATTTCAGGAATGGCCGTTTCACGGCCATTGGGATTGTTCGGTTCCGGGGTGCTGGACATGGCTGGGCTCCTGCACGCGCTCATGGCACGGTATCGCGCCCCTCAGGCACCCACCAGGTTGGTGAGACTGGGCAGTGGCTGGCGCCCTTCTCCCAGGAACAGGCGGTAGGCGGGGTTGTTGGTCTCCTCCCAGTGCTGATAGGGCAGCTCCGCCAGGAAGGCCTGCCACGCCGCCAGCTCCGGCGGCGGCACCTGCACACCCACCACGATCCGGCCCACATCGGCGCCGTGGTTGCGGTAGTGAAAAATACTGATGTTCCAGTTGGGATGGAGCGAGCTGACGAAGGCCATCAACGCGCCGGGGCGCTCCGGAAACTCAAAGCGATACAGCAGCTCCTCCCCCTGCTCCCTGGCACAGCCGGCGCTGGCCGGAAGCCGGCCGCCCACCATGTGGCACAGGTGCAGCTTGGCCAGTTCATTGCCGGAGAGATCAAGGCAGGGGAAGCCCTGGGCCTCCAGATCAAGGCGCAGCTCCGCCGTATCGGTGGGTCCGCTCACCTGCACGCCCACAAAGAGATGGGCCAGCTTCGGATCCGCCAACCGGTAGCTGAACTCGGTGAGGCTGCGCTGGCCCAGCAGGCCACAGAAGCGGCGCAGGCTGCCGGGTTGCTCCGGGATCTCCACCGCCAACAACGCTTCGCGCTGTTCGCCCAGTTCGGCCCGTTCCGCTACAAACAGCAGCCGGTCGAAGTTCATGTTGGCGCCGCAGGCCACCGCCACCAGGGTGCGGCCCTGGAGCTGGCGCTGCTGCACATCCTTTTTCATGCCGGCAATCGCCAGGGCGCCGGCCGGCTCCAGGATCGAACGGGTGTCCTCGAACACGTCCTTGATCGCGGCGCAGATCTCGTCGGTGTCGACCGTGACCATCGAATCGACGTACTGCTGGGCCAGGGCGAAGGTGAGTTCCCCCACCTGACGCACCGCTACCCCATCGGCGAACAGCCCCACCTGCTCCAGCCTCACCCGCTGGCCACTGGCCAGGGAGCGGGTCATGGCATCGGCATCGATCGGCTCGACACCGATCACCTCCACCAGCGGCCAGAGGCTCTTTACATAGGCAGCGATGCCGGCGATCAGGCCACCGCCGCCGACGGCCACATAGATCGCATCAGGCGGCTGGGAGCACTGGCGCAGGATCTCCAGGGCGATGGTGCCCTGGCCGGCGATCACGTCCGGGTCGTCGAAGGGATGGATGAAGGTGAGCCCCCGTTCCTGTTCCAGTTCGCGGGCCCGCCCGTAGGCCTCGTCGTAGGTGTCACCGTGCAGCAACACCTCCGCTCCCCGCGCCGCCACCGAGCGCACCTTCATCTCTGGGGTGGTGACGGGCATCACGATCACGGCCGTGCAACCCAGCCGCTGGGCCGCGAGGGCCACCCCCTGGGCATGGTTGCCGGCGCTGGCGGCGATCACACCGCGCGCCAGTTCCTCGGCGGAGAGGCCCACCATGCGGTTGTAGGCGCCGCGCAGCTTGAAGCTGAACACCGGCTGCAGGTCCTCGCGTTTGAGCAGCACCTGATTGCCCAGGCGCCGCGAGAGGTTCGGGGCAGGATCAAGGGGGGACTCGATCGCCACGTCGTAGACGCGGGCGCGCAGGATCCGTTGCAGATAAGGGCTGGCCAGCGGGTATCCCGCCGGACCGAACGGATTGGCGATCGATTCCTTCATTCAGCGAGTCTGGCAATCAGCCAGCCCCACGGACCTCGCTGTCGCCGGTTGCCAGAGGGCAAGCCGTAGATTGCCCTTCACGGTCGTCGAGTGGGTATGCATCCAAGTGAGCTGAGCCATCCCAACCAGCTGCATGGCCTCAGCATCGCTGAATTGGAAGCGATCGCCCGCCAGATCCGGCACAAGCATCTGGAAGTGGTCTCCACCAGTGGCGGCCATCTGGGACCGGGCCTCGGGGTGGTGGAACTCACCCTGGCTCTATACCAGACCCTGGATCTCGACCGGGACCGGGTGGTGTGGGACGTCGGTCACCAGGCCTACCCCCACAAGCTGCTCACCGGCCGCTGGCAGGGCTTCCACACCCTGCGCCAGAAGGGCGGTGTAGCGGGCTATCTCAAGCGCAGCGAAAGCCGCTTCGACCACTTCGGTGCCGGCCACGCCTCCACCTCGATCTCGGCGGCCCTGGGCATGGCCCTGGCCCGCGATCAGCGCGGCGAAGACTTCAAGTGCGTCGCCGTGATCGGTGATGGTGCCCTCACCGGTGGCATGGCCCTGGAAGCCATCAACCATGCCGGCCACCTGCCCAAGACCCGATTGCTGGTGGTGCTCAACGACAACGACATGTCGATCTCACCGCCGGTGGGAGCCCTCTCCACCCATCTCAACCGCATGCGCCTGAGCAAGCCGGTGAAGTTCTTCTCCGGCAACGCTGAAGAGGCGATCAAGCATCTGCCGTTCATGCATGGGGAGCTGCCGCCGGAGCTCAAGAACCTCAAAGAGAGCATGCGTCGCCTGGCCGTGCCCAAGGTGGGTGCGGTGTTTGAAGAGCTCGGCTTCACCTACATGGGGCCGATCGATGGCCATGACATGGCCGAGATGATCCGCACCTTCCAGGCCGCCCATCAAGAGGAGGGTCCGGTGCTGGTGCATGTGGCCACCACCAAGGGCAAGGGCTATGCCTTTGCCGAGGCCGACCAGGTGGGCTACCACGCCCAGTCCGCCTTTGACCTGGCCAGCGGTAAGGCCTACCCCTCCAGCAAGCCGAAACCGCCGAGCTGGAGCAAGGTGTTTGGCCAGACCCTGGTGCGCATCTGTGAACAGGATCCCCGGGTGGTGGGAATCACGGCGGCGATGGCCACCGGCACCGGCCTCGACTTGCTGGAGAAAGCCCTGCCTGGGCAGTATTTCGACGTCGGTATCGCCGAGCAACACGCTGTCACCATGGCCGCCGGCATGGCCTGTGATGGGCTGCGGCCCGTGGTGGCGATCTACAGCACCTTTCTGCAGCGCGCCTACGACCAGCTGATCCACGACGTCGGCATTCAGAAGCTGCCTGTCACCTTCGTGCTGGACCGCGCTGGCATCGTCGGCGCCGATGGCCCCACCCACCAGGGCCAGTACGACATCAGCTATCTGCGGGCCGTGCCCAATTTCACGGTGATGGCCCCCAAAGATGAGGCGGAGTTGCAACGCATGCTCGTCACCTCCATCGCCCACGACGGCCCCACAGCCATTCGCATTCCCCGCGGTGAAGGGGAGGGAGTGCCGCTGATGGAGGAGGGCTGGCAGCCGCTGGAAATCGGTCGCGGTGAGCTGCTCGCCGATGGCGACGACGTGCTGATCGTCGCCTACGGCTCCATGGTTTACCCGGCCATGGCCACCGCTGGCCTGTTGCAGGAGCAGGGGGTGCGGGCCGCCGTGATCAATGCCCGCTTCCTGCGACCCCTGGATGAACTCCTGATCTTGCCGATGGCCCGCCGCATCGGTCGGGTGGTGACCATGGAGGAAGGGGCCCTGGCAGGTGGCTTTGGCGCTGCCGTGGTGGAGAGCCTCAGCGATCACGAGGTGCTGGTGCCGGTGCTGCGCCTGGGCATCGGCGATGTACTGGTGGACCATGCCAGCCCCGAACAGAGCAAGGAACAGCTGGGACTCACCCCTCCCCAGATGGCGGCCACAATTTTGACCCGCTTCACCGCCGCCTTCCGCCCCGACACCCGCCAGGTCGTGGCGGCCTGAGGTCCCCTGCTGACGCGGTGGTGACCCTGCGCGCCCAGGTGCTGGTGGTGGGAGCCGGGCCGGCCGGTGCGGAGCTGGCCCGGCAGCTGGCTGCCACCGGTGTGGCGGTGCTGCTGGTCGATCAGCTCACTGATCTCAGCCAGGCTGCCTTCAGCAGCGCCGCCATGCCCTTTGCCAGCCTGGAGCGCTTCGGCTTACCCGCCCAGGTGGTGGCCAGCCGCTGGCGGGGTTGGCAGTTGCTTGGCCCCGCCGAGCAGCGCCGCTGCTGGCGGGCCTCGGCGCCGCTCGGGGTGGTGCTCGATTTCGGCGCCCTGCGCCAGTGGCTGGCTGATCAGTGCCGCCGCTTCGGCGGCCAGGTGCAGCTGGGTTTGCGCGCCTTCGACTGCCAGCCCCAGGGCGCCGGCTGGCGCACCCTGCTGCGCGATCGCCAGGGGGCGGTGCAGGAGGTGATCAGCGACTGGGTGGTGGATGCCAGCGGCCAGGGGAGAGCCCTGATCGGAGCGTTCACGCCGCCGCCCCGGGCCGGCGAGGCAGGGCGGGATTGGGTGCAGGGCGTGGGGGTGGAGTGGCTGCTGCAGGTGCCCCTGGGCTGCTGGCAGAGCTGGTCTGATCAGCTCAGCTTCTGCCTCGGCAGCGACTGGGTGGCCCAGGGCTATGGCTGGATTTTTCCCATGGCACCCGGCCAGCTGAAGGTGGGGGTCTGCCGGCTCAGGCCCGATCGCCAGCTGCCACCCCTGGGCAGGGTGCTGGAGCAGCTGCTGGGGCGGCTGTTCAGCCCGGAGGAACGCCAGGCCAGTGCGGTGCTCGACCGCCACGGGGGCCTGATTTCCAGCTCAATCCGGCGCCGCGATTGCCATGGCCAGGGCCGGTTGCTGGCGATCGGCGACGCCGTGAGCACCGCCAACCTGCTCGGTGGTGAAGGCATCCGCCATGCCCTGAGCAGCAGCCGCGTTCTGGCGCCATTGCTGCTGGAGGCGATTCAGTCCGGGGAATCCTTGCCGTTGAGGCAGTACGAACAGCAACTGAGCCAGCGACTGGGCTGGCGCTGGAGCCTCAGCGGCCGGCTGGCGCGGCGCACCTGGCTGGGCCTGACCGGCCCCAAAGCGGATCAGCGGCTCAGCCGTCTGCTGGTGGGCCTGGAGCCAAGAAGCGCCGAAGACCTGGCGGCCCTGCTGTTCGACTACCGCTTTGAGCGCTATGGGATCAGGAGCCTGCCCTACCTGGTTGGTATGCGCTGAGCTGGTGCCTTAGGCAACGAACCAGCTCCAGCAGCAACTCAGCGGGAACCCAGCCACACCTCCTGCAACGGGCAGGGGGTTGCAGGCAGCGAGGCTTCAGAGCACGCCGCGGGAGGCCAGGCCCTGTATGGCACCGATGCCGAGGATGTGGCCGAAGCTGATGGTGCCGAGCATGGCGCCGTGGCTGAGGCCACCGAACAGGCTGGAGCTGGGCAGCTTCAGGCCGACGTTGGGATGCTTGATGGTGGCTTTGCCGATACCGATGGCAATGATGTTGCAGACGATCATCACCAGGCCCACCTTCGGTGACCAGGACATGGTGGCAGGGGCAAGGGCCAGGAGAGGAGCGATCATCGAACACTTGGCAACGGCCCCATCTTCCGGGGATAGCCGACCACCTGCAGGCTCCCCGTAAGACTTGTTCACCTCTCGCGTTGGCTGGCAGCGGTGGCGAAGCCCAGCATCACCAGCAGGTTGCTGATGGTGAGGAAGGCTTCGGCGCCACCGTGCAGGGGATCCACATCGGCCAGCAGGGCGCCGAAACGTACCTGGGCCACGATGGCGGCGACGATCGTCACCGCCACGAACAGCAGCGTGAGCTGGAAGCCGCGCAGGGCCAGCCTGGGGAAGGCCTCCACCTTGCTGGCCCACCAGAGAAAGGCCAGATAGGGCAGGAGCGAAAGCACAAAGAACGGCGCTGGATCGATGGCCGCAAACCGTTCCAGCGGCACAGACCAGGTGGCCGTCATGGTTGCGGCTGACCCGTGCGCTGCTGGCGCAGCAGATTCCAGCCGGCGATCGCCATCGTGGTGTTGCCGATGGCGGTGAGCGCCGCCTGGAAGATCACCAGCCCTTTGAGCGCGGGGCTGTTATCGAACAGATGCCAGGTGCAGGCCGCCATGGCACTGATCAGGGCCGGAACCATCGCCAGGGACAACCAGCGCCAACCACCTTCCCGCCGAACGGCACCAAACCGCTGCACCGCCAGCATCGCCACCAGCCACTCGAGCACCGACGTGACATGGATCCACCAGGTGCCCAGGGAGAGGGCGTGCATGGGACGCAGCAAAGATCTCGATAATCTAGGGATGCCGTTCCGGACTCCCTGTGAAGCCAGCGCCGAACCGTTCCTCTGTGCTGGTCTGCGGCTATTACGGCGAGCACAACCTTGGCGATGACGCCCTGCTCCAGGTGCTGCTGCAACAGCTTCCTGCCTTGATCACTCCCGTGGTGACAGCCTGGGATCAGCCGCTGGTGCGGCGCCTCTACGGGGTGGAAACCACCGACC
This sequence comes from Synechococcus sp. UW140, assembly GCA_945872185.1. Lineage (GTDB taxonomy): Bacteria > Cyanobacteriota > Cyanobacteriia > PCC-6307 > Cyanobiaceae > Cyanobium. Next base: position 23,919 of record CAMBZX010000012.1, on the reverse strand, counting down.
GACGGCGCCTGCTGGGTGTGCTGGCGGCCCTGGGCCGCTGCCGCGCCCTGGTGCTGGGCGGTGGCAGCCTGCTGCAGGATTCCACCAGCTTCCGCAGCCTGCTGTACTACGGCGCCCTGATCGTGGCGGCCCGCAGCCAGGGCAAGGACGTGATCCTCTGGGGCCAGGGTCTGGGACCGCTGAGGCGACGGCGCAGCCGGATACTGGTGCGCTGGCTGCTCAGCCTGGCCACAGCGATCAGCTGGCGCGATCCTGCTTCCACGCAGCTGGCCCGCTATTGGGGTGTGCGCTGCCTGGAGGGCAGTGATCCGGTCTGGGGTCTGGCACCCCAGCCCTGGCAAGGGGCGGGCGGACCGATCGTGCTCTGCTGGCGTCCCGCCCGCCAGCTGGATCGGCAAGGCTGGCGGCCCTACCTGGAGGCCCTCGATCAGCTTGCGGCCGCCAGTGGCAGGCCCGTGCACTGGTTACCGTTTCATCAGGGCCAGGACCGGGAGCTGCTGGCCTGGCTCGACCAGCAGGGGCTGCTGCCGGCACGGTTGAAGCAGGCCAGCGTGCTGCTCACAGTGGCGGATCCCCAGGCAGCCATGGCCGAGTTCCAGGCGGCGGGGCTGGTGATTGCGATGCGGTTGCACGGACTGATCCTGGCCGCCCTGGCGGGCAGCCCCTGCGCCGCCCTCAGCTACGACCCCAAGGTGGCCGCAGCCGCTGGCGGCATCGGCTGTCCTTGCCAGGACCTGGCCCTGCCGGCCCCGGCCACACTGCTGCAGAGCTGGCAGGCCAGCCTGGATCGCCCCCCCGATCCCAGGCGCCTGGAGCAGTTGCGCCACAGCGCCGCCATTCACCGGGAGCTGCTGGTGCCCCTCGCCAACCTGGCCTGATCAATCCGTTGTCCCTGGCTGTTCCAGGCTTCGATCGTGAGATCGGTGGGGGTGAAACTGAGTTCAGCGAAGCTGTGAGCGCTCACGGCCCGGGCACTGTTGGGCCCAGGCAGCACGGGCCGCAAGCTGGCTCCACCACCACCGACGGTGAGATAGGTGATGCCATCGATCGGCTTGGAGCGTTCGTAGTTGTGATCGTGGCCATTGATGTAAAGCTGGACGCCGTGGCGTTGCATCCAGGGCACCAGTCGCGCCTTGGCGACGGGATCATCGCCGTAGAGGCCAGAGGAGTAGATCGGGTGATGGCCCACCACCACCTTCCAGGCAGCCGTGCTGCTGGCCAGGGCCTGCTTCAACCAGGGCAGCTGGTGCTGCCAGGCAGCGTTGACATTGGTGTCCAGCATGAAGAACTCCACCGGGCCGCGCCGCAGCGTGTACCAGCGTCCCTTCATGCCGAACAGGGGATAGCGAACCTGGGGATCGCCATTCTCGGTGCGGATGTCGTGGTTGCCCAGCACGGCGTGAAAGGGCACCTTGGCCTGCAACAGCTCCCGATACGGACGCAGGAAAGTGGCCTCGATCCGGTCGAGATTGCCGTTGTCGTAAATGTTGTCGCCGCCCATGATCACCAGATCCACCTTCTGGCGGCGATGCACGGCAGCCATCTGGTCGCCCACCGCCCGCTGGGGGGGATTGCCGCCACCGGCGTCGGCCACCGCCAGCACCCGCAACCTTGCGGTGCTGGAGGCGCTGGTGGGCAAGGTGCCAGCGACAGGCGCCGTGCCCGCTCCGGCTCGCGGCGCCAGGGCTGTGGCGGCCGCAGCCACCAGGCCGCAGGCCAGCAGGGCGCCGGTGGCCAGCAGACGGCGGCGCCCAGATCGCCAGGATCGACCAGCAGGGGCTGGGGCGGCGACACCCCCTGGACGGCTTTGGCTCACGGGTGATCGGAAAGGCCTTTCAGGCTATCGAGCCCTTCTGCCGTTGCAGTTCCGCCAACACCTCGCGGCTGTGGCCGGATGGGCGCACGGCCGTCCAGCGCTGGCGCAGGATTCCAGCTGGATCAATCAGGAAGGTGTGCCGCTGGGAATAGGGCGCCAGCCAGGAGCCATAGCGACGGCTCACGACACCACCGGGATCGGAAAGCAAGGGAAACACCAGGCCCTCACTGCCGCAGAAGGAGGCATGGTCTTCAAGGTCGTCGGCGCTGACCCCGATCACGATGGCGGATTCAGCCTGAAAGGCCGCCAGATCCTGCTGGAAGCCTCGCGCCTCCAATGTGCAGCCGCTGGTGAAATCCTTGGGATAGAAATAAAGCACCAGCCAGCGGCCGGCCAGCTCGTTCAGACCAATCCGAATGGGCAACGGCTTGGCGGCCTTGGCGGCTTTGGCCAGGCTGCCGCCTGGGGCCACGCCTTCCAGCTCAAACTGCGGCGCCGGTTGGTCCAGTTCGGGCAGCACGCCGCCGATCGCCCAGGCTCGCCGCGGGGCCAGGCCGAGCACCAGGGGCAGCAAGGCCAGGCCACCGATCAAGGAACGTCGCTTCATCGACAGGGCTCCATGGCCAGAAAATCACAGACACCAACAGAGGGATGACAGATGCGGCGACACTGCCGAAGGCAACGCCACCCCGAGGCTCGCTCGAATCGATGCTGGATCGAGGAGCGGACCACCCATCCCAGGGGCCTTGCGGCGACCCAAAGCCTACAAAAAAGGTGAATCCGTCATGGCTGCAGAGCCGACGAATTCACCTTGACTGAGTTGCCAATGGATCAAGCAGATCGGCGGATTCAGAGACGGGCCAGGTTGACGCCGAGCTCTTTGGCGTAGTTGCCCAGGCCCTTCTTCTGGATGGTCTTGAGGGCGCGGGTGCAGACGCGCAGCTTGACGAAGCGCTTGCCTTCGGCCCACCACAGGCGCCGCTCCTGCAGATTCACCTGCTGCAGCTTCTTGGTGCGCACGTGGGAGTGGCTGACGGCCATGCCGTTGTTGGCGCGCTTTCCGGTGAGCTGGCAGACGCGGGACATGGGAATCAACGTTTAAATCTTTGGACTGTGGTGAACCACCACAAGTAGAGACTACCAAACGGGCTGCAGGGGCTGGTCCACGCCGCGATCACGGCCCAGGCAACCGCTCGCCGCTGTGGCTGTCGAACCACAGCTCATGCTCGGGCCGCCAGCCCAGCTGCAGGGCTGGCGGCAACTCCTGATCAGCGGCCACCAGCATGCGCAGATCACCCTGGGCACTCTCCAGCCAGAGCAACTGCTGGTTGCCCCACCATTCGCGCCGCAACAGGCGAGCAGCAAGGCCACCTTGCGCCACCGGCTGCAGATGTTCCGGCCTCAGGCCCAGTTGGCGCGGCCCTGTCGCCGGCAGCAGATTGATCGCCGGCCGGCCGAGGAAGGCGGCCACGAAGCGATTGGCCGGTCGTGCGTAGAGCTCGCGGGCACTACCCACCTGCTGCAGGGCGCCATCACGCAGCACGGCGATGCGATCGGCCATGCCCATGGCCTCCTGCTGATCATGGGTGACATAAACCACCGGCTGCTCGCCGCCGCAGAGCAAGCGGCGCAGCTCCGGGCGCAGTTCCTCGCGCAACTGGGCATCGAGGTTGCTCATCGGTTCATCGAGCAGCACCAGCCGCGGCTGGCGCAGCAGGGCCCGGGCCAGAGCGACGCGCTGGCGCTGGCCACCGGAGAGCTGGGCCGGCCGGCGCAGGCGCAGCTCGGTGAGTTGCAGCAGCTCCAGCACCGCGGCGATGCGCCCCTCCCGCTCTTTGGCGGGCATCCCGCGGATGCGCAGGCCCAGGGCCAGGTTGTCGGCCACGCTCAGGTGCGGATAGAGCGCATAGCTCTGGAACACCATCGCCACGCGCCGTTCGCCGGCGCTCTGTTGGGTGATGTCGCTGCCATCCAGCAGGATGCGGCCGGCGCTGGCGGCATCGAGGCCCGCCAACAGGCGCAGGGTGGTGGTTTTGCCGCAACCGCTCGGTCCCAGCAGGGCCAGGCATTCGCCCGGCCCCACCTCCAGATTCAGCTCCGCCAGCAGGGTGCGCTGGCCCAGCCGGCGGCTGAGGCCTTCGATCCGCAGTCCGGCCCCTGGGCTTGGCTCAACAGGCATGGATTCGATCATCCCTTGATCGCCCCCTGGGTGAGGCCACTGACAATCGAACGCTGGAAGATCAGCACAAGCAGCAGCAGCGGCAGGCTACCGAGCACGGTGGCGGCGGCAAAGGCGCCGTAGGGCACGGTGAACAGCGACGATCCGGCGATGCGGGCGATCGCCGGCGGCAGGGTGAGCAGTTCGGGGCGGCTGATCCAGGTGAGGGCAATCGGATATTCGTTCCAGCTGAACAGGAACACCAGGATGGCGGTGCTGGCCAGGCTGGGGGCAAGCAGGGGTAGCAGCACGTGGCGCAGCCGCCGCGGCAGGTTCAGGCCCTCCAGCCTGGCGGCATCTTCGAGATCCGGCGGCAGATCGGCGAAGGCGGCCCGCAGCAGCAGCACCGCCAGCGGCAGGCAGAGGGCGGCATACGGCAGGCTCAGGGCCAGCAGGTTGTTGGCCAGCCCCAGGGCGCGGGCCAGCTGCAGCAGGGCCAGAAACAGCAGCACCGTCGGAAAGATCGCCGTGGCCAGCAGGGCCAGGGTCACCAGCCAGCCCAGACGCCCGCCTTGACGCTGCAGGCCGTAGGCGCAGGGCACCGCCAGGGTGAGGGTGAGGGCCGTGGTGGCGGCCCCGACGACGGCACTGTTGAGCAGATAACGCCAGATCGGCGGGTCGGCCAACCACACCTGGCGGTAGTTCTCCAGTGTCCAAAAGGCACCGGCCTCCACGCCCCCTCCCTGCACCAGTGCCTCCGGCGTGACCAGGGAGGTGTAGAGCTGCCAGGCCAGGGGCGCCAGGCTCCAGAGCAGCAGCAGGCTTTTCATCACGACAGCTCCAGGGGGCGGCGGCGCAACAGCAACCAGCCCAAGGCTGTGAGCAGCACCAGCAACAGGAAGGTGGCGATCACCAGGGTGGCGCTGTAGCCGAAATCGAGGAAGCGCATGGCGTTGAGATAGGCGTAGAGGGCCAGGCTCTCGGTGCTGCCGGCCGGGCCGCCGCGGGTGAGCACCTGCACCAGATCGAACACCCCCAGGGCCTGGGCGAGGCGAAATAACAAGGCCAGGCTGATCCAGGGCCTGAGCAGCGGCAGGGTGAGGCGCCGCAGGATCTGCAAGGGGCTGGCCCCCTCCAGCACCAGGCTCTCCTCCAGTTCGGCCGGGATCGACTGCAGCCCGGCCAGCAACAGCAGGGCCACAAATGGCGTTGTTTTCCAGACATCGGCCAGCACCGTGAACAACCAGGTGCTGGCGGGGGTGGTGAGAAAGCCGAAGGGAGCGGCGCCGCAGGCCCGCAGGATGGCGTTGAGGGGGCCATAGGGATCGTTGTAGATCCAGCGCCAGCCGAGGGCGAGCACAGTGGTGGGCAGGGCCCAGGGCAGAAGGGTCAGGGCCCGCAGCCAACCCCGACCACGGCTCGGTTGATGCAGCAGCAGGGCCATCGCCAGGCCGAGCAGCAGCTCCAGGGCCACCGACACCCCGGCAAAGCGCAGGGTGACGGCGGCGTCCTGCCAGAAGCGGGCATCGCCCAGCAAGCGCTGCCAGTTGGCGCCGCCATTGGCGAGCGGGGTGAGACCGGTGAGCACCGAACTGGCCTGGGTGCTCAACCAGGCCGAATCGAGCAGCGGCCAGGCGAACACGATCGCCAGCAGCAGCAGCGCCGGCAGCATCAACAGGCTGTTGACCAGCGTTGGCTTCAGGCGCTGCTCCTTCATGGGTGCTCCTGGCCGGCGGCGGATTCCAGCAGCACCGCACTCTGGGTCTGGGCCCTGCCCATGGCGGCGGCGGCAGAGCCCTCGGCGGTGATCAGCCCATTCACCTGGCGTTGCAGCAGATCGCTGAGCTGGGCATAAAGGGGAGTGAGCGGTCGCACCAGGGGCCCCTGCTCCAGGGCCTGGCGCTGCACGGCCAGCAACGGGTGCTTCTGCTGTAACTCGCTGTCCTCGTAGAGGACGGCCCAGGTGGGGGCGTAGCCCTGATCCAGCACCAGCGCCTTCTGGGTTTCGGGGCCGGTGAACCAGCGGATCACTTCAGCCGCCGCCTCGGGATTGGGACTGCCGGCCAAAAGCGACAGCCCCCAGGTGCCGAGGGTGCCGCCACTGGTGACGCCCGGCGCTGACACCACGGTGCTGACGCCCACCTTGCCGACCACCGGTCCGCCCCCCTTCTCGATTTCGCGCCAGGCGTAGGGCCAGTTGCGCAGGAAGGCCGCATCGCCGGCGGCGAACAGCTGCAGCGCCTCATTTTCGGCGAAGTCCGCGACGGCCTCGGGGCTGACGCCGGTTCGCACCAGATGCAGCAGCCAGTCGGCGGCCGCGATCGCCCCAGCGGAATCGAGCTCGGTGTGGCCGCCCGCCCGGCCGGAGCCGGCCTGCCACCACTGGCCGCCGAAGGCGTGAATCATCTCCAGCATCACGCAGCTGAGGCCCTCGTACTGGCGGCCCTGCCAGACGTAGCCCCAGCGCACCTTGCCCTCGGCCTGTAGCCGCCGCGCCACCGCCTCCAGCTCTTGGGTGCTGCGGGGTGGCGCCGCCATCAGATCGGTGCGCCAGTAGAGCAGGCCCGTATCGCCGGTGAGCGGCATCCGCCAGAGATGGCCGCCGAAGGCATTACCCACCCTGGCGCCGGGCACCATCGCCTCCAGGGCGTTGTCACCGAGCAGCCCTTCCAGCGGCAGCAGCCAGCCGGCGGCCACGTATTTGGCCGTCCAGCTGACATCCATCAGTAGCAGGTCGTAGCCGGTGTCGCCCAACAGCAGGCCGCCGATGGCCAGATCGGACATCGCCTCGGTGTCGAGGGGACCACGGGCCACCTCCACCTTGAGATTGGGGTGATCGCGGTTGAAGCCGGCCACCAGGGCGGCGGTGGCATCCACAAACGGCGAGGGCATCAGCACCCGCACTGTGGTGGCTGCCGCCACCGGCTTGGCCAGCAGCGCCGCCGGCACCAGGATCAAGACCAGACCCAGCAGCAGGCCGGCCAGGACTGATCCAGGCGTCAGCCGCCGTCGAGCTCCGGATCCGGCCATGGAGTCGACGGGTCAGTGCCTGGACCTTAATCAGCGGCCGCCTTCGCGGCAAGACAGCGGCCAGGGCGGTGGCTAGGCAGGCCAGTGGCGAGCCAGGCCAGTGCCGCCAGGTTCAGAGCGAGCGCTGCATCAGGCGGCCCATCAGATCGCTGCTGCGCTGCTGGAAGCCGGCCAGCTGGTTCGGCTCCAGGCCGCCGACGGCGAGGCGCGCCGTCTCGTAGAGATGACGCCCCAATTCCAGGGCCAGAGTCTGGCTGGGGGATTCGGCGGCACCGGTGGTGATCACAGCACCGCTGGAGAGCTTGAGCAGGCCTTCCACCAGGGGATGGCGCCGGTTGACCAGCAGCACGTGGTGATCGGGCAGGCCCGGCAGGCGCTGATCCATCAGGGCGCCCATGTCGTTGATGCGGCGCATCTGCTCGGGCAGCAGGATCAAGGCGGCGGGAGCCTGGTCGCCTTTGAGCTGCTGCACCTGGATCGTCACCTTGTCATTGTCCAGGGCCTGACGGAACAGGTCGCGCAGCTTTTCGCTGGCATCCTTGCCCTCGCTGTCGCTGAGTTCGCTGTCCTGCTCCTTGAGGCTGTCGTCGAGCTCGGAATCCACCCGCTGGAAGGTGAGATCGCCGTGGCGCATCTCCAGCCAGGGGATGAACTGGGAATCAATCAGGGTGTCGGCCAGCAACACTTCGGCTCCCTGGCCTTTCCACAGGGCCAGAGCACCGGCCTGGCCCGCTTCATCGGTGCAATAGAGGATGCGGTTGTTGTGGTCGTCGCTGAGCCGCTGGCGGTAGTGGGCCAGGGTGGTGAAGTTGCGCTCGCCGACCTGAATCGGATCGCTGCTGGCCGTCTCTGCGGCTTCGGCTTCAACTTCAGTTTCGGCTTTGGCCGCTACCGGGCTGGGGCTGGCCGTGGTGGCGAACAGCACCAGATCGGCCACCTGCTCGGCGAACTTTTCATCTTCCATGGCGCCGATCTTGATGAACGGTGCCAGCGATTCCCAGATTTCGGCATAGCGAGTGGGATCCTCGCGATGCAGTTCCTTGAGCCGATCGCCCACTTTTTTAGCGACAAAGCCGCCGATCGAACGCACCCGGCGATCGGTCTGCAGGGCGCTGCGGCTGACGTTGAGGGGGATATCGGGCGAATCGATCACGCCGCGCAAGGGCAGCAGGTAGCGGGGCACCACCTCCTTGATCGAGTCGCTGACAAACACCTGGTTGCAATACAGGCGGATTTCACCTTTCTCCCAGTCGGCGCGGCCGGTGATTTTGGGGAAGAACAGGATTCCCTGCAGGTTGTAGGGATAATCGGTGCTTAGATGCACCCACAGCAGCGGGTCGCCTTGGAAGGGGTAGAGATAGCGATACAGCTCAATGTAGTCGTTATCGGTGAGATCGCGGGGGGAGGAGCGCCACGGGGCCTGACGCTTGTTCACAGTTTCGCCCTCCAGCTGCACTTCCACCGGCAGGAAGTCGCAATAGGTGGTGATCAGGGTGCGGATGCGGCTGGGCTCGATGTATTCGAGCTCCTCCTCCATCAGATGCAGGATCACATCGGTGCCGGGCTCGCTGCGCTCGCTGCCCTCCAGACTGAAGTTGGGGGAGCCATCACAACTCCAGCGCACCGCTTCGCTGCCTTCACGGGCCGAGAGCGTGACCAGCTCCACCTGCTTGGCGACCATGAAGCTGGAATAGAAGCCCAGGCCGAAGTGGCCGATGATGGCATCACTTTCCTGCTTGTACTTCTCGAGGAAGTCTTCGGCGCTGGAGAAGGCCACCTGGTTGATGTAGCGCTTCACCTCATCGGCGGTCATGCCGATGCCGTTGTCGGAAATGGTGAGAGTGTTGGCTTCGCGGTTGATGCGGATCGAGATTCGACCCTCCTCGCCCTCACTGCAATCGCCACCCATGGCGGCCATGCGGCGCTTGCTGATGGCGTCGACACCATTGCTCACCAGTTCCCGTAGGAACACCTCATGGCCGCTGTAAACGGCCTTTTTGATGATCGGGAAGATGTTTTCCGTATGGATCTGAATCTGACCCTGTTCTTCCAGTACCGGCATGGCAGCGTGTGTCACTGCCAGCGACCCTAGGGATCGACGCCTGCCAGCTCAAGGGGCAACAGGGAGGGGTCTCCGAACTCCCGGCCAGCCGCCGCAGCCGCCTCAGGGCTGGCGCTGCAGCTGCGGCTTTTCTTCCGGCAGGATCGCTCCGGCCACCGGGCAGACCTGCAGGCAGATGCCGCAGTCGATGCAGGTGTCGAAGTCGATCCAGTAAAAGCCCGTGCCCTTGCTGTTGGCCCCCTGACCGGGATGGATGCAGGCGACCGGACAGGCATCGACGCAATCGGCCACCCCTTCGCAGACGTCGGTGACGATCGTGTGGGCCATCGCTGCAGCAAAGCGTTCTGGGGCTGAGCCTAGCCAGCCAGCCAGATGGCCCCGCGGCAGCCGCGCTCGGCGGCCAGGGCAATGGCGGCCGCCTCGGACGCACAGGGCTGGCTGCAGAGCTCCGCCGCCGTGCCCTGCTGGTGCAGGTCGGCCATGCGGGCCAGGGCCGCACCGATGCCCTGGCTGCTGGCAGCAGCCACCAGCCAGGGCGCAGCTGCCGCGTCCGGAGTGTCGACGCCAGCCAGCAGCTCACGGATGGCGCCGATGTCGAAGCCGAAACCCGTGCCGGCCGCCTGCTGGGGCTCGGCGCTGAAGCGGGCCACCAGGCCGTCGTAGCGGCCGCCGCTGGCAATTGCCACCGGCGCATCGCTGCCCTGGCAGACCAACCGCAGCACCAGGCCGTCATAGAGATCGAAGTGGGGCTGGAAGGTGGGATCCACCTGCAAGCGCACCCCCTGGCGGGCGGCGGAGGGCGCCACGCTCTTGAGCATGGCGGCCAGGTTCTGCAGCAGGGGCACCGGACCCAGCCATTGCTGCAAGGTGGCCAGCACCGCTTCGGGCTCCCCCCGCAAGCCCATCAGGTCGGTGAGCTGGCGGTGTTGCGCCGCCGGCAGGTCCAGGGCCTTGAGGGCGAGGGGATCGAAGCCGGTGAGCGCCTGACGCACCGCCAGGCGCTGGGCGCCGGGCAGATCGAGCAGCAGGGCATCGAGCAGGCCGTGGTGCCCGATCAACAGGGTGGGCCGATGCTGGGGCTGCAGGCCGAGGGTGGCGGCGGCGCTGAGCAGCAGGTGCAGCAGTTCGCTGTCGGCGGCGGCGCTGGCATCACCCAGCAGCTCCACGCCGCTTTGCAGGGCCTCGCTGATCCGTTGCCCGGTGTCGCCCAGGTTGGTGCGGAAGGTGGCGCCACAGGCCCAGAGCCGCAGGGGCCGCGGTTGATCGGCCAGGCGGGTGCAGGCAGCCCGGGCGATGGAGGCGGTGAGTTCGGGACGCAGCCCCAGCGGTTCATCCGAAGCCAGGCGCACCACATCGCGGGCGGCGATGGCACCGCCGGCCGCCAGGGTGTCCTGGCGTTCGATCACCGGTGGATCCACCTCCTGATAGCCCCAGAGGCGATACACCTGGGCCAACAGCTCGCAGAGGCGGCGATTGCGGGCGACCTCGCCGGGATTGAGATCGCGCACGCCGGCGGCGGGTTGCAGAGCCATGGGCCAGGGCTGTCCGGAGAGGGAGGTGGGCAGCGGTGATCCTATGGAGCGCCGTTCAGGGGGCCGGCACCGTCATCCAGTTCCGGGGCGCCATAGCTGGCACCGCGCAGGGGTCTGCAGGCCGCCAGTCCGCTGATCAACGCCTGCTGCAGGCCCGGGGCGCAGGCGAGTAGGCGAGCGTCAGCCAGGTTGAGGCGCTGGCCGGTGTAGTCGCTGACAACGCCGCCCGCCTCCTCCACCAGCACGATGCCGGCAGCCAGATCCCAGGGGGCCAGGCCCCGCTCCCAGTGGGCATCGAGCCGACCGGCAGCGACGTAGGCCAGATCCACGGCAGCGGAACCGGCTCGCCGCACCCCCCGGGTTCGGTGACTGAACCAGGCGAACTCGGCGTAGTTGTTGTCGAGGCGGGTGGTGCGGTCGTAAAAGAAGCCGGTGGACAGGAGCGATTTCGCCAGCTGGTCACAGCCGCTCACTGCCAGGCGATTCCCGTTGCACCAGGCCCCCTGACCTGCGGCGGCCCAGAAGGCCTGCTCCAGGGCCGGCGCCGCCAGGGCGCCGAGCAGGGGCAGGCCCTGCCAGGTGAGCCCCACCGAGGTGGCATAGAAGGGAAACCCATGGGCGTAGTTGGTGGTGCCATCGAGGGGATCGACACACCACTCGAGATCGCCGCTGCCGGGGCGGCGTCCACTTTCCTCGGCCAGGATCGCCAGCCCTGGCGTCTCCGCCTCCAGCACCGCCAGGACGGCCACTTCGGCGGCCTCATCCGCCTCGGTGACCAGATCACCAGCTCGGCCCTTGTCGCGGATCTGTTCGAGGCGCCCGACATGGTGCCGCAGGACGGCAGCGCCGGCGTTGGCTGCGCTGCGGGCGACGGCCGTCAGCTGCGTCAGTTCCGCCGGGCTGAGGCCGCTGCCGCGCAGGGCGGCGCCGGAGAGGCTGAATGGCTTCATTCGTCGTCGAGGGGCAGACCGGGACGCACCTTGCCGCGGCCGAAATGACGGCCGAACTGGAGGTCGTAGACCTCATCCTCATCCTGGGTTTCCACCTCCAGCGGGCCGGTGGCGCGGGCGACGCAGAGCAGGCCATAGCCGCGGCGGCGCACCTCCTGAGACAGCCCCAGGGCTTCGCGCTGATCGATGTCTCCGGCCAGCACCCGCACGGCGCAGGCCGTGCAGCAGCCATTGCGGCAACTGAAGGGCAGCGGTTCGCCTTGCTGCTCAAAGCTGCGCAGGATGTACTCGCCTTCGGGCACCTCCAGCCGGATCACCCGGTTCTGCTGGCGCCAGTGGATCGTGATCGGGTGGCTGCGGGGCATGGGATGGCGGACCTGGGACGGCAAGCAAAAACCAGTGCAGGTCTCCCTGCTACATTCGCATCTGCCCCGTTTGCCCCCGGAGAGGTGGCCGAGCGGTCGAAGGCGCAGCACTGGAAATGCTGTATAGGGGCAACTTTATCGAGGGTTCGAATCCCTCCCTCTCCGTTCATTGAGCCGGTCGTCATGACCGGCTTTTTTGTGACTCAGGACCGTCGCGAAAGCCAGGAATCAGGGGCCGAGACAAATCCATCGTCCCGTTTTGGCACCGTCCCGTTTTGGCATACGTCAGCAGGCTTGGCAGGCAGCCATGCCAGAGAAGCCTGGGGCCGGGGCGGCCTCAGGCGCAGTGGATTGGAGTCAAACCAGTTGCGGCCTCAGCCAAAACGGCCGCTCACATAATCCTGGGTGGACTGCTGGGCTGGAGCGTTGAAGATTTCCTCGGTTTCGCTGTACTCCACCAGGTAGCCCACCTTGCCCGAACCACCTTCGACAGCCTCGGCATTGAAGAAGGCAGTCATGTCAGCAACGCGCACGGCCTGCTGCATGTTATGGGTAACGATGATAATCGTATAATTGCGCTTGAGTTCATGCATTGTTTCCTCGATCTTCAACGTGGAGATGGGATCGAGGGCCGAGCACGGCTCATCCATCAGAATCACTTCGGGTTCGGTGGCGATGGCCCGGGCGATGCAGAGCCGTTGCTGCTGGCCGCCGGAGAGGGCCAGGCCGCTGTGTTGCAGCTTGTCTTTGCATTCATCCCACACAGCCGCCTTACGCAGGGAGCGCTCCACCAGCTCATCCATGTCGCCGCGATAGCCGTTGATGCGGGCGCCGAAGGCGATGTTTTCGTAGATCGTTTTCGGGAAGGGGTTGGGTTTCTGGAACACCATGCCGATACGGCGCCGCACCTCTACTGGGTCGATGCGGGGGTGGTAAAGATCCTGGCCATCGAATAACACCTGACCCTTGAGATGGCAGCCGGGAATCAGGTCGTTCATGCGGTTCAGGGCCCGCAGCACGGTGGACTTGCCGCAACCGGAGGGGCCGATGAAGGCCGTGACCCGTCCATCGGGAATATCGAGGAACACATTTCTGACTGCCTCAAAGTTCCCATAGGAAATCGAGACGTTCTGCAGTGACATGCAGATATCACTGCTGCCTTTGGTCGTGCTGCTGCTGCGCTGCTGGCTGAGACTGCTGGTCATGGCGGAGAAGGTGAGAGGAGGCGGATGGTTGTCGGGGGAGTGGCGGGTTTGGCTTGGCTGATGCAGCTGCTGCCGTGCCACGGGTTAGCGGTCTGGCTGCCGTGGCTAGATTTTGGACAACCGACTGAGCCAGCGGGCCAGCAGGTTGGCGGCCAGAATCATCATCACCAGCACAAAGGAAGCGGCCCAGGCCAATTCGTTCTGGGCTGGATAGGGCATGATCGCGAAGTTGAAGATCAACACCGACATCGTGGCGATCGGGTTGAAGATGCCTTCGGGCCAGAAGGCAGAAAACAGGGCCGTGAAGATCAAGGGGGCCGTTTCACCGGCAGCCCGGGCGATCGCCAGCACCGCGCCGGTGGAAATCGGCGTGAGGGCGGCCGGCAGCACCACCTGGGTGATCGTCACGTAGCGGGAAGCACCGACGCCATAGGCCCCCAGCCGCAGTTCATTGGGCACCAACTTCAAGCCCTCATTGGTGGTTTTGATCACGGTGGGCAGCATCAACACCGAGAGCGCAATGCCACCGGCCATGGCGCTGTAGCTCTGGCCGAAAAAGACGCGACTGGCGACGATCAGGCCGTAGACAAACACGCCACTGATGATCGAAGGCACGCCGGCGAGCACGTCGTTGCCGAAGCTCACGACCTGCCCAAACCAGCTTTTGCCCGCATATTCGGAGAGATAAACACCGCCGGCCACGCCGACGGGAATGGCGATCAGGGCGGCGATCAGGGTCACAAGCACGGTGCCGAGCATGGCGTTGCCGAAGCCGCCGCCTTCGAGACCAGGCGCCGGGGGCAATTCGGTGAACAGGCGCAGGCTGATCAACCGGCCTCCCTGCACCAGCACATACACCAGCACCAACACCAGCGGCAGCACCGCCAGGGTGGCGAACACCCCGGAAATGAAGGTGAGCAGGCCATTGAGCCGATTGCGCCGCAGGCTGGGATCAAAGCTCAGGGGCCTGCGGTCGAACAGGCTGGTGTCCGTGTTGGCGTTGTTAGCGGGCTGGATGTTGGAGAGTGTCATGGTGGCAATCAGTATTTAAGGCTGAGCCGGCGGACAACCCACTGGGCGAGCACATTCACCGTGAAGGTGAGCAGCATCAAAATCAGGGCCGCGTACATCAACGCTGACACCTGAATGCCGTCGGCCTCACCGAATTGGTTGGCGAGCATCGAGGCAATCGTGTTGCCGGGTGCCAGCAAGGACAGATCAAAGTTGAGTGAATTGCCGATGATCATCGTGACGGCCATGGTTTCTCCCATCGCCCGGCCCAGGGCCAGCATCACGCCACCGATGATCGAGGAGATCGCCGCCGGCAGAATCACGGCGAAAATCGCCCCCCAGCGGGTGGTGCCGACGCCATAGGCACCCTGGCGCAGCTCGATCGGCACCTGGTTGAGGGCATCGCGGGAGATGGCGGTGATGATCGGCAGCACCATCACCACCAGGATCAGAATCGCCGGCGCCATGCCCGGGCCCTGGGGCGTGGAAGCGAAGAACGGGGTCCAGCCCAGCAGCTGATGTAGCAACTCCAAGGTGGGCCGGATCGCCGGCTCCATCACAAAGATGGCCCACAGGCCCAGCACCACGGACGGAATCGCCGCCAGCAGTTCCACCATCAGGCCGATCAGTTCACGCAGCCGGCTGGGAATCAGATCTTCGGTGATGAAGATTGCCGTCCCCACCCCCAGGGGCACGGCGATCGCCAGCGACAGGATCGAGCTCACCAGGGTGCCATAGATGGCCACAAACGCCCCGTACTGCTCGTTGACTGGGTCCCAGGCTGAGGTGACGAGGAAACGCAGGCCGAAGCTGGCCATCGCCTCGCGCGCCCCCTGGAAAACGGTGAACAGGATCGCCAGCAGCACGATCGCCACCAGGGAAGCCAGGGTAAGGGTGAGCTGGCGGAAGCCCAGATCCAGAAGTTTTTCGCTGGTAGGTCGACGCCTCAGGGTGAACAGAGCGTCAGCGCTGAGCCCTTGATCGCTGGTCATGGGGTGATGGGCCGGCACGGGTCAGGGGAAGAGGGCAAGGCGCTGCAGGGAGGTTTCAAGGCCGCGGGCGGCAGTGTCAGCCAGCCGCGGGCGGCAGTGGCAGCCAGCCGTGATCGGCCTGGATTCAACCTTCTGGAATCTACGAAGTGCATCGGTGTTCACCGATTAAGCTCGGATTAACGTCTGGATCAGGCTTGAGGTCTGCCCAGTGCCGGTAGCTTGGAGCTGAAAGCAGGGTTTCATGGGGCGGATCGTTGGCATCGACCTGGGCACCACCAACTCGGTGGTGGCCGTGCTCGAAGGCGGCAGGCCCCAGGTCATTGCCAATGCCGAGGGTGGACGTACCACGCCCTCGGTAGTGGGTTTCAGTCGCGATCAGGAATTGTTGGTGGGCCAGCTGGCCCGCCGCCAGCTGGTGCTGAACCCGCGCAACACCTTCGCCAATCTCAAGCGCTTCGTCGGCCGCCGCTGGGACGAGCTCGAGGAGAGCAGCCTCGGCGTGCCCTACACGGTGCGGGCCAACGACCAGGGCAATGTGCGTGTGGTCTGCCCCGTCACCGAGCGGGAATACGCGCCGGAAGAGCTGGTGGCCAGCATCCTGCGCAAACTGGTGGATGACGCCGCCACCTACCTGGGCGAGGCGGTGGAGGCGGCGGTGATCACCGTGCCGGCCTATTTCGATGATGCCCAGCGCCAGGCCACCCGCGATGCCGGCCGGCTGGCGGGGATCACGGTGGAGCGCATCCTCAATGAACCGACGGCGGCAGCCCTGGCCTACGGCTTCGATCGCAGTGCGGTGAAGCAGGTGCTGGTGTTCGACCTTGGGGGCGGCACCTTTGATGTGTCGGTGCTGCGCATCGCCAATGGCGTCTTTGATGTGAAAGCCACCAGCGGCGACACCCAACTGGGCGGCAACGACTGGGATCGGCGCATCGTCGACTGGGTGGCGGATGGCTTCTTCAAGGAGCACGGCCTCGATCTGCGCCGCGATCGTCAGGCCTTGCAACGCCTCACCGAAGCCGCCGAGAAGGCCAAGATCGAGCTCTCCGGCGTACAGAGCACCCCCCTGTCGCTGCCCTTCATCGCCACCGGGCCCGAGGGGCCGCTGCACATCGAAACCAGTCTCGAGCGCCGGGGCTTCGAAGCGCTCTGCCCCGATCTGCTCGATCGGCTGCTGCGGCCGGTGCAGCGGGCCCTGCGCGATTCCGGCCTCGGTGCCGACGACATCGATGACGTGGTGCTGGTGGGGGGCTCCACCCGGATGCCAATGGTGCAGGAAATGGTGCGCACCCTGATTCCGCGCGAACCCTGTCAGTCGGTGAACCCCGATGAGGTGGTGGCCATCGGCGCGGCGGTGCAAGCCGGCATCCTCACCGGCGAACTGCGGGATCTGATGCTCAACGACGTCACCCCGCTCTCGCTGGGGCTGGAGACGATCGGCGGTGTGATGAAGGTGTTGATCCCGCGCAACACGTCGATTCCGGTGCGCAAGTCCGATCTGTTCAGCACCTCGGAAGCGAATCAGAACTCGGTGGAAATCCACGTGCTGCAGGGGGAGCGCCAGATGGCGCCGGACAACAAGTCGCTGGGGCGCTTCCGGCTTTCCGGCATCCCGCCGGCGCCGCGGGGGGTGCCCCAGGTGCAGGTGTCCTTTGACATCGATGCCAACGGTCTGTTGCAGGTGTCGGCCACCGATCGCACCACCGGGCGCCAGCAGAGCGTGACGATTCAGGGCGGCTCCAACCTCAGCGAGCAGGAGATTGCGGCCTTGCTGGCGGAGGCGGAGCTGAAGGCGGTGGAGGATCGCCGCAAGCGGACGCAGATCGACCGCCGCAACAAAGCTCAGACGCTGGTGGCCCAGGCCGAACGCCGGCTGCGGGATGCCGCCCTCGAACTGGGCCCCTACGGCGCCGAACGCCAGCAGCGCTCGGTGGAGATGGCGGTGCGGGAGGTGCAGGATCTGCTGAGCGCGGAGGATGCGGCCGAACTGGAGCTGGCGGTGAGCCAGTTGCAGGAGGCCCTGTTTGGTCTCAACCGGCGGCTGATGAGTGAGCGGCGCGCTGAAACCGGGCCGCTGCAGGGCCTCAAGAACACCCTCGGCTCGCTCAAGGACGAACTATTCGCCGACGACGACTGGGACGACTGGGATCGGGGCGGCCGGGGCGATCCCTGGGCCAGCAGCTCCCGCTCCGGTGGCATCGGTGGGAGTGGGAGTGGGAGTGGCATAGGTGGTGGCGGCATCGGTAGTGGCGGCGCTGGTTCTGGCCGCAGCGCCTTTGGTTCCGGCTTTTTCGGCTCCGGCAGTTTTGACGCCGCCGGCTATGGCTCCGGGGGCACCCGCTACGAAGCCACGAACTACGGCGGCGGGGGTTCCGGGGGGGGGAGGACTGGCGGCGGCCGTGCTGGCGGGGCTTACCGCGAGGGCGACGACGGGCCGAGGTCATCCCGGGGACTCGACGATCGCAGCTTTGGGGAACGGGAACGCCCAGAACGCGACTGGGGTGAGCGCGACCGGCTGGATCGCGAGCGGGGTGAGTTGAACCCTGATTGGCGCGACAACGAGCCGGACCGTGACCGCAGCAGCTCGCTGGGCGGCGCCAACCGTGATAGCTGGGACGGCGACCGCGAGGGCGGGGGCCGTGAGCCCGGGGGCCTTGAGCGCGGGCGCCGGAACGACAGCGAGCGCTTCGACGACCGCGACAGCGTCAAGGAAGGCAACCCCGACCGCTGGAGCAACAGCGACCGTTTCAAGGAGCGCGAGCGCGATCCGGGCGCCAGCCGCCCGGGTGGCGGCGCCGCCGGTTTGGGTGCTGGCGCCAGCGGTTTGGGTGATCGCACCAGCGGCGTTGGCTGGGATCGGGACAGCTGGGACCGGGACAACGAGCGGGAGCGCTTCAGCGATCGCGATCGTGCTTTCAGCCGCGACCGGGACGCCGGCGGCGAGCCTGGTTTCGATCGTCAGCCAGCCGAGGCGGCGCGCCGGCCGCGATCGCGGCCAGTGGAGCAGGAGGCTGAAGTCCCTTCCTGGTTGGAGGGTCGACAGCGGCCCGATCAGGGCGACTGGTCCCGCCGGCGGCCGCAGGAGCTGCAGGATGATCCCTGGTCCGACGGCTGATCTCCGTGAGCCCTCGTCCCCGTTCTGACCCCTCAACCCTGGCTGGCGCCGACCACTGGCAGGTGCTGGGCGTGCAACCCGGCGCCGAAGCGGAGGAGCTCAAGCGGGCCTTCCGCCAGCAGGCCCGCCGTTGGCATCCGGATCTCAATGACAACGATCCGAGCGCTGAGGAGCGCTTCAAACGGCTCAATGAGGCCTATGCGGTGCTCTCGGATCCAAGCCGCCGCCGGGCCTGGGAGAGCGGCGCGGACGCTTACGGGTCCGCGGCCGATCACGGCGATCGTGATCCCTACAGCACCGGCTTCCCCGACTTCGAGGACTATCTGGTTGATCTCTTCGGCGACCGGCCGCGGGCAGAGCCGGCAGGCAATGGTGATCGGGGCCATGGCGAGGCGAGCCGTGGCGAGGCGAGCCGTGGCGAGGCGAGCCGTGGCGGGGCGAGCCGTGGCGAGGCGAGCCGTGGCGGGGCGAGCCGTGGCAACGCAGGTAGTGGAGATGCGGGTAGTGGCGCAGCAGGCCGTGGTGATGCGAGCCATGGCGATGAGGGCCGTGGCGATGTAAGCCGTGGTGCGGCGCCCCAGTACGAAGCGGACGGGGACAGCGGCGTTGGCGCCCAGCCGAGGGATCAACCGCAGCCCGACGCCCCTGGGCCGGGTCGCGTGGCGACTGCGCCGCCTTCGCCGCCGCCGGTACCGGCCAGCAGCGATGAGGAGACCCTGGTGGAGCTCTCGCCGGAGCAGGCGCTCAGGGGCGAACGGCTGGAACTGGAACTGCGCGACGGCACCGTGGTGGAGGTGTGGACCCCACCGCTGGCCGGCGATGGCTGGCGGCTGTGCCTCCACGGCCTGGCCCCCGGCGGTGGCGATCATTTCCTGCAGCTGCGGGTGCGCACCGCCGAGGGGCTGCGCATTGATGGTCTGCGGGTGCTGTACAAGCTGGAACTGTCGCCGGCGGAAGCGGCCCTCGGAGCCCAGGTGGTGGTGCCCACCCTGGAAGGGCCGGTGCGGTTGCGGGTGCCGGCGGGCTCCTCCAGTGGCCGGCTGCTGCGACTGCGGGGCCGGGGCCAGAGCCTGGCGGAACGGCGTGGCGACCAATTGGTGGAAATCAGGATCGTGATTGACGACGACCTGGGCGACGACGAGCTGGCGCTCTATGGGCGTCTGCGCCAGCTGGAGGGGGAGCGGCGGCAGGCCGCCGCTGGAGCAGAGCCTGGTCCCGGTTGAGTTCTGAGCCCCGTTGAGTCCTTAGGCTGCAGATGAACCCTGGCACGGTTGACACCCTGGCACGGTTGCGGCCTTGGTCCCGGACTTCACCTGGGCCCCAGATGCCACCAGGGCCCGGATCGCGCTCTGGCGACAGGATTTCGATCCGGGCCCCTTGTTGCGGCCTTGGTCCCTGACTCCACCGGGGCCCCGGGTTGGGGCCTGGGCAGCGGATTCGCTCTGGCGACAGGATTTCGATCTGGGCCCCAGCTTGCGGCTTGGGCCAGGTTTCCTACCTGGGCCCCGGATGAGACACTGGCCCCATTGCAGCGTCACTGATCGTGCCCCCGAGAGAGTCCGCCTTCGGGCCGGTGCATGTGCTCCTGTTTGATGCCGGCAGCGACCAGGAGGGCATCCACTCCCTCGAGCTGAATGGCCGCACCGTGGTGTTGATGTTTGAGGACCCCGACGATGCCGAGCGCTATGCGGGGCTGCTGGAAGCGCAGGATTTCCCGGTTCCCAGTGTTGAGCTGATCGATCGCGAGGAGCTGGAGCAGTTCTGTCGTGATGCGGGCTATGAGGGGCGATTTGTGCCGGCTGGCTTCCTGCCCAACAGCGATGAGGAGCGGCTGCTGATTGCGCCACCGGAGCGCAATATGGATGTGAGCACCTGGAAAGAGCAGCTTGAGGCCGACGAGCCGCCGGCTGGTGCCAGCGATGCTGGTTCCAGTGGCGCTGGTTCCAGTGACGCTGGCAGCGGCGATCCCGAACTGGAAGCCTTCCGCCGCCGGCTGGAGGGCCTGCTGTGAGTGACGCCGGTGCGCGGCGCGACGGCACGGCCCAGGCTGGAACGGAAAAATCTGAAACCGGCCGAACAGAAACGAATCCCTTGGAAACGGACATCGCAGCACCGCAGCCAGCCGAACCTGGCCCGGCTGGTCTGAGGGAGGCCGGCCCGAACCCGAGCGCCACGTTGGCGGAGCCGCTTGCCAGCCTCAGCGGCAGCCAGCTGTGGAGCCGGGGCCATCTGCTCACCGAGCAGGCCAATGCCCTGAGCGAAAACCTCGACCAGCTCGACACGGCGGCCCTGGTGGCGCTGTTCTGCGAGAACGATCGCCGTCCGCAGGAGGCGGTGGCCGCCGCTGCGCAGCCCCTGGCTGAAGCGGTGGATGGCATCGCCGCCCGCTTGCAGCGCGGCGGCCGCCTCTTCTATCTGGGGGCCGGCACCTCAGGGCGGCTGGGGGTGCTGGATGCGGCCGAATGCCCGCCCACCTTCTGCTCGCCGCCGGAGCTGGTGCAGGGGGTGCTGGCCGGCGGCGCCGCCGCCCTGCTGCGCAGCTCCGAAGGCCTGGAAGATCTGTTTGAAGCCGGTGTGGCTGATCTGGAACAGCGGGGCTTCGGTCCCGGCGACTGCCTGGTGGGGATCGCCGCCGGCGGCACCACGCCCTATGTGCTCGGCGCCCTCAGCATGGCCAGGGCGATCGGCGCGCTGGCGATCGCGATCGCCTGTGTGCCCGCCGACCAGGTGGCGATGCCCTGCGACATCGACATCCGCCTGCTCACCGGCCCCGAACTGCTCACCGGCTCCACGCGGCTCAAGGCCGGCACCGCCACCAAGATGGCGCTCAACATCCTCTCCACCGGCGTGATGGTGAAGCTGGGCAAGGTGTATGGCAACCGCATGGTGGATGTGGCCGTCACCAACGCCAAGCTGGAGGACAGGGCCCTGCGCATCCTCGCCGATCTGGCCGGCCTGAGCCGCCAGCGCGGCAGGGAGCTGCTGCTGCAGGCCCAGGGCTCGGTGCGGCTGGCCCTGTTGATGGCCGCCGCCGACATCGAACTGGAGGCCGCCCAAGGGGCGATGGCCGAGCACGGCCCCGGCCTGCGCTCGGCTTTGGCGGCCCTGGGGGTTCAGTTGCCGGCGTCGCCGGTGCCTGCGGAGTCGGCAGCTCCGTAGGGGCCCCAGTAGGGGGCTGTGAACAGATCAGTCCGCTGGCGGGTGGCGGCGGGTACGGCCTCCATCGGCGTCATCAGGGCATGGCGCAGGGCGTGGTGGGCGCTGCTTGGGGGGCGCAGGGCCGCCACCCTTTCCGCGGCCAGGCGCACGATCTGCTGGGCCAGGCTGGCATTGGCGCGCAGGTTGTCGAGCACCATCCCGACGCTGACAGAGGCGTGCTCCTGGTGCCAGCAGTCGTAGTCGGTGACCATGGCGAGGGTGGCATAGGCCATCTCCGCCTCGCGGGCCAGCCTGGCTTCGGTGTGGTTGGTCATGCCGATCACATCACAACCCCAGGAGCGGTAAAGCTCGGATTCGGCGCGGGTGGAGAAGGCGGGCCCCTCCATGCAGAGATAGGTGCCGCCGCGGTGCAGGCGCCGACCCTCGGGCATCAGGCTGTCGCCGACATCGGCGAGGATGCGGCTGAGCACGGCGCAATAGGGATCGGCGACGGTGACGTGGGCCACGGCCCCCTCACCGAAGAAGCTCAGCGGCCGCTGGTGGGTGCGATCGATGAACTGATCGGGCACCAGCATGTCGAGCGGGCGCAGTTCCTCCTGCAGGGAGCCGACGGCGGACACCGACAGAATCCAGCGCACGCCGAGCGAGCGCAGGGCCCAGAGATTGGCCCGGTAGGGCACTTCGGTGGGGGTGTAGGTGTGCTGGCGGCCATGGCGGGCCAGGAACACCACCTCGAGATCGCCGATGCGACCGAGCCGCAGGCTGTCGGAGGGTTGGCCGTAGGGGGTATCGAGCCTGAGTTCGCGCAGATCCTCGAGCCCTTCCATGGCGTAGAGGCCACTGCCGCCCAGCACACCGAGCCGCGCCTGCGGCAGATCCAGCTGGGTGCTGGCGGAACCGCGGGAAGCGTTCATGGCTGGAAGGGAGGGATCTCGACTCGTTTTACTGCAAGCCCGGCAACGGCTGAAAGCCAACCGAGGGCCAGGGCAGGCCCCAGTGGCGGCTCGAACCGGCTGCAGGGCTCGGGACTGGTTGGCTGGTTCGGCCCTCCCCCTGCTGGCGCCGTGCCTGGCCTGGCAGGATTGAACCTTCCTCAAGCGAGCGACCGTGACCAAGGCCCTGATGGATACCGATGCCGGCAGCATCACGATTGAACTGTTTGAGGCCGATGCCCCAGGCACCGTGGCCAACTTCGTGAAACTCGCCAACGAGGGCTTCTATGACGGCCTGGCGTTTCACCGGGTGATCCCGGGCTTCATGGCCCAGGGCGGCTGCCCCAACTCCCGCGAAGGGGCCCGGGGCCAGGCCGGAACCGGTGGACCGGGCTACATGATTCCCTGTGAGATCAACAAGAACAAGCATCAGGCCGGCAGCCTGTCGATGGCCCATGCGGGCAAGAACACCGGTGGCAGCCAGTTCTTCCTGTGCCATGGCGCCACGCCCCACCTTGATGGCGTGCACACCGTGTTCGGTCACACCGGGGACCTGGAGGTGGTGCTGAAGCTGCAAAACGGCAGCCGCATCAACAAGGTGACGATCGAAGCTTGATTGGAATCATCTTGGCCTGTTCAAGGCAATGGATATGGTTGGTGGACTGACCGCCACCTCTGAAGCTTGAACGGTTGATTTGAGCTTGATATCGGTTGTTGGTCAGATATCAATGCCAGGAATCTTGCAAGGGTCGCTCAATTCGAGGGGCCCTTTCTTGTTGCTTCGGCTTTATCGAGGCTGTCAGTGAGCAGGCTCATGATTCGAGCAGTCAGGGTTTGATCGGTATGCAGGGTATATCGCTTGGCGCACAAGTGGAGTTGACTGGCCAGCAGGACCGAAAGTCTTTTAACACCAGGGCATGTCATTTCGGACAACTTGATTTCTGGGAAAATGGGAGGCGTTGTTGATTGGCCGTAGCCACTGCTGATGCCTCGGCCGTGACGAAAGATAAAAAGCTGAGGCAATCTTTGACTCGCAGATTAGTTACCTCGTTTGGTCCCTGCTAACTATCCATAGGTACCGAAGCTTCGCTGTTTGCTTTTGGTCGTTGTCGAAGCTGGAGGCGAAGCGCTTAGCTGGTTTGCAAAGCCTGGAAGTTGTCTGCGTGATGAGGCTGCCCATCGATTCGCTCACGGCTATTTCGGCGGACGCTTCTGTCCACTCTGCGATGGACAGCACACCAACTGATGCAGAACGCCTGGCCCGGCTCAGTTTCAACTTGCCGCGCAGTCTTTACCGCAAGCTGAGGCTCCATGACCTTGAACAGGACATGACGCTCTCGGCGGCCCTGGAGGCCCGGGTGATTCGAAAGGAACTGGGCTGAAGCTTTAGCTGGAAGCTCCATCATTGGGACAATCAAGTAGAGCCTTAAAAAGGCAATACCACGCTGGCGTCCCCAGCAGTGGTGTAATTCCCCCGGCAGCCCCACCCCGGCGTAGCCGGGGTGGGCCGCGCATCTCAGGCGATCGGCTCCACGGCTGACGTTGCAAGGGGTGGGCAGGCCCGTTTCCCTGGTTTGAGAACCACCTCAACC
>CAMBZX010000011.1 GCA_945872185.1 Synechococcus sp. UW140 | reverse complement strand
TGCTGCTGGCCGGCCTGGCAGATCAGCAGCAGGCTGATGGTGATGCCCTCAGGGGTCACGGCTTTGATGCCCCGCAGCTGGGGCGCTTCGAGCAGCACGCTCGCCCAGCTGGGATCGGCCGCGAACCGGGTCGCCTCCGCCTCCAGCAGGGCCAGCACCCGCGGCAGCTGGCGCACGGCGTGGGACAGCACCAGCTGCAGCTCCACCCCGGAGCGCAACTTGGTGTGGTTCACCACCTTGCCGCACTCACTGTTCTGAATCACCACCACCCGTTGATCGAGGCAGCGCAACTCGGTGCTGAGCAGCCCGATGTCGAGCACCTCGCCCGTGAAGCCATGGATCTCGACGCTGTCGCCGATGGCGTAGCGATCGTCGAACAGCAGCACCAGCCCGGAGACGAAATCCCGCAGCAGTCCCTGGAACACGATCGCCAGGGCGCCGAGCAGGGCGCCACTGGCCAGCAGGGCGCTGCCGGAGAGTTCGGCCACCCCCGGCAGTTCACTGAGGATCCACAAGCCCACCGAGGAGACCACCACAAGATCGATCAGCCGCCGGAACACCAGCCGCAGGCTGAGGAAGCGTTGATCGCGGCGGGCGCGCCGCGCCACCGGCACATTGACATTGCCGGCCCACTGCCGCAGCAGCAGCTCCGCCAGCCCCTTCAGCGCGGTGTTCACGATCCAGCCCAGAATCAGCTTGGCGGTGATGCCCCAGGGCTCCAGCAGCAGATCAAGGGCCCGGGGCACCTGGCCGGGAATGGCGAACAGGGCAACCCCGGCCATGGCGAAGATCAGGGTCAGCACGGTGGCCATCAGGCCACGGCTGAGGTAATGCAGGGCATGCAGCCGCAAACGCTGGCGCCGCGTGCAGCGGCCCAGCTCCAGGCGCCCCTCCTGGCGCTGCAGCTGATGGCGGCTGAGGCGCCAGAGGCCCAGCACCAGGGCGATCGCGATCGCCAGCCCCAGCTCCGCCTTGATCACCAGGGCGAGCCGCCGCCGCAGGTTCTCGGGACGCATCAGCTCGCGGGCGAAGCGCAGCCGCCGTTCGAGCAGGCTGCGCCAGCGCTGCGCCAGGCGGTCGGCACCCATGCCGTTGAGGCGCACGTCCTCGTCGGTGACGGTGAGCAGGGGCAGGGGCTGGGCGCGTCCAGGCACCCGGGCCACGAGCCGGTTCGGCCCGCTGCCGTCACGCACCACCGCCACCTGCAGGGCGGCTGGATCACCGAGCAGGCCGAGATTGTCGCTGTCACAGGCCCGCTCCTGGCCATGCAGGAACCCCTGCTCCAGGAAGGTTTCGGCCAGGGATTCGCCGCCGCTGCAGATCTGGCGCCGCTGGTAGAGCAGGGCCAGGTTGCCTTCGATCACCTGGGCGCGGGTGCTGGCATCAGGCCCTTGGCCGTCGCCCGCCACGGTGGGGGCGGCCACGGTCAGCACGGGCACGCCCAGGATGCGCACTTTGGCCAGCTGGAAGCTGCCGGCACCACCAGCGTTGCTGTCGCCGGTGTGGGGGCTGGCGCCCGGGTTGCCCAGCGCGGCGGGGCTGGCCACCGACCCCTTGCTGCCCTCAGCCCTGCCCCCCGGCAGCCCGGGGCCCGCCAGGAGCGTCAGCAGCAGCAGCAGGGTGCCGAGGCCCGTTAGCCAGCGATTGGAACAATGGGGCCACCAGGGCCGCTGGGAGACAGGCATGGCCTCATTTTCCTGAAGATCGGGACCGCAGGCAGGCCGTTTCAGCTGCCGGCCGCGGTCGGCTGACGGTCGCGGCAGCCACTGCAGAGACCGAAGAACTCCAGGGTGTGGAACAGGGGTAGGAAGCCGGCCAGGTCGGCGTCGTGCAGATGCACGTCATGCACCGGGCAGTGGGAGAGCCGCACGGTGCTGCCGCAGTCGACACAGGTGAGATGGTGCTCGTCCCGCTCGGTGGGGGCAAACAGGGCTTCGCCACTGGGCAGGTGGCGGCAGCGCACCAGCCCCTTCTGCTGCAGTTGGCGCAGATGGCGATAGACGGTGGCCAGGCCCATGGTGCCGGCCCCACCCCGCAGGCGCGCATGCAGCTCCTGGCCCGAAAGCTCCTGCTCGGCAGCACGAAGTTCCGCCAGCAGCAACTCCTGGCGGGGTGTCAGCGGCAGATCGGTGTTGGCAGGCATGGCGGCGTGTCGCTCTCCGGTTCTACCCCGCCGGCAACCAGATCACCTGGCGCACCGGCCGCTGCAGGGGTTGAAGCTGCAGGCTGCGGGCATCGATCAACACCGCCTGGGCCGGCGGGGGCGGCCGCTGCATCGGGCCGAGGCGGCGCAGGGCGGCCAGCAGCCGATCGCCGCTGGGATCAAAGCTGAGGCCGGTGCCGGGCTCCAGTTCCCAGCCCGTCAGGCGCTGGCGGCGCAGCACCTGGCCGCGGCGGTCAAGGGCCAGCAGGGTGAGCTCCGGCTGGCCGGTGCCGTCGATCAGCAGGGCCCAGATCCGCTCGCCGCCGCCGGCACAGGCGCTGGCCACCAGGGCTTCCGTGCCGATCCAGAGCTGGCGAGGGGCCTGCCCCGGTTCCACCAGCTCCAGCGAGCGGCGGTAGTCGGGCCAGTGGCGCAGCAGCAGGGCGCGGCCGGAGCGGGGGCAGAAGGAGCTGAGATCGCGGTTACCTGGCAGGGTCTGCAGGTGTGGTGGCTGCGGCGGCAGCGCCTGCAGGCTGAGGCCCTCAGAACCGGGCACCACCACCGCATCCCCTTCGGGCAGCAGGCGCATCGGCCCGCTGGCACTCAGCGCCAGCGTCTGGCTGCCTCCCCCCTGGGAGCGCCACAAGCGGGCACGGCTGCCATTCCCTTCATGGCCAGCCCCTTCGCTGCTGCTGCTGCTCTGCACCAGCAGATCACCGCGGCGGTTGCTGCTGAGATGGGCAAACAGCAGCGGTCTGCGATCGAGCGCCTGGGGTGCAGCGGCCCGCACCGGCCCTAGGTGCTGGGGGCTGGCGACCAGGTTGCGCTGCTGCAGGGGGATGCGGAACAGGTGGTAGGCCCCGAGCACATCCTGGCTGGCGAGGGCCACCCCGGTGCCGTCGCCGAGGGGCTCCAGCACGGGAATGCGCGGCCAGATCGGCGACAGCGATCGCCAGGAGCCGTCGTGCTCGCGCAGCTGCAGCTGCTCACCGCCGCTGACGGGCACCACCGCCAGCACCCGGGGCCTGGGATCCCAATGCCAGAGCCGGGGCTGCAGGGCCAGGCCGCGCCGGTCGCGGCCCGCCAGCCGCAGCTGCAGCGGCTGCTCCAGCCGCTGGCCCGCCGTCAGCGTCAGCAGCAGCGCCTCACTGGAACCCAGCCAGCGATGGCTCAGGTGCGGCTGCAGCGCACTGGCGTTCTGGAGGCTGGCCAGGTCCATCGGCCGGCTGAAGCGGGCCTGCAGCGCCGCCGGCCCCGAGCTGGCGGCGGCGTTGGCCAGCCGCTGCAGCCGGGGTGGCTGCCGCTGCAGGGCCTGTTGCTGGATCAGCACCAGCAGGGTGGGCAGGCCGAGGGCCAGAGCCAACGCCACTCGGGGCCGGCGGCGCGGGGCCTTCACGGCTCCAGGGGCCGGGCCGGCCGGGCGATCAGCTCGATGCGGCTGGGCAGCACCACCAGTTGCCTGCCGTCGACGCCAGACGCCACCGCCATCCGACCCTCCAGCCGCAGCCACTGGTCCGCCGGCGGCGGCGGGCCGGGCCAGCGCACCGGCAGGCCCACCGGCGCCGCGTCGGCCAGGCAGCAGCGCACCAGCAGCCGGGCGATCTGGGGCGGCTCGCCGGCCATCGGCAGCACGAACCCGCTGATCCGCACCGGATCGCCTGCGAACAGGTCCGGATCCGGTTGGCTGCGCAGCAGCCGCACCCAGTCGGTGAGGCTGCGCTGGGCGGGGGGCAGCACGAAGCTCAGGTCCTCCTGGGCGGTGTCGTCTCGAGGGCGCTGGCCGGCCAACTCGGCGAAGGAGGGGGCTGGTGGCAGGGCCATCGCCGCCACGGTGAAGGCGGCGGTGACCAGCAGCAGCAGCCCCTGGCGACGGCTGGCCCGTTCGCTGGCGGCGGCGGCATCAACCAGGCCCAGCCGCAGCTGCACCAGCGCCAGCAGCAGCAGCAGCAGGCCCGCCAGGGCCACGAGGGGATGGAAGGCGGCGCGTAGCAGCAGATCGAGGCGGCCATCGGCGCTGCTGCGCAGCAGCACCAGGGCCCAGAGGGCCAGCAGCAGGCCCCGCTGCAGGGCGGCCCGTTGCGGCAGGGGTGGACGCAGCGGCAGCGGATTCATAGGCGCCAGAGGTTGATCCACTGGCCGATCAGCAGCACCAGCAGGCCGGCGCCGGCGATCGTCAGCAGCAGGCCCCGGGGCCGCAGCAGCAGCCCCAGCAGGCCCACCAGTTTGAGGTCGATCACCGGTCCCAGCAGCAGGAAGGCCAGCAGGGCGCCAGGGGTCACCTGGGCGGCGAAGCTCAGGGCCAGGAAGGCGTCGACGCTGGAGCACACCGACACCACCAGCGCCAGCAGCATCAGCGCCAGGATCGAGAGCGTGGGGGCGCCACCCACCGCCAGCAGCCAGCTGCGCGGCACGAAGGTCTGCACCAGGGCGGCCAGCAGGCAGCCCAGCACCAGCAGCAGGGCCAGTTGGAGAAATTCGTTGCCGCCGTGTCGGAACAGCTCCGCCAGCGAGGGTCGGCGCGGCCGACCGGGGGCGGCCGTCAGCGCGCCGCCACCGAGCACGCCGCCGCGGCGTTCCAGCAGGCTCACTTCGCTCAGGGGCAGGGCCAGGCGCCGCTCCGCCAGCAGATCGGCCTGCAGCAGCTCGGCTTCGGGCACCAGACGCAGCAGCAGGGCCAGGCCCACGGCCACCAGCACGGCGCCGAGCGGGCGGGCCAGCAGCAGCCAGGGCTGGTTGGGAAAGGCGGCCCAGGTGCTGGCCAGCACGATTGGATTGAGCACTGGCGCCGCGAACAGAAAGCCCAGCGCCGCACCCAGGGGCGCACCCCCCACCAGCAACTGGCGGGCGACGGGCACGTTGCCGCATTCGCAGGCCGGCAGGGCAAAACCGAGGGCAGCACCGCTGAGCGGTCCGAGCACGGGGTGGGAGGGCAGCTGTCGCAACCACTGGCCGCCGGGGGCGAACCAGCGGGCGGCGGCCGAGATCAACACCCCTATCAACAGGAAGGGCAACGCCTCGATCAGCAGCCCCTGGAACAGGGCCCAGGCCGTGGCCAGGCGGGCGGAGTTCATGGCCGCAAGCTCAGGGCGCCTCCCAGATGCCCAGGCTGTCGGCCCGCGGCTCGGCGCTGTCGGCGCTGTCGCCGCTGCTGACGTAGGCGTCGACAGGTTCGTCGTAGGAGCTTTCCCGGTAGGGAAGTTCCGGCCAGGCGTCGTCGGGGTAGCCATCACCGACGTCGCCTGCTGCGGCGCCGCTGAACCAGGCGGGGATGGCCGTGAAGCAGGCGGCGTTCTTCTCGTTTTCGCGGGCTTCGACGCGAAAGCAGCAGCTGCGGCCGTCCTCGCGGCCCTGCAGCAGCTCATTGGCCCAACCCCACACCAGCTCGGCACTGGCCTCCATGCCCACGTTGGTCATCACCCGCAGATCGAGGGCGCCCTGCTCATGCAGGGCCTGCCAGGTGGCCAGTTGTGGATCGTCGGCGTTGGCCAGGAAGGTGTGATCGAACTGCTCGGCCAGGCGCTGCTGCAGGTGCTTCAGGCTGGAGAAATCCACCACGAAGCCGTGTTGATCGAGGCTTCTGGCCTGGAACCAGAAGCGGAAACTGCGGCTGTAGCCGTGCACAAAGCGGCAATGGCCCGGATGGCGCCACTGGCGATGGGTGCAGGGAAAGCCGTTGAAGGTCTTGCTGCAGGTGTAGGCCGCTGGATTGGGGGACATGGTGGGTGGCACTGGGGCCATCATCCCAGTCTGAAGACAGCCGTGGCTGTAGCTGGCGTGGTCTCGGGCTCTGGGGCGTCAGCGGCTGTAGATCACTGCCGCCGCAAGGCGGGATGTCGCCTCGGTAGCGTTCAGCCAGTGGCCGGCGATGCCGTGACTGACAGCCCGAGCGGCCTCAAGAGGAGCGGCCCTGAGCCGAGTGGGCCCGAGCCGGGCGGCTTTGAGCTGGGTGGCCCAGCCTGGATCGAGGGCCTGCGCTGGAATGAGGCAGGTCTGATACCGGCCGTGGCCCAGGACTGGCTCGATGGGGCGGTGCTGATGGTGGCCTGGATGAATCGCCAGGCCCTCGAGCGCACCCTGAGCAGTGGCGACGTGCACTACTGGAGCCGTTCCCGCCAGGAGCTGTGGCACAAGGGGGCCACCAGTGGCTACTTCCAGAAATTGCGCGGCCTGCGCTACGACTGCGATGCCGATGTGCTGCTGTTGACGATCGAACAGCAGGGCGACGTGGCCTGCCACACCGGAGCCCGCAGCTGTTTTTATGGCGCAGGCGTTGGTGAAGGTGGCGGCGAACCCAGCGGTGTCATGGACGCTGAGTCCAGCGATGTCATGGACGCTGAGTCCAGCGATGTCATAGACGCTGAGTCCAGCGGTGGCCACCCCCCAGCCCTGCCGCCCCCGGCGGATGTCTGCACCGAATTGTCCCGGGTGATTGAGGGGCGCCGCGACCGGCCCGAGCCGGGCAGCTACACCAACCGCCTGCTGGAGGGCGGCGACAACCGCATCCTCAAGAAGATCGGCGAGGAGTCGGCCGAGTTCGTGATGGCCTGCAAGGACGACAACGCCGCTGAGATCGCCGGCGAAGCCGCCGACATCCTGTTCCATCTGCAGGTAGCCCTGGCCCATCACGGTGTGCCCTGGCGACGGGTGCAGGAGGTGCTGGCCCAGCGCCGTGGCGCCCCACGCCGGCCATGAGCAGCCCACTGGTCTCAACCCACTGGCTCCCAACCCACTGGCTTTCAATCCGCAGGGCTCAACATGGGGATCTCTGGTGGGGTCCGCATGAACGCTGAGATCCAACGGGCCATTCGCCGTCGCCTCGGCGATGATCCCCGTCAGCGTTGGCTCTGGGCCTTCGGTGCCGCCATTCCAGTGCTGGGGCTGCCGGTGCTGGCGGCCCATGCGATCAGCCGCCGCACCCTGATGCCGCCGATCTTCGGCCTCACGACCCTGGGCATGCTGGCCTTCATCCCGGCCACCTTTGTGGTGATTCAGCCGGGCATGTTCAAGACCCTCAGCAACCAGGGAGCCCAGCCGCTGGTGCTGCTCCTGGGCCTCAGCGGCTTTGCCTGCGGCCACAAGCTCGGCCAGGACAAAGCAGCCCGCGACGGGCGTCACTGGCTGGCTCTCGATCGCTGAGGTCGGTCTCGGCCCCCAGCCGGCTGCAGGCCGGCTTTGGCGCCATGGCCAGAGTTGGTGGCGTTGGTGCCAGGGTCCCAGCCGCTGGGCGTTTTGAGGCCTGGGGCCCTGGGCGGGGGCTTCAGCTGTCCTGTTTCTGGCTCAAGCGTTTGCTGTGACGGCAGATGGAGGCCAGGCAGATCACGGTGAAACCGCCGGCCAGATTCACGGCCTGGGTGATGTGTTGGTCGGCGGTTTTGCCCTGGTTGCTGATGCCGCTGAACACCATGGCCGTGCCGGCGACATAGCCCATGATGGCCGTAAGGCTGAAGCCTCGAAATGGCGATGGGGGCTCCAGGCCCTTGGGCTGGCTGTTCAGAATGCGCTGAATTTCGGCCTCTGTCGGCAGGCGCCGCGCTTCCGTTGCGGTCGCGGCAGCGCCGGCTTCCACCGAAGGCGAAGGCGAGAGCCTTGACGAAGCCAGGGGCGACGGAGATGGCGAAGGAGCTGGTGGGGGAGGCGGTGGAGGCGTATCTGACGCCATGGGCCGGCAACGATTGAGCCCATGATGGCCAGCCGCCGCTGGCCTGACCATGATTCTCAAAGGGGGGCAGGCGCGCCTCCCAGGCTCGGCAGCTCCGGATCCGGGTGGGCCACGGTTGGCCCTTTCGCAGCCCGTCCACCGTTCACTCCCAGGGGCCAGTGCCGTGCTCACAAGCCTGTGCCGAGGTCACAGCCAGGGGCCAGCTCACAAGCCAGGCGCCAGGTCGCAGCCGTTACCCATTCCCCGGTGTTCGCCGCCCGCCGCACCGATCCAATCAGGGCAGCTCGAAGCAGCCTGAAGCTCCATCGCCGCGTCACGCGAGCTGGATGGCAGCACCTTGAGCCATCAGCGATCCGGTTGGCCATCCGGGTTGGGCACCGGCCGGTAGAAGGCCAGGCCGATCACGCCATCGCTGGCGCCGGCTTCGCGGGCCAGATCCAGGCTGCGCATCACCTCGGAGCCGCCGGCGTGGATGGTGTGGATCTGGGGGGGCCGGCTGTCGAGACGCACCTGGCTGTCCACCAGGCCCACCTGGCTGACATCCAGGCCTGGCCGCCGGCTCACCAGGGCATAGATATCGCCCTTGCGCAGCGACGGCAGCACCTGCTGCAGGCCCGGCAGGGGCACGTAGACCTGCTCCAGCGTCTGGCTCTGGCCCGGGGTTGGCGGGCAGTGGCGCTGGGCGACTGACGATCGCGCCGCGGCGGCCTCTGCCTGGCTGGACTGGACGGTGAGCGGCAGGTGGCGGCGGCTGGCCCCGGGCAGAAAGGGGGTGAGGTGTACCAGATAGCCCTGCCGTTCCGCGGCCTGCGCCCAGAGGCTGAAGTTGGGATGGCGCCGGCAGTCGGCCACCTGGCCGTCCCTGTAGCGCAGCTGGCGCACGTGATCGCTGAAGCGGTCCACCGCCTCGGTGCGGGTGGCCACCTGGCGGCTGTTCACCAGGGCCAGCAACTGCTCCACGAAGCGGAGCTGGTCGACCTGCTCGAGATCGAGCAGCAGGCGCTCCGAAATGTGCGGCCCTCTCGGCAGCGGGCTGGAGGGCCTCCCCAGGAAGCGGCGGGCCAGGGCGATCAGGGCCTGGTTCAGCTGCGAGCGCGCCGTGTCATCGATCGCCTGGGCGGCGAGGCGGCGGGTGGCGCCGTTGTACAGGGGCAGGTTGGGATCGATCGCCCCAGGGCTGCCGCTGCCCGCGGGCCTGGCAGGAGTGGTGGCTGGCAGGCGGGCGTGGGCACTGGGCCTGCTGGGGCTACGCAACCCCGGATTCAGCGGACTGGGGAACCAGCGCCAGGCCTGGAGGCCCGCCCCAGCGGCCACCAGCGCCATCAGCGCCAGCCCGAGGGTGGTCCTGCGTCTTCGGGGGCGCTGCGGCGGCGGCGACATGGCCGGCAGATCTCCGGATTCAGCTGGCCAGCCAGTCCGCCAGGGTCCCAGAGGCCAGAGTCCCAGGGGCCAGAGTCCCAGGCGCCTGGGTGCGGCTGCTGGTGATTTCAATGATCCGCTGGCTGGCTGCGGGGTTCTGCAGCGCGTCGAGGCAGACCCGGGCCACGAGGCGGCGGGGAATGCTGTTGCTCTCCTGCTGATCAGGTCCGCTGAACACGATGGCTTCCGCCTCCAGATCCGCTTCGTTTTCCTTGAGGCCGCCGGGCCGGATCACCGTCCAGTCGAGGCCGCTCTCGGCCAGCCAGCGTTCACCCAGGCCTTTCCACACCAGGATCAGGCCGAACAGGTTGAGCGGATGCAGCAGGCGGCCACTGCAGAGGGAGGTCACCAGCACCACCCGCTTCACCCCGGCGGCCCGGGCCGCCTGTGCCTGGGACCGGATCGCCAGGGCATCCACTTTCAAAGGGCCGAGCAGATCGATCGAGGGGCGGGCGCCGGTGGCGATCACCAGGGCCTCGCAGCCCTGCAGGGCCCGCTGCAGGGCGGCAGTGTCCTGCAACTCAAGGCGTTCGATTTGGGCCCCGCGCAGCCCATCGGGTGCGATCGAGCTGGGCCGCAGGATGGCCGTCACCTCCAGACCCCGACCCAGGGCTTCCTGCACCACGCGCCAGCCGGTCTTGCCGGAGGCGCCCGTCACGGCGATGCGCATGGTGGGGCGGCACGTACTGGCCTGGATCGTATGCAAGGCCTCTCCGCAGCGGCGAGCAGCGACCCGCAGGCATAGAATGAGAACCATTCCCAATGATCTGCTGTGATGCTCGGGTCGAGGGTGTTCCTGTCTGGGGCTGGGACTGCGTCTGGGGCTGTGGTTGGGGCGCCGGCGTTGGTGACCGCCAGGGGCTTGGGTTTGCGGTTGGGCCGGGTGTTGATTGGGTCTGGGCTGAGCTCGCTGCTGCTGTTGGGTTGTGTCGCCAAGTCCCCTGCCCCACGGCCGCGTGCCGCTGGCTCCCAGCCGCTGCAGGTGATGGCCAGTGTGTTGCCGGTCGCCCTGTTCACCCGGGCCGTGGCCGCCGGCTGTGCCCAGGTGGACTCCTTGGTGCCCGCCAATCTCGGCCCCCACGACTGGCAGGCCACACCCGCCGATCTGGCCCGGCTGAGCCAGGCCGATGTGGTGGTGATCAATGGCCTCGGGCTGGAGAGCCATCTCGACAAATTGGTAGACGCCTCGGGCAACACCGGGTTGCGGCGGATTGACAGCAGTCGTGGTGTCGTCCCCATCGCCAACCCGACTGCGGCGCCCGGCGGCGATCACGATCACGACCACGCCTCTGAAGCCGGCCATGCCAGCCAGCACGGCCCCGTCAATCCGCACATCTGGCTCGATCCCCGTCGGGCGGCCCAGCAGGTGACGACAATCCGCGATGGTCTGATCGCGGCCGATCCGGCCTGCCGTTCGCGGTACCGCGCCAATGCCGCCACCTTCCTGGCGGAGCTCGATCGGCTCGATCGCGATCTGGCCCGGCAGTTCGCGCCCCATGCCGGCCAACCCCTGTTGGCCTTCCACTCCATCGGGCCTTACTTCGCCCAGCGCTATCAATTGCTGAATGAGGCCCTGGTCGACGATCCCGATCAGACACCGTCGGCGGCCGATCTCGAGCGCTTCAGCCGGCGGGCCAGGCAAAGCCGGGCCCGGGCCCTGGTGAGCGAACCCCAGGCCAGCAGCAAGGCGTTCGTCGCCCTGGCCACAGACCTGGGCCTGCCCTTGGTGAGCTTCGATCCACTGGAAACCGCCCCCGCCGATCCCACCCTGGCTTCGTCCTATTACCTGAGCACCATGCGCCGCAATGGCCAGCAGCTGCTCCAGGCCCTGGGGCGGTGAGGCGTCCTGTGGCTGACAACAGGCCATCCCTCGGTAGGGTGAAACGATGGCGGAAATGATTCTCGAAGTCAGCCACCTCACCATTGGCCGTGAGGGCAGCACGGTGGTGGAAGACGTCAGTTTCATTCTCGAGGCCGAATCGGATACGGCCCTGGTGGGCCCCAACGGGGCCGGCAAGAGCACCCTGGTGCAGGCGATCCTCGGGGTGCTGCCGCGCCGCGCCGGTCAGGTGAGGCTGCTGGGTCACGCCCTCGGCGCCCGCGGCCAGTTGCCGGCGGCCGTGCGCGACCAGGTGGCCTATCTGCCCCAGAGCATCGCCTTGCAGGGTCGCTTTCCGCTCAGCGTGGCGGAGTTCGTCGGTCTGGGCTGGGATCGGGCCGGTCTGGCCCTGCCCTGGCGCGGCCGGCGAGCCCGCGGCGCTGCCGTGACCCTGGCCCTGGCCAAGGTGGGTGGCGAAGCGCTGGCGAAACGGTTGGTCAGCGATCTTTCCACCGGCCAGCTCAAGCGCGTCCTGCTGGCCTTCTGCGTGGTGCGGCCGCGCCGGCTGCTGGTGCTGGATGAGGCCCAGGCGGGCCTCGATGCCCAGGCGGCCGAGCAGTTCCACAGCCTGCTGTTCGACCTGCGCCGCAGTGAGGGCTGGACGATCCTGCAGGTGTCCCATGACCTCGAGATGGTACGCCGCACCTGCAGTGGTGTGCTCTGCCTCAATCGCAGCCTGCGCTGTTCTGGCACGCCCGATCACGCCCTCAGCCCCGCCCAGCTGGAGCGCCTCTATGGCCGCGGCTGGGTGGCCTACCACCATCACCATCCCGGCGCCAGCAGGAGTTGATGTTGGAGTCAGGCTTTGATCCGGCCCATCTGGCCCAACTGCTGGCGCTGCCGTTCATGCAGCGGGCCCTGCTGGCCGGCCTGCTCACCGGCCTGCTGGGCGGGCTGCTCGGCAGTTTCGCCGTGCTGCGTCAGCTTTCTTTTTTCAGCGATGCCCTCGGCCATTCCGCCCTGCTGGGCATCAGCCTCGGCATCCTGCTCGGCCTGAATCCCACCCTGGTGCTGATTCCCTTCGCCGTGCTGTTTGCCCTCGGGGTCAACCATCTGGCCGGGCGCAGCCAACTGCCCACCGACGCCCTGCTCAACATCGTCTATTCCTCGTCGCTGGCGCTGGCGGTGCTGCTGCTCAGCCGGGTGCGCAGCTACAAGGGCGGCATTCAGCAACTGCTCTTCGGCGACATCCTCGGCGTTTCCTGGCTGGATCTCGGCGTGATCCTGCTGCTGTTGCTCGGTGCCGGCGGCTATCTGCTGCTCAGTCGCCGCAGCCAGATTCTGCTCACCATCGACGAACCCCTGGCGATCTCGCGCGGGGTGGCGGCCGGCTGGCATCGGCTGATGTTCATCGTTGTGCTGGCGGTGGTGGTGGCGATTTCGATCAAGGCGGTGGGGGTGCTGTTGATCAGTGCCTTCGTGGTGATCCCCGCCTGTGCTTCCCGGCTGGTCAGCCGTGGCTTCAGCACCTATGTGCTGGTGGCGGCCCTGCTGGGGGCGGGCTGTGCGGTGCTGGGGCTGCTGGCCTCCGGCGCCTTCGATCTGCCGTCGGGCCCGAGTGTGGTGGTGGTGCAGCTGTTGGGGTTTCTGCTGGCCTTGCTCGTGGCTCCCCACACCCGCTCGGCTCGCTCCTGAGCTGCCGGCTACGGCTGCTGGCCGAACGGCGTCGGCTGGCCATAGAGCCAGCGCACGGTGGCCCGATCCCGGGGGCTCAGCGCCAGCACCGGTACGGCTCCTGGCACGGCGGCCATGGCGTCGGCAGCCTGCTCGCTGTGACCCCAGAGCCCGAAGGCATGGCCGAGTTCGTGCAAGGCGGTGGCCTCGCTGGCCTGGGGCCCTTGCCCCGGGCTCAGCAGCACCTCCACGCTCGGCTCCAGCCGCGGCGATCCGTCGCGGATCACCTCCAGCAGCTGCAGGGTGGCGCGCCCATGGCTGGCCCGCAGACGACCATCGGCGCCGTACTGGCGTGGGGGCCGGCGCCGGTGCAGACGGATCTGGGCGGCGGCCGGATCGGCCACCAGTTCGATCGGCAGCAGCGCCTGCCAGTGCAGCAGCGCCTGGCGTGTGGCCTGCCACCAGCGCTGCTCCCAGAGGGCGGCGGGGCCGGCGCTGCCGACCGGTTCCAACCAGACGCACCAGCGATCGAGTCGGGGCCAGCCGAGGGCGGTGCGGCTCAAGCGTTGGCGGTAGTCGCCGCGGGGATGTTCGGCGTCGGCACCGACGTCTGGCGCGAGCAGCAGCGCTCCGGCGGGCAGGGGAATCGGCCGGCTGCTGCTGGCGACGGCACAGGCTGATTGTGTCCTGCCTGGTTGAGGGCTGGGTCGGGGGCCAGGGGCCTCGCCAGGCGGGCCTGTGATCGCCCCGGCTGGGGCGGTGAGCAGCAGGCTCAGGCCTGCCAGCCATACCGGCAGGCCGGCGACAGGCCTGGGTCGCCGCGGGAACCAGCGCCCTGGCTGCATCAGCCGGGCAGGCCCACACCACGGGCCATCAAGGTGGCGAGGAAGGGGATGGCGGCGAAGCCCACCAGCTCGATGTTGAGGATCCAGCGCAACCGGTTGGCCAGAGCCTCGCTCACCTGGGGCAGCTCCCCTTTGCGCAGCGGGATGGCCCAGAGGATGTAGGTCACCGTGGGATAGAGCGAGAGGCTGCCCACGGCCAGGTAGGTGCCCACCTTCCACCAGAAGAGCGGATTTTCCGTGTAGAAGCTGGTGCCCTGGCCGAAATGCAGCACCCGGCCGATGCCGCTGAGCAGCAGGGCCAGAGCGGCGATCCCGTACACCACATCGGTGATCACCATCAAGGTGGCGTCCTGGCGGTTCGGATTGGGCTGGATCAGGCGGCGTTCCAGCACCAGGGCGCCGAAGCAGACCATGAAACTGAGGTAATGCACATAGGCGACGCCGGCACTGGGCAGGATGCCGCTGGGGATGGCGGCAGAGAGGGCGGCAAAGCCGGCCATGGAGCTGGGAGCAGGGCCCGTCAAGGTAGCGACCCGGCTCGATCCCAGGGGCTGGCTGGCGGCAGCGGTGGCGGATCCAGCGTCATTCGCGAACCCGCAATCCAGTGACTCACCCAATCAGGGGCTGGTTGGGTGTTGGCTGCGGTCAAATCAGGAAAGAAAGCGAAGTCTGAAGCCTTTCCGTGGGTTCATCTGCTGGCGAAAATCAACCCTAAGTTCATTCAAAAGCGCTTCGGCCGATCCATGGCAAGTTCCCTGAGTGCCTTTCTCGGCGAGATTGGTCGGCATCAATTATTAACACCCGAACAGGAACTCACCCTCGGCCGCAAAGTTCAGGCCATGGTGGTTCTGCAGGAACGCTGCAGCCTGGCCGGTGGCCTGGGTGAAGCCTGTGTCTATGACGACCTGGAGCGCCGCACCCTGCGCCATGGCGAGCGGGCTAAACAACAGATGATCACCGCTAATTTGCGATTGGTTGTGAATCTTGCCAAGCGTTATCAGGGTAAGGGCCTCGATCTGCTCGATCTGATTCAGGAAGGCACCATCGGCCTCACCCGCGCCGTCGAAAAATTCGACCCCACCCGGGGCCATCGTTTCAGTACTTATGCCTATTGGTGGATTCGCCAGGGTCTCAATCGCGCCCTTTCCACCCAGAGCCGCACGATTCGGATTCCGGTCAACGTCAACGAGAAGCTCACGCGGCTGCGGGCCGCCAAGGCGCGCCATCTCCAGGCCCATGGCCATGCCGCCAGTCCCGCCGAGCTGGCCCAGGCCCTGGCGTTGCCGCTGGCCGAGGTGGAGGAGCTGCTCGGCTGCGAGCTGCGCAGTGTCACCGTCAGCCTGCAGGGGGCCGTGCGCTCCAAGTCGGATCCCTCCGAGCTGGTGGATCTGCTGCCCAGTGAGGAGATGCCGCCGATGGAGCGGGCCGAGCTGGCCGAGCGTTCCGCCTCGGTGTGGACCCTGCTGGAGCGCTCCAACCTCACCCCCAAGGAGCGCACGGTGGTGATGCTGCGTTTCGGTCTGGATGGCGGCCATGAATGGCGCACCCTGGCCGAAGTGGCCCGGCAGCTGGAATGCAGCCGCGAGTATTGCCGTCAGGTGGTGCAGCGCGCCCTGCGCAAGTTGCGCAAGGCGGGCCTGGAGAGTGGTCTGGTCGAGGTCTGAGCACCATCGGGCTCCTGCCGTCGGTTGCCCTCACCTTTCGTGGGGTCAACCGGCCCTTCTCAGCGCCGGCGGCCACCCCCAGAGTGGTTTCGTTCAGCCCACTCGTTCGGGGCACCCCAAACCAGGAGATCGCCGATGGCCGCTGCCCAAGCCGCGGGCCCTGCTGCCCAACCTCTGGACGCCGCTGTTGAGGTGGAGGCCTCCGTCGTCGACGCGACCCTGCTGGCCAGGCTGCTGCGTCGTGCCGGCCGCACGATCGCCCGCCCGGCGATCGAATGCTTTGAGATGCTGATCGATGGCGCCACACCTCAGCAGGCGCGGCTCACCGTCTTGGCGGCCCTCACCTATCTGGTGCTGCCGCTGGATCTGATTCCCGATTTCATTCCGGCGGCAGGCTTCAGCGACGACCTGGTGGCGATCACGGCCCTGTTGGGGCTCTGCAGCCGCCATCTGACCCCCGACATTCGGGAGCGGGCACAGCGCAGACTGGATCTCTGGTTCCCCACGAACCAGTGATGTCTGTCCGCTGCCTCTCTCTCCGGTGATGTCCACCCTCAGTGTTGACCAGCTCGACGATCTCCAGACCTTCCTCAAGGACTGGCTACGTCATACCGGCCGCACCCAGGCCGATCTGCGTCGTGCCCTGAGGGCTCCCTCCATCCGCATGCCCGTGCTGATTGAGGAGCTCCAGCGCATCCATGCCCAGGAGGGCCTGAGCGGCCTGGCCGACCGGCTCTGTGGCATTGAACAGATGTGGCAGGGGGAGGATCAGGGCCTCGAGGCCGACGACTCCCACCCCGACTTTGATGAGTCCCTGGGTCAGCTGGATCTGCTGCTGGAGGAGATTCGCCAGCAGCAGGCCTAGCCAACCCTCGCCAGAGTGGAAGAGTTACCCGTGGAGTCCCCTGTGCGAAGCGTTTCGATGCCCAGTCTGCCTGCCCTATACCGCGGTGCCCTGGGCTGCGGCCGCGCCACCCTGCTGTTGATCACGGCAAGCTCCTCGCTGACGTGGCTGGACCAAGCTGCCCTGGCTCAGGTGGAGAGCTTCATGCTCAAGCCAGGCAGCAACGTGGGCCCCGCCACCCAGATCAAGCCCGTCAACTGCGTCACCGCTGCCGATGGCTCGGTCACCTGTGACACCAAGGTTGAAAACCCGCCCTCGGATACCCCCGCCAAGCCCAGCTACCAGCCCTTCAAGAACTGATGACCTGGCTGAAGCGGCTGCGGAGCGACGAGGCCTACCTGGCCCTGGTGGATCGGGCGGAGCGTCAGCTCGCCAAACTCGTGGCCGGCGCTCTGTTGCTGGTGTTGGTGTTGGCGGCCCTGCAGCTGGTTGGGGTGTTGCTGCTGGATCTGGTGCAGCGCCGCACCCTCTGGATCGGTGAACCCTTGATCCGCCTGCTCGGTGATCTACTAACCCTGTTGATCGGACTGGAGGTGTTGCAGAACATCACCTCCTATCTGCGCCGCAGGGTGGTGCAGATCGATCTGGTGCTGCTCACGGCGATGACGGCGGTGGGGCGCAAGGTGATCGTGTTGCCCCCCGGTTCAGAAAACAAACCGCTGTTGTTGGTGGGTCTCGGCGCTGTGGTGCTGGCCCTGGCGTTGGCCTACTGGCTGGTGCGCCATTCGGCTCGGCTCAACCCTGGAGCCAGTACAGAGCCAACCAGATCGTTCCAGGGTCCGGATCGGTCCGTTCGACCCGATGACGGCGATGGGCACTGAACAACAGGCTGTCGCCGCGGTTGAGTTCCCTGGCCTCTGGCTCATCGGCGAAGCGAATCCGGGCGCTCCCCTGCAGGATCGTCACCCATTCCTGTTCGGGCTGGTCATACCAGAAGCCTTCGGGGCTTGAGGCTTGGCAGGAATGAATCCGCTCCAACCGCAGACCGTTGGTTTCGATCACCGTCTCGAGCCGCTCCTGGCCCGGGGGCGGGCAGGCTCCCGCCAGCAGGTTGGCGTCGCCGGTCGGGACGATCGCGGCCTCCCCCCAGCGCCGGCCGATCTCAAAGCCCTGCTGCTGGGCCAGGGACACGACGTCGTGGTGATGGGAGCAACGGCGCAGGGCTTCGCGCAGATCCGGATCGGCCTCGCTGCGGGCGACGAAGGCATTGAGTTGTCGCACCTTTTCAAGAAAGGCTTGCAGCTGGGCCTCGGCCATGGCAGCGCTGGGGTCGGTCAGGGCAGGTCTTTGATCATCCGCCAGCGGCGGAAGGGTTGGCCGGCAAAGAGCAGCTCCTCCTCAGCTTCAATCCGCCAGTCCAGGCTCAGCAGCAGGGGTCTGGAGAGTTGGCTGGCTTCGGTGCGCAGGCGCCGGCAACGGTGGCGCTCGGCTTCCTTTTCCAGGGCTTGCACCAACTGGCGGCCCCGCCCCTGCCGGCAGGAGCGGCCGCGGCAGTACAGCAGCGACAGGCGATCGATCGGATCGAGCAGGGCGAAGGCCTCGATCAGCTGCGGAGCGTCCGCATCGCAACTGGCCAGTCCATAGCCGCGCCGCAGGGCCTCCCGTACCTCGGGCTGGCGTTCGGCGTGGTGGGCCCAGGCTTCGATCTGGGCGTGCTCGTACAGGCCTGGGGCCTGGCTGAGCACGGCGTCGCGGTAGACGCTGATCAGCTGGGGTTCATCCTCGAGCGTCAGTTGACGAAGCACCGACCTCGCCCGCAGCGGCAGCTCTCCATTTTGCGGCGCAGCCGTAAGGATGGGGGCGCTCTCCGCCCTGGGCCTGTGCCACGTTTCCTCAAGCTGCTGGCCGGCCTGGCCCTGTCGGCCCTGCTGCTGCTGGCGATGGGCTGGCCAGCGCCTGTGTGGGGAGAGGCGCTGCTGAGCGGGGAAGCGGAGCGCGGCGCGGCGCTGTTTTCTGCCCACTGTGTGGGCTGCCATGCCGGGGGCGGCAATATTCTGCGCCGCGGCAAAACGCTGCGCCTGGCCGCGCTGGAGCGCCAGCAGCTGGCCAGTCCCGAGGCCATCAGCCGGATCGCCGCCGCAGGCCTCGGCCAGATGTCTGGCTATGCCAAGGTTCTGGGCGAAGGTGGTGCCGAGGCGGTGGGGCAATGGGTGTGGTCTCAGGCCCAGGCCGGCTGGCCGCAGGCCTGATCGCTCGGCCTGATGACAAGGCCTGATCCATCAGCCTGACCAGTCAGCCTGATCCATCAGCCTGAACAATCTGGTCCGGCAGCCGGGCCTCTGAGGTCTGCAGGTCCTGGCGACAGGGTTGGCTTGGAACTATGGCGCGGAAGCCCTGGCGTGGAAGAGCTGGAGCGGCAGGGGGCCAGGGGTTCGGAGCCGCCGCGCCGGCGCCAGCTGCCAGTCCCAGGGCTGGATTGGCCGCAGACTTGCTGGGAGCAGGGGGCTTTCAGAACGCCTGAATCCAGGGATAGACCCGCACTTCGGTCCAGATCCCCTGGCGCCAGTAGATGTCGTTGTGGAGCAACGCCTCCACTTGCTCCTGGCTCTCGGCCTCATAAATCCCGAAGACCTGGGTGCTGTCTGCGGTGGGGCCGAGGGTGAGCAGCAGGCCAGCCTCCTTCTGGACTTGCAGACCTTCGAGATGCTCCTGCCGGTAGGGAGTGCGCCGCTCGAGGGCGTTGGCGCAGTAGGTGCCCCAGAGGACGAATTTCATGGTGGGAAGGGTGGAGCGCTGCTCAGGTGAGCGACTCGCGCCGCAGGTAGACGCGGATCAACTTTTCGTCCATCAGCCCTTCGCGGGCGTAGGGCTGTTCGTTGCAGAGCTGAAAGACGTTGATCAAGGTTTCGGCCCGGAACGTATGGCCAACGGCCTTGGCGATCTCACTGACCTCCATGGCGGTCTGAACCAGGTTCAGCTGCTCGCGCAGGGGCGGCTCCTGCTGGATGCGACCCAGGAAGGCAAACAACTGCTCGCGTTCGAGCTGATCGATGGGGTCGTGAATGGGGGTGTCGCTCATGGTGCAGGCCCGGTTCAGCCCGTCATAGTGAACCCCATCCTGACCCTGCGTCTACAGAACAGTTGATTCAGGGGCCGGAGTTTTCCAAGATCGAGCCAGAGTTTTCCATGATGGCGCCGAAATTCTCCATGATGGAGATGGTTGCACTGATGGGATGGGTCCGGTTCTGCGCTTGCTTCCCCTGGGGCTGCTCGCCCTGCTGACCGCCTGCGGGCCTGTGTACCAGGCGTGGGCCGCGCCCCGCCCCGTGCCGATCGGCAGCGCCGAGCCCGATCCGCGCCGCCTGCTCGGCACCTGGGCCCTCACCGACAACGACAACCTGCTGTTCAACCTGCTGCTGCGGCCCGATGGCAGTGCCCTCTCGGCCACGGGCAGCCAGGGGCCTCGTCCCCTGGCTGCCGGCACGATGACAGCAGGGGAGCTGATGGAGCTGGGCCACTGGAAGGGCTGGGGCAACGGGGTGCGGATCGATTACGACGATGGCTGGACCGACACGATCCTGGTGGCACCAGGGGGACCGATTCAGTGGTCGTGGGCTCCCGGTCGCAATCGCGATGAACCGCCGACCAACACCGGCAAGGCGGTGCGGCTGAGTGGGGTCGAGGCGGGCTGGGTCGGTGTCTATCGCTTTGCCCCCACCCAAGCGGATCAGCCGCCCTATCTCGCCAGCCTGCTCTCCAGTGGCCGGGCGATCAACTCGATCGACACGATTGCAGCGGGGTCCTGGCGCCAGGAGGCGGGCCACCTGGTGATCGACTGGGCCAGCGGTTGGCGCAGCACGATCGAACAGCCGACGCCACCGGCCCCGGGCCAGTCTTTTGTCGTGCGCCACTGGGCCCCGGGTGCGGATCGGCAGGGGCCCGCCTCCAGTCAGCGGCAGGGTGAGCGTCTTTGAGGGCCGGCGCCAAGCCGCACTCGCGATGTCTTGAGGGGACCACTGCGTTGGCGGCACGCCAACCTCGGGACCGCAGCGGCGGCGGCTCCTGGACCTGACAGCGTCAACCGCCTAGGCCATGGCGTCTCGCCCACTTGTCTCGCCCACTCTTCTGGCCAACTGATCAATCCGGCCGCGGGCCGCCGCTCAGGCGTCGAGGGCGCTGCGCAGCTCGGCGCAG
Organism: Synechococcus sp. UW140; assembly: GCA_945872185.1. Classification (GTDB taxonomy): domain Bacteria; phylum Cyanobacteriota; class Cyanobacteriia; order PCC-6307; family Cyanobiaceae; genus Cyanobium. The sequence goes on along the minus strand of CAMBZX010000011.1, from coordinate 11,905 downwards.
AAGCGGCCGGCGGCGGCGGCCACCGGTTGGCCGGCCGCGTGGGCCTGCGCCATCACGGTCACCAGGGCACTGCCGACGATGGCGCCATCGGCACCCCAGTCGCGCACCTGACGGGCCTGGGCAGGCCCGGAGATGCCGAAGCCCACGGCCACGGGGGTGGGACCCTGCCCCTTGAGTTGCTGCACCAAAGGTTCCACCCGCGATTCCAGATTGGTGCGCACCCCAGTGACCCCGGTGACACTCACCAGATAGGTGAAGCCGCGGCTGGTGTGATGGATGCGAGCCATCCGCTCAGCCGGCGTGGTGGGTGCCACCAGCAGGATCAGATCCAGCCCGGCCGCCGCCGCGATCGGCGACAGCTTCTCGGCTTCTTCCAGGGGCAGATCCGGCACCACCAGACCGGCGGCGCCGGCGGCGGCGGCATCGCGGCAGAAGGTCTCCATGCCGCGATTGAGCAGGGGATTGCTGTAGGTGAACAGCACCACTGGGATCAGGAGTTCGCCGGCCAGACTGGCCAGCATCGCCAGCACAGCGCCCGGCGTGGTGCCGGCCTTCAGGGCGCGGCTGGCTGCAGCCTGGATCACCGGCCCATCGGCGAGCGGATCGCTGTAGGGAATCCCCAGTTCGATCAGATCGGCGCCGGCTTGCTGCAGGGCTAGCAGCGTCGCCCGGGTGGTGGCGAGGTCGGCGTCCCCCGCCATCAGAAACGGCATCAGTGCGCAGCGACGCTCCTGCTTCAGGGCCCTGAAGCGTCGCTCGATCGCGGTGGGGCTGGTGGCGGCGGTGCCGGCAAGGGTGGGGTTGGGGATGGCGGCGCTCATTGGCGCGTGCAGGCTGGCGTTGGCTCCGAGCCTACGGGGCAGGGGCCGGGCCTAGCCCCAGGCCGCTGGCTTGCTGATCTGCTGGCCCGCTCTGGTTGGATCCGTGGTCGGCCCGGTGGCGCCAGCGGCAACCCAGAGCGATGGACCGAGGGCTGGGAGTCGGGCTCAGCCGGCCAAAATCGCCGGATCGACTGGCCTCACATCTCGGCATCCGCCTGGATCTGGCCGACTTCGGCCAGCAGCCGCCTCTGCTCCTCGGGGCTGAGGGCGTCGAACTTGGCCTGTAGGGCCTCGTCAGTGATGGCGTCGTAGGCGCTGCGGTAGGTGCGCCGTTGCTCCATGTAGGTCATCTTGCCGGTGATGACCCGCAGCAGATAGCTGCTCGTCCAGCCCACCACCAACAGCATCAGGATCGCCGAGGCGGCGATACCCGGGCCAAACCCCTCCAGGCCGCTGGCCTGGAAGCCCAGGTAGCCCAGCCCTCCCAGGGCGAAAATGGCCAGGCCCAGCAGGATCGCTCCTTTGCGGGTCATGCCCTCGAGGCTCCCTGGCCGGCCATGCGCAAGTTCAGGAAGGGGGCAAACAGGATCAGGCCTGGGAAGAAGAGGAAAACCAGGCCGTAAACCCCCGTGCGCTCGAGCTTGCCCATCACGGTCCAGCGCTTCACCAGCCACCAGTAGAGGGCCAGGGGGATCACCACCAGATAGGCGCCGGCCAGGACGGCATACAAGGCCAGCACCAGCAGGGTTTCACCCGAGAGCTGGAACGGCAGGTTGAACGGAAGTGCCGTGGCGATGGTGCTCAACAACCCGGACAGCGGCACGGCGCGCAAAGCCAACGGTGCATAAATCTAGGATGACTTGGTGGGGGCATGGCGGAAGTGGTAGACGCAGCGCACTTAAAATGCGCAGACGGCGACGTTGTGGGGGTTCAAGTCCCCCTGCCCCCATTGATTTTCCGTCTGTCCAGGCCGGGTGGCCGCCCCGGTCTGGACAGACCCGCCGTCGCTGCTTCGAGATGCTGATTCGTCACGACGGCGTGGCCGGCCGCGGCCGAATGGGCCCGGACTGGCTAACAAGGGAAGAGGACCGCGAGGGCTCATGTCGGCGGCCACCCCTGTTCCTGCTCCTGGAGCCGTACCCCAGCTCCATCCCCAGCCCGGCCCGGGTCCCTGCGACGGCGATGAGCGCATCGCCCGGCTGATCCGCCGCCAGGGCTGCCAGGGCGATGGCCTGATTGAAGTGCTGCATCAGGTGCAGGAGATCCACGGCTATCTGCCGAAGCCGGCGTTGCTGCAGGTGGCGCGGGCGCTGCGGCTGCCCCTGAGCCGGGTCTACGGCGTGGCCAGCTTCTACCACCTGTTTCGACTCCAGGCCCCGGCCACCCATCGCTGCGCTGTCTGCCTGGGCACGGCCTGTTTCGTGCGCGGCGGCGGACGGTTGGCGGCGGGCCTGCAGCGGCGATTGGGGTTGGCGCTGAATCAGACCCGTGACGATGGCGCCTGGGCCCTGGAGCAGCTGAGCTGCATCGGCGCCTGCGGCCAGGCCCCGGTGCTGGTACTGGATGGTGTGCTGTTCAGCGCTCCGCTGGTCGATCAGCCCAAAGCCCTCGATCGCTGGCTCACCAGCCTGGGCCTGCCCGCTGGCGTGGAGACGCGCTGATGGTGGCCCTTCCCCCTTGCGAACGGCCCCGGCTGCGCTGCTGCGCTGCCAGTGGTTGCCGCAGTGCGGGCGCCGGGCCGTTGCTCGCCGCCTTGCGGGCGGCCGCGGCCGCAGGCGACATCTCTGCTGGGGCGTCCGCCGCGCCGGAACCCCTGGAGGTGCGTTCGGTCGGCTGTCTGCGGCTCTGCGGTGAGGGGCCGCTGCTGGCCTGGGATGGTCCTGAAGGCACCCGGCTGTTCGGGGGGCTGACGCCAGCGGCGGCCGCGGCGCTGGTGGCCCAGGTTCGCGGGGTGGCGCCGATCCCGCTGGCGGCGGACCCTGCCCTGGCCGGCCATCAGCTTGATCTCGAGCAACCCTTTTTCCGGCTGCAGCGGCCCCTGGTGCTGGAGGGCTGCGGCATCGTCGATCCCGAGTGCATCGAAGATGCCCTCGCCCATGGCAGTTACGCCCAGTTGCGACGCGTGCTGCACGAGCTGAGCCCCGAGCAGGTGCGCGAGCAGGTGCGCCGCAGTGGCCTGCGGGGGCGGGGCGGCGGCGGCTATCCCACCGGCCTCAAGTGGGACACCGTGGCCCTGCAGCCGCCAGGCCGGCGCTACGTGGTGTGCAATGCCGATGAGGGCGATCCCGGTGCCTTCATGGATCGCAGCGTGCTCGAGGGCGATCCCCATCGGCTGCTGGAGGGCATGGCGATCGCCGCCTACGCCGTGGGGGCCGATCACGGCTATCTCTACGTGCGGGCCGAGTACCCGCTGGCGATCGAGCGCCTGCGGCTGGCCCTGCAGCAGGCCCGTCAGCAGGGGCTGCTGGGCTCGAGCATCGCCGGCACGGCCTTTGCGCTTGAGCTTGAGGTGCGGGTGGGGGCCGGGGCCTATGTCTGCGGCGAGGAGACGGCCCTGCTGCATTCGATCCAGGGCCAGCGCGGCATACCCCGCACTCGGCCGCCCTATCCGGCCCAGGCGGGCCTGTGGGGGGCGCCGACCCTGATCAACAACGTGGAAACCTTGGCGGCCGTGCCCGTGATCCTGCGGCAGGGGGGGGATTGGTATGCCGCCATCGGCAGCGAGGGCAGCCGCGGCACCAAGGTGTTCAGCCTCTCGGGGGCGATTCGCCACACCGGCCTGGTGGAAGTGCCGATGGGCACCAGTTTGCGCACGGTGGTGGAAACCATGGGCGGCGGCGACCCCGATGGCGGCGCCGTGAAGGCGGTGCAGACCGGCGGGCCTTCGGGGGGCTGCATCCCCGCCGCTCTGTTCGATACCCCCGTCGATTTCGAGAGCCTGCTGGCTCTTGGTTCGATGATGGGCTCCGGCGGCATGGTGGTGATGGGCCAGGGCACGGCGATGCCGGAGGTGGCACGCCATTTCATGGCCTTCAGCGTCAACGAGAGCTGTGGCAAGTGCGTGCCCTGTCGGGCCGGCACCGTGCAGTTGCTGGCCCTGCTGGATCGCTTCGTGGCGCAGCGGGCCACGGCCGCGGATCTCGAGGCGCTGGAAGCCCTCTGCACCATGGTGAAGGCCACCAGCCTCTGCGGGCTGGGGCAGGCGGCGCCGAATCCGGTGCTCAGCACCCTGCGCCATTTCCGCCAGGAGTACATCGCGGCGCTGGGGCCGGGGTCATGAGTGTCATCACCCTGCAGGTGGATGGGCGGGATGTGGCGGTACCGGCCGGATCGACCCTACTGCAGGCGATCCGGGCGGCGGGGCTGTCGGTGCCCACCCTCTGCGATCTCGAGGGCCTCGAGCCGGTGGGGGCCTGTCGCCTCTGCCTGGTGGAGCTGGAGGGCAGCCAGCGGCTGTTGCCGGCCTGTGCCAGCGAGGCCAGCGAAGGCCAGGTGATTCGCACCGATACGGCCCAGCTGCAGGGCTATCGGCGCATGGCGGTGGAGCTGTTCTTCGCAGAAGGCAACCATGTGTGTGCCTTCTGCGTTGCCAATGGCACCTGCGAGCTGCAGGACGTGGCGGTGGCCGTGGGCATGGACCATTCCCGCTTCCCTTACCAATACCCCCAGCGCGCGGTGGATGCCTCCCATCCGCGCTTCAGCCTCGACCACAACCGCTGCATCCTCTGCACCCGTTGCGTGCGGGTCTGCGATCAGATCGAGGGCGCCCATGTCTGGGATGTGGCTGAGCGCGGTAGCGATTGCCGCATCGTCGCCGGCCTCGACCAGCACTGGGGCGAGGTGGACGCCTGCACCTCCTGCGGCAAGTGTGTCGACGTCTGCCCCACCGGCGCCCTGTATGCCAAGGAAGACACCACAGCAGAAAAGCATCCCCATCCCGAGCGGGCCGGCCAGCTGCGGCGGGCCCGGGAGCAGCGCCAATGGACCCCATGATGATCGCTGCCACCCCTGCTCAGGATCCCGCTCAGGCCCGGCCCAGGCTGCGGCTGGCGACGGTCTGGCTGGCGGGCTGTTCCGGCTGTCACATGTCGTTTCTGGATCTCGACGAGTTTCTGTTTGAACTCGCCGCAGCGGTGGACATCGTCTACTCGCCGGTGGCGAGCGACACCAAGATCTATCCCGAGCAGGTGGATGTTTGCCTCGTGGAAGGGGCGGTGGCCAATGTCGACAACCTGCAGCTGGCCCTCACCCTGCGGCAGCGCACGGCTCTGGTGATCTCCTTCGGCGACTGTGCCATCAGCGCCAATGTGCCCGGCCTGCGCAATCTCTGCAGTGCCCCGGGCCGCGACAGTGCCCGCACGGTGCTGGAGCGGGGCTATCTGGAGCTGGCCGACGCCAGTGGCCAACTGCCGTTTGCCCCCGGCATCGTGCCGGAGCTGCTGCCCAAGGTGCTGCCGTTGCACGAGGTGATCCCAGTGGATCTGTATCTGCCGGGCTGTCCGCCTTCGGCCGAGCGCATCCGTGCCGCAATCGCACCGCTGCTGGTGGGGCAGAGGCCCCGCATCGAAGGGTCGTCGATGTTGAGGTTCGGCTGATGGCGCGCACCATTGTCATTGATCCGGTCACCCGGATTGAGGGTCACGCCAAGATCACCCTGCAGCTCGACGATGACGGCCATCTCGTCGACAGCCGTTTCCATGTGGTGGAGTACCGCGGCTTCGAAACCTTCTGCGAAGGGCGGCCGTTCACCGAGATGGCCGGCATCACCGCCCGCATCTGCGGCATCTGCCCGGTGAGCCATCTGCTGGCGGCCGCCAAGACCGGCGACAAGTTGCTGGCGGTGGCGATTCCACCGGCGGCTGTGAAGCTGCGGCGCCTGCTCAACCTGGCCCAGATCACCCAGAGCCACGCCCTCTCGTTCTTTCACCTCAGCAGTCCCGATTTTCTGCTGGGCTGGGAGAGCGATCCGGCTCGCCGCAACATCTTCGGGCTGATGGCGGCCGATCCGGAGCTGGCCCGCGCCGGCATCCGTCTGCGCCAGTTCGGTCAGCAGATTCTGGAGCTACTCGGTGGTCGCAAGATCCATGCCGCCTGGGCGGTGCCCGGTGGGGTGCGTTCGCCGCTGCGTGCCGAGGCGCGGGACTGGATTCTGGCCCGCTTGCCCGAGGCGCAGGCGACGATCCGCCTGGCCCTGGAGCTGCACAAGCGCCTGCTCGATGGGCCCCTGCAGCAGGAGCAGCGCCTGTTCGGCTCCTTCCCCAGCCTGTTCATGGGCCTGGTGACGCCGGAAGGGTTGTGGGAGCACCTCGATGGCCAGCTGCGCTTCCGCGCCAGTGACGGCACGATCGTGGCCGATGGTCTGCGGGAGGACGACTACGCCAGCTTTCTGGCGGAGGCGGTGGAGCCCTGGAGTTACCTGAAGTTCCCCTACTACCGGCCGCTTGGCTATCCCGACGGCATGTACCGGGTGGGGCCCCTGGCGCGGCTCAATGTCTGCGATCGCATCGGCAGCCCCTGGGCCGATCGGGAGCTGACGGAATTCCGCCAGCGCAGCGGCCAGGTGGCCATCTCGAGTTTCGCCTATCACCATGCGCGGTTGGTGGAGATCGTCGCCTGCCTGGAGGCGATCGCCACCCTTGTCGAGGATCCGGAGCTGATGAGTGCTCGGGTGCGTAGCCATGCCAGCCTTAATCGCAACGAGGCCGTGGGGGTGAGTGAGGCGCCGCGGGGCACCCTGTTCCACCACTACCGCGTCGACGACGACGGTTTGCTCACCAAGGTGAACCTGATCATCGCCACCGGCCAGAACAACCTGGCGATGAATCGCACCGTGCATCAGATCGCCCGCGCCTACATCCCCGATCCGGTGCCGGCGGGGGTGGAGATTCCCGAAGCTCTGCTCAACCGGCTGGAGGCGGGCATCCGCTGCTTTGACCCCTGCCTCTCCTGCAGCACCCATGCGGCCGGCCAGATGCCGCTGGCGATCAGCCTGGTGGCGGCCGATGGCCGGGTGCTGGCCGAGCGTTGCCGCGGATGAGTGGCCCCGGGCCGAGCTCGATCCCTGCACCGACGCCAGCGGTCCCCACAGCTCTGGCCCCGACGACTCTGGTCCAGACAGCAGCGTCTCGGGCTGCAGGCACGCCGTGCGCTTTGGCGGATCCTCGGACACCGCAGGAGCTGCGGCTGGCGCCGGGGGCCGCGCCACCGGCCCGCTCGCTGCTGATCGGCATCGGCAATCCGTTGCGCAGCGACGATGGCGTTGGCTGGCAGTTGGCCGAGGAGCTGGGCGGCCTCGCTGTGCACCAGCTCACGCCCGAGCTGGCGGCCGAGCTGGCGATGGTGGAGCGGGTGCTGTTTGTGGACGCCTGGCAGGTCCCGCCGGGGCTGCTGGAGCCTGGGCGGACCCAGCCCTGGCTGCGCGCCGTCGTCCCAGGGGCCGGTGGGCCAGGCTCCAGCCATCAGCTGGAGCCGGCGGAGCTGCTCGCCCTGACGGCCGCCCTCTATGGAGCCCAGCCCGTGGCCCAGGAGCTGCTGCTGCCAGCCCGCGATTTCGCCCATGGCACCAAGCTGTCGCCCGGCCTGCGCCGCCAGCTACCGCGGGCCCGGCGCCTGCTCAGGCAGTGGCTGGTGCCGAGCGATGCATGAGCTCAGCCTGCTGGATCGGGTGCGGGAGCTGGCGCTGGCCCAGGCCGAGCGCCATGGTGCCAGTCGCATCACCGCCATCAGCCTGCGGATCGGCGCCCTGGCGGGGGTCGACCCCGAGGCCCTGCGCTTTGCCCACGAGGTGGTGATGGCGGACACGATCGCTGCCGGCAGCCTTCTGCACCTGGAGCTGGTGGCCGCTCGCTGCTTCTGCAACCCCTGCGGGGTCCCGTTTGCGGCGGCGGATGGGATCTGCGTCTGCCCGGACTGCGGCACGATCAGCGGCGAGCTGCTCCAGGGACGGGAGCTGGAGCTGGCGGCGCTGGAGCTGGTCTGAACGGCCCGCTCCTGGCATGGCCTCCGACGGCACGGCGGCCGGGCCTGGAACGTCGGGTTGCTGTACCGGCTTGCTGTGCCGGCGGGTGGCGGCTTCAGCTGAAGCCGCCCGTGTGGTGGTGCACGGCGCGCCACTGGCCCTGCTCCTGGCGAAAGCTGATGTGATCGCGCTCGGACCAGATCGCCTCGACAACGGAGAGATCTCCGCGAAACATCTGGTTGCAGGCGGCGTAGGGGGCCTGAACGGCATTGTCGAGGGATGGGGCCATGGGGTTGGCTTCTGGCAGGCCGGCAGACGCAAGCGACGCTAGCGTCGAAGTCGGAGGATCCCAGCCAGGGACCGCCGTCTGGAACGGAATCGCCATGTGTGTGGATTGCAACTGCGGCCGTAGCGATCCCGAGGCTGTGGTGGTTACCGGGATCAGCGCTCGTCCCGAACCGGATCGCCTTGATCATCACCATCTTCCCCATATTGATTCGTGGCACGACCATCCGCCCCACGACCATCCGCATGACGATCATCCGCAACAGGAGCTTGCTCAACACCAGCTCTTGCCACAGGAGGTGTCTCTCCACGGGGATGATCAGCACCTCTCTCAGCACGTCTCTGCATACGGCGATCATCAGACCGCCGAGGCTGCTGTGCCGTTGCCTTCCCCGTTGCCATTGCAACCCCGGCTGCTGACGCTGACGGAGCGTCTGCTGGCCCATAACGACGCCCAGGCCGCCGTCAACCGCCAGCGCTTTGCGGCGGCGGGGGTGAGGGTGGTGAACCTGCTCTCCTCGCCCGGGTCCGGCAAGACGGCCCTGCTGGAGCAGCTGGCCCGCTCATCCCGGGTAGCGATGGCGGTGATCGTCGGCGATCTGGCCACCGACAACGACGCTCGCCGCCTGCGGGCCGCCGGCCTGCCGGCGGTGCAGATCACCACCGGCCAGGCCTGCCATCTGGAGGCGGCGATGGTGCAGCGGGCCGTCGATGCCCTCGAGGCCCAGGGCCAGCCCCTGGCGGCGCTGGAGCTGCTGCTGATCGAAAATGTCGGCAATCTCGTCTGCCCCGCCGCCTACGACCTGGGTGAAAGCCTCCGCCTGGTGCTGTTGGCGGCCGGCGAGGGTGAGGACAAGCCGCTCAAATATCCCGCCCTGTTCCACTCCGCCGATCTGGTGGTGATCAGCAAGATCGATTTGGCTGCAGCCGTGGCGTTCGACCGGCCCCAGGCCCTGCGGGCAATTGCCACCGTGGCACCGCAGGCCCGGGTGTTCGAGTGCTCGGCTCGCACTGGTGCCGGCATCGAGGCCTTGCTGGCGGCGCTCTTGCCGTTGCCCCTCGCAGCGGTCCCGCCCCTGCTGCTGTGAGTGCCACGGCCGTTCGCCTGCGGCTGCTCTGCCGCGGCGTGGTGCAGGGCGTCGGCTTCCGTCCCTGGGTGCAGCGGCTGGCCACGGAGCTGGGGCTCACCGGCGAGCTGTGCAACGGCTGGGAGGGGGTGTCGGTGGACCTGGCCGGCCCGCGCCCGCAGCTGGAGTGCTTTCTGCGGCGCTTGGCCGCCGAGTTGCCCTCTCCGGCCCGGCTTGAGCCTCTCCTGCCCCAATGGGGGCCGGCCCTTCTGCCCGGGGTCGCGGGGGTGCGGATCGGGGCCAGCCCGCCGCAGGCGCTGGGAGTGGGCCTGGTGGCGCCGACCCTGGCGGCCGATCGCGCCCCCTGCGCCGCTTGCCTGGCGGAGCTGGCGGATCCCGGCAGCCGGCGCTTTGGCGATCCCTTCATCAGCTGTGCCCGCTGCGGGCCCCGCTACAGCATTGCCGTGGCCCGGCCCTACCTGCGGGCCCACACCACCCTGGCCGGCTTCCCCCTGTGCGCGGCCTGCCAGCGGGAGTTCGATGATCCGAGCGATCGCCGTTTCCATGCCGAAACACTCAGCTGTCCCCGTTGTGGGCCGCGCCTGAGCTTCTGGCCCGGGGCCGACCAGCCGTGCGGTGAGCTTGAGGGCGGGGCGGATCCGCGGCCCCATCCCGCTCGCCCGGCTGATCCCCTGGGGCTGGCCAGTGAGCTGTTGGCTGCTGGTCGGATCCTGGCCCTGCAGGGGGTGGGGGGCTTTCAGTTGCTGGTGGCTGCCGACGATCCACTCGCCGTGGCGCGGCTGCGGCAGCGCAAGCAACGCCCGGCCAAGCCCTTCGCCCTGCTGGTGGCCGACGAGGCCTGGCTCGAGGCCGGTCTCTGGATTGATGACGCCGAACGGGCCGCGTTGCGGGATGGGGCGGCGCCGATCGTGCTGCTGCGGCGTCGCCCGTCGCGGACGGAGCTCTGGCCCGGGGTGGCCCCGGGCAGCCCGCTCCTGGGGGTGATGCGGCCGGCTTCGCCGCTGCATCACCTGCTGCTGCGTCGTTGCGGCCGGCCGCTGGTGGCCACCAGCGGCAATCGCAGCGGCGAACCGCTGTGCATCGAGCCGCTCGAGGCTCGCCAACGGCTCGCGGGCATCGCCGATGCCTTCCTGGTCCACAACCGGCCGATCGCCCGCCCCCTGGATGACTCCGTGCTGCAGGTGATTGGGGGGCTGCCGGTGCTGCTGCGCCGCGCCCGCGGCTATGCCCCCGAGGCCCTGCCGTTACCGGCGGCTGATCCGGCTCTGCCGGCGTTTGATCAGGCCCTGCTGGCCCTCTCCGGCGATCTCAAGTGCGCGCCGGGTCTGGCGGTGGGCGATCGCTTCTGGCTGGCACCCCATCTGGGTGATCTCGCCGCCGAACGCTGTCAGCAGCGCCTGGTTCAGGGGCTGGCGGAGCTCGCTGGTGCCCCCCCAGGCCCACGGCCGCCGGTGCCGCAGCAGAGGGCCGCGGCACCGCCGCCCGGTCCGCCTCTGCCGGCCGTGTCGCTGGCCAGCTCCCCGCCGCTGCCCCCGCCCTTGCCGATCACGTTGGTCTGCGATGCCCATCCGGGCTATCTCAGCCACCAGCTGGCCTGCGCCAGCGGCCTGCCGCTGCGCACGGTGCAGCACCATCTGGCCCATGGCCTGGCGGTGATGGCGGAACACGGCCTGGAGCCGCCGCTGCTGGTGGCGGGCTTCGATGGGCTCGGCTACGGGGAGCCGCTGACGGCCGCGGCCAACGCCACTGCTACTGCGACTGCCAACACCAACACCAACACCACGGCCAACGCCACCACCACCGCCGTCACTGCAGCCAGCGCCAGCAGTGGCTCCGGCCAAGCCGATGGCGAGCCAGCGGCAGATGCCCATCGCCTCTGGGGTGGCGAGCTGCTGCTGATCAGTCGGAGCCATGCCGGCGACCTGGGGGGTGCCGTTGGCGCCGCTGCTGATTCCGGTGGCGGCTGGGACAGGAGCGCAGGGGCCCCAACTGTCTGGCAGGCCCAGCATCTGGCTGGCCTGCGGCCGTTTCCCTTGCCTGGCGGTGAACGGGCGCTGCGGGAGCCGCGCCGCGCCGCCCTGGGGCTGCTGCTGGCGGCGCAGGCCCTCGACCATCCCGGCGCCTGGCGGGTGCGGGCGGCCTTCGCGCCCGCCGATCTGGCCCTGCTCTGCCAGGCGGTGGCCGCGGGTTGCCAGGCGCCGCTGTGCTCCAGTGCCGGCCGCCTGGTCGATGGGGTGGCGGCCCTGCTGGGACTGGTGCAGGTGCTCAGTTACGAGGGCGAGGGCGGCCTGCGGCTGCAGGGGGCCGCAGCCCGGGCCGCCCCCGGGAGCTGGCCGCAGCCTGGGGCGTTCCCAGCCGTTGAGGGCCATGCCGATCCCCTGCCCCTGCTTGCCCCTGCGGGGGGCGCGGGCCGCTGGCAACTGGATTGGGTGCCGCTGCTGTTCCGGGTGCTGGAGGCCGTGGCGGCCGGGGCCCCCCGGGAGGTGGTGGCTGCTCGCTTTCACTGGGATCTGGCCGAGGGGCTGGCCAGCGCCCTGGCGGCCTGGGCCGATCGCCTCGGCCTTGGCGCCGATCAGCGCCGGGTGGCCCTGGCGGGCGGCTGTTTTCAGAACCGGCTGCTGCTGGAGGCCACCAGCGCCGGCCTGCGACGCCGGGGCTTGCAGCCCTGGTGGTCGCAGCAGGTGCCCGGCAATGACGGCGGCCTGGCCCTGGGCCAGGTGTGGGCCGTGCGGCGGGGGTTGGCTAGAGAACTG
>CAMBZX010000010.1 GCA_945872185.1 Synechococcus sp. UW140 | reverse complement strand
CCGGCGGGATCAGAGTTCTGCCAGTGACCGCGGCCCCACCATGCTGAATCCCGAGATTCTGGTGGTGCCCTTTGAGCGGGTGGGCATCGAGGCGATCGCCGATGTCGGCGGCAAGAATGCCTCCCTCGGCGAGATGATCCGCGAGCTGGCGGTCGAGGGGGTGCGGGTGCCTGGTGGCTTCGCCACCACCGCTTCCGCCTATCGCCAATTCATTGCCGCCAACACTCTGGGCCCGAGCCTGCACTCCCTGCTGGGGGGGTTGGATGCGGGCGATCTGGCGGCGCTGCAACAGGCAGGCCGGGCCTGCCGGGAACGGTTGTTGCAGGCGGCGTTGCCCGAGCCGCTGGCGGCGGCCATCCTGGCGGCCTACCACCAGCTGGGCTCGGGTGCGGTAGCGGTGCGCTCCAGTGCCACGGCCGAAGATCTGCCCGATGCCAGCTTTGCCGGCCAACAGGAAACCTTCCTGCACATCGAAGGTGAGCAGGCTCTGTTGGAAGCCTGCCGGCGCTGCTACGCCTCCCTGTTCACCGATCGGGCGATCTCCTACCGCCAGCTCAAGGGTTTCGAGCATCGGGAGGTGGCCCTCTCGATCGGCGTGCAGCGGATGGTCCGTTCCGACCTGGCCTGTGCCGGTGTGATGTTCAGCATCGACACCGAGACCGGCTTCCGCGACACCGTGCTGCTCACCGCTGCCTATGGCCTGGGCGAGAACGTGGTGCAGGGGGCCGTCAATCCTGATGAATGGTTGATCTTCAAGCCCACCCTGGAGCAGGGATTCAGCCCGATCCTCAGCCGCAGCCTCGGCAGCAAGGCGATCCGCATGGTGTATGGCGAAACGAGCACGGGCGACGCCAGAACGGTCCGCAACTTGCAAGTGCCCGAAGCCGAGCGGCAACGCTTTGCCCTGACGGATGCCGAAATTCTGATCCTGGCCCGCTGGGCCTGTCGGATTGAGCGCCACTACAGCGAGCGCCGCGGCACATCGACACCGATGGATATCGAATGGGCCAAGGATGGCGAAACCGGTGAGCTGTTCATCCTTCAGGCTCGGCCGGAAACGGTGCAATCCCGCCAATCCGGGGCGGTGCTGCGCAGCTGGCATCTGGAACCCCACCAAGCGGCCCAGATCACCAGCGGCCGGGCGATCGGCGCTTCGGTCAGCCAGGGTCGGGCCCGGGTGATCAACGATCCTTCCGAGATCCAGCGCTTCGAGGCGGGGGATGTCCTGGTCACGGTGCGCACCGATCCGGACTGGGAACCGATTCTCAAGAAAGCCAGTGGTGTGGTCACCGACCAGGGGGGGCGCACCTGCCATGCGGCGATCATTGCCCGTGAGCTGGGGATCACGGCGATCGTCGGCACCGGTGATGGCAGCCGCCGCATCCACGACGGCGACATGATCACGATCAGCTGTTGCGAGGGTGATGTGGGCCACGTCTACCGCGGCGCCCTCCCGTTCCATGTGGAGGAGCAACGCCTGGATGATCTGCCCGCCACCCGCACCCAGATCCTGATGAATGTGGGCAATCCGGAGGAGGCTTTCAACCTGGCGGCGATCCCCTGCGATGGGGTGGGCCTGGCTCGATTGGAGTTCATCATCGCCAACCACATCCGTGTCCATCCGATGGCCCTGCTCCAGCCCCAGCAGGTGGCCGATGCGGCGGAGCGAGCGGCCATTGCCGAACTCACTCGCCACTACGCCAATCCAGCCGACTACTACGTCGATCTGCTCAGCCAGGGCATGGGGCGCATCGCGGCGGCGTTCTTCCCGAAGCCGGTGATCCTGCGCTTCTCCGACTTCAAGAGCAATGAATACGCCCGCCTGCTCGGTGGCGCTGCCTTTGAGCCCAGCGAAGAAAATCCGATGATCGGCTGGCGTGGGGCCTCGCGCTACTACGCCGAGGGTTTCCGCCAGGCCTTTGCCCTCGAATGTCAGGCCCTGAAGCGGGTGCGCGAGACGATGGGGCTCACCAATGCGATTGCGATGGTGCCTTTCTGTCGCACCCCGGAGGAGGGGGACCGGGTGCTGGCGGAGATGGCGAAAGCCGGACTGGTGCGCGGCCAGAACGGCCTCCAGGTGTACGTGATGTGCGAGCTGCCCAGCAATGTGATCGGTGCCGAGGCCTTCGCCCAGCGTTTCGATGGTTTCTCGATCGGCTCCAACGACCTCACCCAGCTGACCCTGGGGCTGGATCGCGATTCAGCCCTGGTGGCTGAGCTGTTCGACGAGCGCCATGCCACGGTGAAGGAGATGATCCGGCTGGCGATTCAGACCGCCAGACGCTGCGGTCGCAAGATCGGCATCTGCGGCCAGGCCCCCAGCGACTATCCGGAGTTTGCGCGCTTTCTGGTGGAGGAGGGCATTGATTCCATCAGCCTCAACCCCGACGCAATTGTGCGCACGCGTCTGCTGGTGGCCGACCTGGAACAGCAGGTCAAGTCCTGATCAGGGCTTTCAGGTGTCCCAGAACTTGGCTGTGCAAGGGCGGTGTCTCAGCGGAGGCCATCAGATTGCCGGCCGCAGGCTGCTGGCAGCGCCGCCAGCGGCAAAGGGCCGCTGGATCTGGGGCATGATCCACTGCCAGAGCAGGACGGCGCAGGCGCCGGAGCGCACCACCGACAGAATCGCCAGACCGACGCAGAGGGGGCAGTGGGCAAGGCCCATGGGAATCGCGCGGTTGATTTGGCGCATTAAAGGTGCTTACACCATGGCACCTCCCGCCAGGGGCCGCCGCCATCGGGGCGCTATTCCAGCGGATTTGCCACACCGATGGGTTGGCCCCTGGTTCTGGCTCCTCGCCCCAGCGCCGATCCCTTGGTGGACCAGGCATTGTGGTGCTACGCGCCCTTGTTTTGAATCCCCTTGTTCTGAGTGCTGAGTGCCCCTGGGCCTGACTGTTGCTGGTGCTGCCAGCTGGCGGGCCCGTTGCTTGATTGTGTTTGTTGCCCGTCCTGAGCGCCCCTTGCCGGAGTGAACCCTTGTTGCGCCTGAGTGAGCTGAAATTACCTCTGGACCACACGGATGCCGAACTGAGCGCCGCAGTATGCCGCCGGCTGCAGTTGCCGCCGCAGGCCTTGCGTGGTCATCAGCTGGTGAAATGCAGCGTCGATGCGCGCCGCCATGGGGCTATCGCCCTTGTCTACAGCCTCGACCTCAACCTGGCCCTCAGCGCCGTTGAGCAACAGCGCCTGCTGAAGCGCTTCGCTGGCGATCCCCATCTGCGACCGGCACCGGATTCCGCGTATCGCTTTGTCGCCAGGGCCGGGGCTGATGCGGCCGAGGCCCTGAAGCAGCGACCGGTGGTGGTGGGGGCAGGCCCTTGCGGCTACTTCGCCGCCTTGCTGCTGGCCCAGATGGGTCTGCGCCCGTTGCTGCTGGAGCGCGGCAAACCGGTGAAGCAGCGCAGCGCCGACACCTTCGGCTTCTGGCGCGGCAGCCAACCGTTCGACCCCGAATCCAACGCCCAGTTCGGTGAAGGCGGAGCCGGTACCTTTTCGGACGGCAAGCTCTACAGCCAGGTCAGCGAGGATCCCCGCCTGGTGCGCAAGGTGCTCGAAGAGTTGGTGGCCGCCGGCGCCAACGCCGAGATCCTCACCCTGCACCGGCCCCACATCGGCACCTTCAAGCTGGCCACGGTGGTGCGGGGCCTGCGGGCGCACATCGAGGCACTGGGGGGGGAGGTGCGCTTTGGCTGCCTGGTGCAGGAGCTGGTGCTGGAGGCCGGGCCCTCGCGGCAGGTGCGCGGCGTGAAGCTGGCCAGCGGCGAGATCATCGCCAGCGATCACGTGGCGTTTGCCCCAGGTCACAGTGCCCGTGACAGCTTCGCGGCGCTGCATCGGCAGGGGGTGGCCATGCAGCCCAAGCCATTTGCGATCGGGGTGCGGATTGAACATCCCCAGCAGCTGATCGACCGGGCCCGCTGGGGGGCGGCGGCCGGCCATCCGCGTCTCGGGCCGGCCGAGTACAAGCTCGTGCACCACATCGCCGGCGGCCGCGATGTCTACAGCTTCTGCATGTGTCCCGGTGGCCTGGTGGTGGGGGCCACCTCGGAGCGGGGCTGCGTCGTCACTAACGGGATGAGCCAGCACTCCCGCAATGAGCGCAACGCCAACAGTGCCCTGGTGGTGAACGTGACTCTTGAGGATCTGGAGCCCTGGGGCCAGCTGCCCGGCGATCCCCTGGCGGGCATTGCTTTCCAGCGGCACTGGGAACAGCGGGCTTTCGCGGCCGGCGGCGGCGATTATCGTGCGCCGGCCCAGTGGGTGCCGGATTTTCTCGCTGGCAGCAGCAGCGACAACAACAAGGGCGGTGTAGAGGCCTCGTATCAGCCAGGCACTCGTCTGAGTGCACTGGATTCGTGTCTGCCGGATTTCGTGATCGCCGCCCTGAAGGAGGCACTCCCCGCTTTTGAACGGCGGATTCCCGGTTATAGCGGCCCCGGTATTTTGATCACGGGTGTCGAAACGCGCACCTCGTCACCACTGCGGCTGAACCGCGACGCGACAACACGCGAAAGCACCAACACCCCCGGGCTCTACCCCGGGGGTGAAGGTGCTGGTTATGCCGGCGGAATTCTCTCGGCGGCAATCGATGGGATCCGCCTGGCCGAGGCGATTGCGATCAACCTTCTTCGTCCTCGGCTCCCAGGGGAACGAGACGAATCTGTTTGCGACCCAGCTTGATCTCGAATTCGTCGCCGGGCTTGAGGTCGAGCATCGCCGTGTAGGCCTTGCCCACCATCAGGTTGCCGTTGAACTGAACTTTGGTGTTGAAACTGAGCTTGCGGCCTGCCTTCCCGGCCTTGGGAGCCGCTCCGAAGTCGACGCCCTTGGCATTGAGCAGTGCTTCGTAGAAGGCGGTGAAATTCAACCGTTCGGTGCCATCCCGCTTGGCAGAGACGTAGCCGCAGGCCCTCACGAGGTCTGACTTGCTGACATCTCCCAGTTCTTTGACTTTGGCGAGAAGCTCGATTCCCGTAAGCATGTGCTCATTTATGCAACATCTGCATCATCTCACCCCGTGGCGCCTTTCGCAAGTCGAAGCAGAGTCTCCTGCTGACATGTGCGCTAGTGGTAGCCATGTCCAGGCTCGCCATCTGGTCTGGCCATCGCTATGGCGATTCGGCGACCACCCGCCGCGTCCAGTGCCCAGCAGTCGCCAGCGATCAGCCATCGTCAGCGCTCGGCTCAGCTTTGGAAGATGCTCAGCTTCAGCAGACTCAGCCCTGGGAGACGATGCCGCTCCACTGCACCGCCTTCACCTGATCCCGACGCCAGGAATGGAACAGGGCTGGCTCTGCCACCGTGCACAGGGGGCAAACAGCCATGGCCTCGCGCGGAACGCCCGCGTTTTGCAGTTGCCTCACGATGGCACTGCGCAGATCAAGACGATCGTGATCGGGGTCGGCCAGCAGGGCACCGCAGGCGATCAGCTCCTCCAGGGCCGCCTCGTTTTGGTCGCCGTGGGCTTGCAGGGATGCCGCCACCGCCAGGCTCACGGGCCGCTCCACCTGGTAGTTGGCACCACTGACACAAGGGCCAATCGCGATCAGCAGCTCGGCGGGATTGGATCCGGCGGCGACCAGGCGAGCGATGGCGATGGGCAGGATGCGACCCGCCACCCCACGCCAGCCGGCATGGCAGGCCGCCACCCGTCCGCTGTGGGGATCGGCCATCAACACGGGGGCGCAGTCGGCGCTACACACCCAGAGACTCTGGCCACCGCCATCGCTGACCAGCCCATCCGCCTCGGGCCAGGGTTCGGAGCTGGCCTCGGCTGCGGCCAGCACCACGGCACTGTGGATCTGCTGGGGCCGGTGCACGCTGATGCCGGCACTCAGGTAGCCAGCCAGTTCGCCCGGGCCGCGGCCCTGCCACTGGCGGTTGAAAAAGCCATGCTCAAACGCCGCCAGCTGATCGGCCTGGAGATAGGGGCCGCCGTAGGTCCCCACCCAGGTCCAGCCGGGTAGATCATTGAAGCCGGCATCCGGTCGATCGAAGGGAGCCTTGAGGGCTTCAGCCATCAGCCAGATCCCGCAATAACCAGAAACCATCAAGCCGTTCGGCGCCATCCTCGCTCTGGACGGCGATGAACTGCAGACCACCGGCGTTCTCCCTGGCGGCAGCAAAGGCGGCGGCGGCGGCGGCAGCTTCGGCAGCGGGCAGGCTCGCCAGTAGCCAACGATCTTCGAGGCCGGCTTCAAGCACCAACTGCTCGCCATCGATTTCCAGTCGAACCGGCTCCAGACCCGCCAGCCAACCGGCAATGGCCAGAGCCCGGGTGCGGCTGAACAGGCGAATGCCGGGGATCGGCGTGGCTGCAGCGACGGTGGGTGGCAGGGTCACCAGGCCGGCGAAGCCGATCTCCCAGTCGGGGGCCTCGGCCAGGGCGCGGAACGGCAGGGTGGCCCAGCTCCAGCGATCGCCCCGCACCGCCTCCGGTAACAGCACCGACACCGGCCGGATTGCCAGGGGCGGCGGCGCCAGGGGCCCGGCCAGATAGCCGGGATCCTGGGGATAGACCTCAAGCTGCCGCAGTTGGAGCCATTCCACCAGGCTGTAGCAGCGGCGACTGGGCACCAGCTCCAGGCCCAGGCCCTCGGCGGCTCGCTGCACCATGGTGCGCATTGATCCGCGCCAGCAGCGGATCCGGCGTGGATTGCCGTAACCCTGGGAGTGGGCCTCCGCCAGGGCCGCTTCGATCGCCTCCTTCAACCAGATGGAATTGACACTGGTGGCCGGGCAGGCGCGCATCCAGCGGAACGGTTCGGCCGGTTCCTGGCTTTTCCCCAGCGGGTCCGGGGTGGCGCAGATCAATAGCTCCCAGCGCTTTTTGCCGTCCTCCTCCAGGATCGGTCGCGAGTAGTAATCGAGTTCCCAGTCCGGTCCGGCAGCCAGCGGCTGGTCCAGGCCGAGTGAACCCTCCACCTCGGGGGGGCCATCCACACGAAGCCGACTCATCCCGCCGCCTGCTCCTGTTGCCGCAACACCGAGCGGGCCCGGTTGGCCCGCTCGACCGCTTCGGCCATCACCTGCTCCTTGGCGATCAGCAACTCCCCGGGCTGGTTTTCCAGCAGGGCCGTGTTGAGGGCGATGCGGCCGCGGGCAGGGTCGAGATCGGTGATCAGGGCCTTGACCCGATCGCCCTGCTGGAACGCTTCCCGCAGATCGCGCAGCGCCACGCCGGTGACGCAGGAGTGGTGCAGCAGACCGCTGACGCCACCGAGGTCGACGAAGAAGCCGTAGGGCTTCAGTGACACCACCTGCCCTTCGACCAGTTGGCCCACTTCCAGCTCGGTGAACCGGGCGGCGCTGGCGGCACGCTTCTCGGAGAGCACCAGCTTGTGGGTTTCGATATTCACCTCGAGGAAGGCGACCCCCAGGGTCTTGCCCACCAGGGCCTCATGGTTGTCGCCTTCGTTGAGCTGGGAGCGGGGAATGAAGCCCCGGAGGCCCTCCAGGTCACAGGTGACTCCGCCCCGGTTGAAGCCGGTGACCTTGACCTGGACCACCTTGCCATCCTTCTCCATCTGGCGCACTTTCTCCCAGCTCTGTCGCAGGGCCAGGGCACGGGCACTGATGGTCACCATGCCATCGGCGTTCTGTTCGCGGGTGACCAGCACCTCCACGTCCAGCCCGCGTGGGAAGCGCTCCTTGAGGCTGGTGATCACGCCGAGGCCGCATTCGCTCTTGGGCATGAAGCCCGGCGCCTTGCCGCCGATATCGACATAAACGCCGTCACTTTCAACGGCGATCACGGTGCCGCGCACCACCTCACCGGTGGTGCCCACCGGTTCGTTCTGATCGAGGGCGGCCAGGAAGGCCTCCTCATCGAAGTCGAAATCATCAACGGTGCGGCCCGGGATGGCCTGGGAAGCCGGCGCGGCTGCTGCTGAAGCGGCCGAGCCAACCTGGCGCTTGGCCGATCCTGAAGCCTTGCCACGGCGATCAGCCGGACCGAGCAGGTCCGCCATGGTCATCCCCTCCATCGCGCCCATATCGAAGAGGTCGTCGTCCGAGACGACGCGGGCGGGGGGCGCTAGGGCGGCACCAGCGGCTGCCTGGGCGGAAACCGGGGCTGGGACGCCGCCGGGGGGCACCGGAGCGGCCAGGGGCTTGGGCGCTGCCACCGCAGCGGCTGCGGCTGTAGCGGCTGCCGGCGAGCGGACAGCCACCACGTCCTCTTTCTTGATCATCAGCACCTGGGGAGGCTTGCGCGGCGCCTGGGGGGCAGGACGCTGGCCAGGATTCAGGGGCTGACGCGACGCGGGATTGCCGGATCCGGCCATGACCTCTGAAATGCTGCGGCCCCACACTGTACGAACCGGAGCCGGTCCAGCCGCTCGTCAGCACCGATCTGCCGCCATGTCCCAGTCCCAACGCCGTCTTGAGACCATGACCTGGCCGGAGCTGCAGCGCCAGGCCGCCAGACCGGGCAGCACGGTGATCTGGCCCTTCGGGGCCTTCGAGCAGCACGGCCCCCATCTGCCCCTGAGCACCGATGCCCTGTTTGCCGATCGGATCACCGATGCGGTGCTGGCCGAACTGGATCCAAGCCTGCCGATCTGGCGTTTGCCACTGCAGCACCTGGGCTTTTCTCCGGAGCACCAGGGCTTTGTCGGCACCCTCAGCCTGCCCGCCGAGCTGCTGATCTCCCTGGTGGTGACCGTTGGCCGTCAGCTGGAGCTGGCCGGCTTCCAGCGGCTGGTCCTGCTCAATGGCCACGGCGGTCAGATCGGCTTGCTGGAGGTGGCGGGCCGAACCCTGCGTGCCCAGCACCCCCGCCTGGCGGTTCTGCCTTGCTTCCTCTGGCGCGGGCCGGAGGGCATTGCCGAGCTGATTCCGGAGCCGGAACGCAGCCAGGGGCTCCATGCCGGCCTGGCCGAAACCAGCTTGATGCTGCACCTGGCGCCGGAGCTCACCGGTCCGCTGCGCCCCACGGATGGACCCTCCGCCCCGCTCGGCCTTGGCGAACCAGCGGCTGCGGTGCCGGACTCCATGGGTTCCGCCGTTGCACGGGCTGCCGGCCTGCCGCCGCCGGGCTGGAGCCTCGAGGGTCTGGCCCCGTGCTGTTGGATCACCAGTGAGTTCAGTGCCAGCGGCGTGATCGGCAGTGCCGAGGGCGCCAGCGCTGACCTGGGCGAACAGCTGTATCAACGGTTGGTGGAGGGCTGGCGGCAACGCCTGGAGGCCTTGCTGCGCAGTGACTGGCCACCGATCTCTGGCGCCGGGTGACTACAGTCGCCAACAGACGTTGATCGCAGTTGTCATGCCGACCATCCAATCCATTACCACCACTGGAATCAGCAGTGATGCCGAAACCAGCCGGGATATCGCCATGGATCAGCCCACCCTCGATCGGAGCAGCGACGATCTGCCCGACTTCACCAGCCCTGTTTACAAAGATGCCTACAGCCGCATCAATGCGATCGTGATCGAAGGGGAACAGGAAGCCCACGACAACTACATTTCCCTTGGCACCTTGATTCCCGATCAGGCCGATGAGCTGGCGCGGCTGGCCCGCATGGAGCTGAAGCACATGAAGGGCTTCACCGCTTGCGCCGCCAATCTCGGCGTCGAGGCTGATATGCCGTTCGCCAAGGAATTCTTCACGCCGCTGCGGGACAACTTCCAGGCCGGGCTGCGAGACGGCAAGGTGGTCACCTGCCTGCTGATCCAGTCTCTGCTGATCGAGGCGTTTGCGATTGCCGCTTATCACATCTACATCCCGGTTGCCGATCCTTTCGCGCGCCGGATCACCGAGGCTGTCGTCAAAGACGAATACACCCATCTCAACTACGGCCAGGAATGGTTGAAGGCCAATTTCGAGGCCAGCCGCGCTGAGCTGGAACAGGCCAACCGCGACAACCTGCCCCATGTGCGTCGCATGCTGGAGCGGGTCGCCACGGATGCGGCGGTTCTGCAGATGGAAAAGAGTGCTCTGATCGAGGATTTCATGATCGCCTACCAAGAGGCTCTCACCGAGATCGGCTTCAACTCCCGCGAGATCGCCAGAATGGCTGTGGTTGCCCTGGTCGGCTGAGGGTGCCAGGGAGCTCCGGCTGGCCGTGGCAAGATGTGACGCCGGCGACACTTTCGGTCTGCCTGCTCCCCTTCCCTCCCCGCCCGCATGTTCGGCCTGATCGGTCACTCCACCAGCCTTGCCGCCGCCTGTGAACTGGCCGAGCGGCTCGGCTATCCGGAGTACGCCCAGGGGGATCTCGACATGTGGTGCAGCGCTCCACCCCAGCTCGTCGAGAATTTTTCGGTCACCAGCCCCACTGGCAAGACTATTGAAGGCGCCTACATCGATTCGGTGTTTGTCCCCGAAATGTTGCGCCGCTTCAAAACGGCGAAGCGCAAAGTGCTCAACGCCATGGAGCTGGCCCAGAAGCGCGGCATCGCCATCAGCGCCCTGGGCGGTTTCACTTCCATCATTTTTGAGGATATGAACCTGCTCAAGGAGCAGCAGGTGCGCGCCACCACCCTCGAATGGGAACGGTTCACCACCGGCAACACCCACACCGCCTGGGTGATCTGCCGCCAGGTTGAGGTGAATGCCCCCAGGATCGGCATCGACCTGGCCAAGGCCAGGGTGGCGGTGATCGGCGCCACCGGCGATATCGGCAGTGCGGTGTGCCGCTGGCTGAGCCAGCGCACCGGCGTGGCCGAGCTGCTGCTGGTGGCCCGCAAGGAGCAGCCCCTGCGGGATCTGCAGAGCGAACTGGGTGGTGGTCGCATCCTGGCGTTGGCGGAGGCCTTGCAGCAGGCGGATGTGGTGGTGTGGGTGGCGAGCCTGCCTGAAAGCCTGAGCATCGACCCCGCCAACCTGCCCAATCCCTGCCTGATGATCGATGGCGGTTATCCCAAAAATCTGGACAGCAAGGCCAGCGGCGCCGGCATTCATGTGCTGAAGGGCGGCATCGTTGAATTTCATCAGGACATTGATTGGCAGGTGGTGGCCCTGGCCGCCGACATGGCCAGACCCCAGCGCCAGATGTTCGCCTGCTTCGCGGAGGCGATGCTGCTGGACTTTGAAGAGTTGCACACCAACTTCAGCTGGGGGCGCAACTACATCACGCTCGAGAAGATGGAACTGATCGGCGCCGCCTCGTTGCGCCACGGTTTCCAGGCCCTCAGCCTGGAGGCCAGCTCCGCCCCGGCCCCAAGCCTCGCCACCGCCTGACCCCCCTCCCGACCCCATGGCCCGCCGCGCCCTGCTGGATTTTGAAAAGCCTCTGGTGGAACTGGAGGAGCAGATCGAACAGATCCGCCAGCTCGCCCGCGATTCCGAGGTGGATGTCAGCCAGCAGCTGCTGCAGCTGGAAACTCTGGCCAGCCGGCGCCGCGAAGACATCTTCAGCGCCCTGACACCAGCCCAGAAGATTCAGGTGGCTCGCCATCCGCAGCGACCCAGCACCCTCGATTACATCCAGCTGCTCTGCGACTCCTGGATCGAGCTGCATGGCGATCGTCGTGGTTCTGATGACAAGGCGATGGTGGGCGGCATCGGTCGTATCGGTGACCAGGCTGTGGTGATGCTCGGCCAGCAGAAGGGCCGTGATACCAAGGAGAACATGGCCCGCAATTTCGGCATGGCCTCCCCCGGTGGCTATCGCAAGGCGATGCGGCTGATGGAGCATGCCGATCGCTTCCGCCTGCCGATAATCACCTTCATTGACACCCCTGGTGCCTATGCCGGCATCCTGGCCGAAGAGCAGGGCCAGGGGGAAGCGATCGCCGTGAACCTGCGCGAGATGTTCCGGCTGCGGGTGCCGATCATCGCCACCGTGATCGGGGAAGGTGGCTCCGGTGGCGCCCTGGGTATCGGCGTGGCCGATCGGTTGCTGATGTTTGAGCACAGCGTGTACACCGTGGCCAGCCCGGAGGCCTGTGCCTCCATCCTCTGGCGCGATGCGGCCAAAGCACCGACCGCCGCCGAAGCGCTCAAGATCACTGGGGTGGATTTGCTGCAGCTCGGCGTGATCGACTCCGTGCTGCGCGAACCGACCGGGGGCAACCACTGGGCACCGCTGGAAGCCGCGGCCACGCTGCGCAGTGCCCTGCTCGAGAACTTGTCGCAACTGCAGGCCCTGAGCGAAGAGGAGCTGCTCGATCAGCGCTACGCCAAGTTCCGCCGCATGGGTCGCTACCTCGACGCGAGCACGCCAGAGCCGGCCCGGATTGCTTAAGGTTTTCTTCCACGTTCTGATTCCTTGCCTGTTGCCCTGATTACCGGCGCGTCCAGTGGGATCGGTGCCGCCGCCGCTCGCCGTTTCGCTGCCGCAGGTTTCGACCTGCTGCTCCTGGCCCGCCGCACCGGCTCCCTTGAGGCTCTGGCTGCCGAGCTGCGCTTGGCCCACTCCAGCCGCATTGAGACCGCCGGCATCGATCTGAGCGAACCGAGCGCCATTGCCGCAGGCATCGCCGAACTCTGCGGCCGGGGCCTGGTGCCCTCGGTGCTGATCAACAACGCCGGAGCCGCCTGGACCGGCTCACTGGCGGCCATGCCTCTCGAGCGCTGGCAATGGCTCTTGCAGTTGAATGTCACGAGCGTTTTCCAGATCTGTCAGGCGGTGCTGCCGCTGATGCGGGCCCAGGAGCACAACGGCCAGCTCAGTGGTGGCGGTCTGATCATCAATGTCAGCAGCCATGCAGCCCGCAACGCCTTCCCCGACTGGGGGGCGTATAGCGCCAGTAAGGCTGCCTTGCAAACCCTCAGCCGTTGCCTGGCGACGGAAGAACGGCAGCACGGCATCCGCGTCAGCACCCTCACCCTTGGTTCGGTCAATACACCCCTCTGGGACAGCGAAATGGTCCACAGCAGCTTCGACCGCCGTGCCATGCTGCCTGTCGAACAAGTGGCTGAAGCTTTGTTGGCGCTGGCGCAGCAACCCTCTAGCCAGGTTGTAGAAGATTTAACCCTGATGCCGGCAGTCGGCGCCTTCTGAACACCCCATGACATCCACCCTTCCTTCCAATCTCAACAGCAGTAAGACCAGTGCGGAGTCGTTGCAGCTGCCTGTCAGCATTCGGCTGCGCCAGCGGCTTGAGGAAAGTGGCACGCCTTTCCTTGCCAATGACAATATCTCCCATGTTCTGCGAGAAGGTGAACTTGATCAGCTGGAAATCGAGGTAGCCGGCAAGATCAGGGAACTGCTGCGCAGCCTGGTGATCGATATTGATAACGATCACAATACCGAGGAAACCGCCGAACGGGTGGCCCGCATGTATTTGCATGAGGTCTTCAAGGGCCGCTACCACAGCCAGCCCAAGATCGCCAGCTTCCCCAACGTCAAGAAGCTCGACGAGATTTATACCGTTGGTCCGATTTCCATCCGCTCCGCCTGCTCCCATCATCTGGTGCCGATTCTCGGCTCCTGCTGGATCGGCATCAAGCCCGGCGATCGGGTGATCGGCTTGTCGAAGTTCTCCCGGGTCGCCGATTGGGTGTTCTCTCGCCCCCACATTCAGGAAGAAGCTGTGATCATCCTGGCCGATGAGATCGAGCGGCTCTGTGCCCCCCAGGGTCTGGCCATCCTGGTCAAGGCTCAGCATTACTGCATGAAGTGGCGGGGCGTCAAAGAGCCCCAAACCAGCATGGTGAACTCGGTGGTCCGCGGTGATTTCCGCCATGATCCCAGCCTCAAGCAAGAATTCTTTGAGCTGGTGAGGCAGCAGGAATCCCTGCTGATCCGCTGATTCGTGTGCATCTCAGCTTCCGGCCCGCTGTACAACAAAGTGCAGTGGGTTGAGCCCTTGGCGTTGAGCCTTGGCATCGATCCTTGGCATTGAGGCTTGACATTGTTTGTCTGCAGCGGCGCGAGGGGGGCATCGCTACTTCTCGGCGCTGTGAATGGTCTTTGGGGATGAATTCCTGGCGCGGCTTTGCCCGGTGGAAGCAGCCCCAGCTGATCTCCTGAGCCTGAGATCCCAGCATCAACAGGATGCTGATGCTCATTGTGCCGGTGGCCAGGAGTCAGACAGCGCCGTGCGGCCGCGCCCAAAACCCTGGCTCAATTCTGCTACGGGGCTGGTTCTGATGCGGCAAGTCCTTCACCCTCCCTCTGCTTTGGGGAAGTGCAACCGGCGGTATGCCGATCTCGCTTCCCCAGCCCTTGATTCAGTTGGCCGAGTTTTTCACTACCGGTCCCACTGCAGCGGAGGCGGCCCGCTGGCTCCCGGTCGTTCCTGGTACGACCACCACCACCATCACCCGGGCGTTGGCATCGGCGGCCTGGAGTTGATAGGTGCTTCCTGAGGCTCCCACGATCAACAGCCAGCGGCTGTCCTGGGGCGAGCGCCGATACCAGTGGAAGGCGCTGGGGGGGAGGGAGGCCAATGCATCCGCGGTGATCACGGCGCGCAGCAGTTTCCCCTCGCTGGCCTCACCCTGCAGTTCCAGCTTCTGCAGTCCGGCAATGCCCTGCTCAACGGCCCCCTCCAGTTTTTGATCCGCCGCAATCGTCCCCTCCAGGATGCGGATCTGCTGCTGCGGATCGGCGGTGATGCCTGGTACACATTGCAGGGTGCCTTCGATGAGCTGGCAGCCCACCAGGTCCTGAGCGCGCAGCGGCGCCAGGCCGGCGCCTGGCAGCGGCAGCAGGGACGAGAGCCAGAGTGGTGAAAGCAGTGCGGCCACGGAAAGCCAGGGCCGGGGATTGGCAGCGAGAAAAGACAAGGCGGATCGCCCGGGGGATTCAACAGTGATCCTGCCGCCCCTGGCGCCGAAGCTCAACGGTTGTCTTGATCGGGTCGCGGGCTGGCTCCAGAGCGGTTGTGCTCCAGCTCGTCAGTCCTGGCATCTGTGCTTGTTGCGGTCGGGGGGCCTGCCCATGGCCGCCAGCAGCTGCACGATCCGCGCGAGATTCTTCTCCCCAGGGCTGTTCTCCACACCACTGGAGGCATCGAGGCCATCGGGCTGCAGGCGGCTCAGCAGCTCCGGCACGGTTTCGGCCCGGATGCCCCCTGCCAGCCACCAGGGCAGGGGGGGCTGGAAATCGATCAGCCAGTCCAGGGGCAGGCTGTGACCCGTTCCGCCCAGCTGATCCGGCACCCAGGCATCCAGCAGCAGCGCATCCACGGCCTCGCCATAGGCCTGGGCGCGCTGCAGATCCTCGGGGGCGCGGATGCGCAGGGCTTTCCAGATTTCCACCCCCAGTTGGGAGCGCAGCTCGCGGCAGCGCTCGGGGCTCTCATTGCCATGGAGTTGCAGCACCTGATGGCCCCGCCCAGCGACGAGCTGGGCCAGCTCCGCATCGCTCGGATCAGCGACCACCAGCACCCCCTGGCAGGCGGGAGCCCTGGCGGTGACGGCCGCGAACAGCTCCTGCCGCTGCTCAGGTGGCAGGTAGCGAGGCGAGCTGGCAACACCGATTACGCCAATGGCCTCAACGCCGAGGGCTGCGACCGCCGCGGCCTGGGCGGGCTGGCGTAGGCCGCAGATTTTGAGCGCCGGCAGGGCCAAACGAGCGAAGCAGGGGGCGCCTTTCTAAGATCATTTCATAACTGCTCCAGGTAACGCCTGGGGCCCCGTTGCATCGGTGGCCGTGGGCGAAGGTTGGCAACTCCTCAAGATCCGGGGGATCCCCCTGCGGATCCATCCCACCTGGTTCGTGATCCTGTTCGTGGCCACCGTGGCCTTCGAGCAGCACTACCGCCTCACCTTGGTGGGGCAGGCCTCTCCTGGCCTGCTCTGGGCCGTGGCCCTGATCACGGCCGTGATGCTGTTCGTCTCGGTGCTGCTGCATGAACTCGGCCACTCCCTAGTGGCCCTTGCCCAGGGAGTCCAGGTGCGCAGCATCACCCTGTTTCTGCTTGGCGGCGTCGCCAGCGTTGAACGGGAATGTTCCACCGCCATGGGCGCGCTGCAGGTGGCGGCGGCTGGGCCGGCGGTCAGCTTCGTGCTGGCGATCGGCCTGCTCTCCCTGGGCCATCAGGCCTCCCACCTCTCGCCGGTGCTCGGCGAGATGGTCAATCAGCTGGGTGCCCTCAACCTGGTGTTGGCCCTGTTCAATCTGCTGCCGGGCCTGCCGCTCGATGGCGGTCTGATCGTGAAGGCGTTGGTGTGGCAGTTCACCGGCAGTCAACGGCGCGGCTTGGAAGTGGCCAATGCCTGCGGCCGGCTGCTGGCTTACGGGGCCATTTTCATGGGCAGCCTGTTGCTGCTACGAGGCAGTGGCCTGGCCGGGGCCTGGCTGCTGCTGCTGGGCTGGTTTGGACTGGGGGCAGCCCGCAACCAACATCAACTGCTCAAGGTGCAGCAAGCCCTCAAGGAGATCAAGGTGAAGGATGTGGCCCAGCGCCGTTTCCGGGTGGTGGAGGCCTCCACCACCCTGCGTCAGCTGAGCCGCCTGCGCCTTGAAGATGGTCCGACCCTCGCTGACGTCCCGGCCGGTGATGGCCCTCTCAGCCCTAAGCCAAGCCAAGCTGTGGCCGGCTCCAAGTCCCCCCTCAATGGAGCCCTGCCAGCAGCCGGAAGCGAGCTGAGCGATTGGATTCTGGTCTGCGATCGTGGCCGCTGGCGCGGGGTGATCGACGATGGCCCCTTGCGGGATCTGCCGGTGCAACGTTGGGACAGCGAACAGGTGGGTGACCATCTGCAGCCCCTCACCAGCCTGGCTGCGATCAATGAAGCGGCCCCCCTCTGGCAGGCGGCTCTGCAGTTGGAGCAACACCCGCGGCTGCTGGTTCTGAGCCCGGCTGGCCTGCCCTGCGGCACGGTTGAGCGAGCCGAGCTGGGCGATTCGGTGCTGCGACGGCTGGGACTGCGTCTGCCCGCCCCTCTGCTGGCGACGGCTCGTCGCCAGAACGGCTATCCCCTCGGTCTGGCCCTGGGTCAGATCGCCCAGGGGATGGTGGGCACCGGTGAGGTGGGCAGCAACAGCGCCGCTGGTGCTCAGCCGCCAGGCCAGGAGCCAGGTTCAGCCGGCGAAGCCGGCGCCAGGCGATAGCGGCTGAGCCGCTCGTTGATCGCCTGCCACTCCAGGGCCTGCAGCGGACGGTTCTGCCAGGGGGCGGTGGCAAAGGGCAGGTGCTCTGTTGCCGAACGCTGCAGCACCACCTCCAGCTCTTGGCTACTGAGTTGCAGGGGTGGCAGCTCTGGAGGCGCTGCTCCAAACACCTGCCTCCAGAGCTCAACGGGGGGATCGATCAGGATGCTGCCGTGCTGCAACAAGTGGCCGCGCCGCCAGAGCTGGGCACTGCCGATCCGCTTGGCGCCACAGGGATGGATCAGATCGGCGGCCGTGCTGCGCTCGAAACAACCGGCCAGCTGCGGGCTGGCCGATTCGCTGCCGAATTCCAGGGGCAGGCCGATGGCGGCAAAGCCCTGCCGCAACCATTCACAGGCCAGGCGGTAGGCCTGGCGGCGCCGGCCTGGGGCCGCCGGCCAGATCAGGGCATAGGTGAGCTCACCGGCATGGAGCACGGCCCGCCCGCCACTGGGACGCCGCACCAGCTCGAGGTGCCCCTGGGCCGCCAGCTGCTGCCAGTGCGGCTCGATCTGCTGTTGGTGGTAGCCGAGGGAGAGAGTGGGACGGGACCAGCGGTAGAAGCGCAGCACCGGGGCGGCAGGAGTTTCAACCGCCAGGGAATTCTCCAGCAGCCAGGCGTCGATCGCCATCTGGCGGCAGCCCTCCAGCTCCAGGGTCGGGATCAGGCGCAGCCCAGCTGGATCCCCCGACTGGGCTGCCGCTGGGGAGGGGGGGCTCACGGTGCCGGCAGGGCCTCCCAGAACCCGGCATCGAGCTCAAAGCCGAGCACGGCGGCCATCTGGCCGAGGCTGCCGCGACAACTGAGCCCCTGGCGTTGGGCGAGATGGTCCAGCAGAAACAGCCTGTGGGTGATCCACAGCTCCAGGCTCTCAGCGGCAAAGCGAATGCCTTCCGTGCGGGAAAAGCCATGGGGGAGCAGCATCGCCACATGGCGGGTGAGCTGGCCACCGCTGCGCTCCAACAGCAATGGCAACCAAGGCTGCAGGGCATCAGCCCTGAGGCTCCAGAGCCGCACTTCGGCAACTTCCGACAGTTCGCGGGGATCGTCTGGCTGGCGCGGCCATTCGAGGGCCAGGCTCAGGCTGTCGCTGTGCTGCAGCAGCGTTTCCAGGGGCAGATGGGCCAGGCTCGCCAGGGGTGAGAGATCAAGCTCGCGGATCGCCGTGGCACTGATCGGCAGCGGCCCAGGCGTGAAAGGAGAAGGGGATGCCATCAAGAGCTGTGACAGGGCAGCGCCGCAGGCTGGACCGTAGCCCGCCGAAGCCGAAGAATGGGATGATCGCTTTTCCTCCAGATGACCATGATCAACCAGGTTGAAGTGCTGATTGCTCTGATCGTGGCCGCCCACGCCGGTGTGCTGGCGGTGCGTCTGTGCTTCAGTCTGTACAAGGCTTGAAGCCTTTGCGGCTTTCCCTTGGCAAGGTCGCGCTGGCCTGCTAGAAGCTGTGGATCCGATGCTCCCCTGCGGTGCCCTCCTCCAGCAGCCAGCCTCGCCGCTCCACCGGCCGTCATCGTCAGCCAGCCACGGCTACTTCAGTGCGTGGATCGTCTGCCATAGCGGGTGGAAAGGCGGCCAGTGCGCCCCGCCAGGAGCCCGCACCTGCGGTCCGTTCCTCGGACAACCGCCGCTCGATCCAGCGCAACGCCTTTCTGACTGTGTTTGGTGCCGAAGGCGAGTTGACCCTTTCCAATGAACGCCGCGAGATGCTGTGCAGCATCATCGGCTTGGGGGTGAAGTTCGGTCTGGTGGCGGTGGCAGCTGTCAGCTTGTTCCGTCTCTCGGCGGCGTACCAGCAGCGCATGGACCGGCAGGGGGAAATTGCTGCTGTTCTCGAGCTGGAAACCGCCAAGCTGGTCAAGTCGCGCCAGCGCTTTGACCAGCTGTTCACCCAGTCTGGCGAACAGCAGCTGATCCGCGAACAGAGCCAGTGGATCGCTCCTAACCGCTTGCGCGTGGTGTGGCAGCCGGGCCTGGCCTATTCAACGGTTGAAACCGCCAACGCCCGTCCCGGCAAGCCGCAGGCCCGTCCCTAGGTTTGGGTACCGATCTGCCCCCAATCCAGGACGTCATGGTTTCTGCCTCCAGTGCTGCCGCCAGCGATCACGCCAGTCCAGCGGCTGGGTTGCCTGGCACACCGGGCACGGTGCTGATCACCGGAGCTTCCTCCGGTGTTGGTCTGTTCACGACCAAGGCCCTGGCTGATCGGGGCTGGCACGTGGTGATGGCCTGTCGTGACACCGACAAGGCTCGCCGCGCCCAGGCCGCTCTGGCCATCCCTGACGAGGTGGTGACCCATCTGCAGGTGGACCTGGGCGATCTGGAGAGTGTGCAGCGGCTGGTGGACAGCTTCCATGCCAGCGGTCGGCCCCTGGACGCCCTGGTGATCAATGCCGCGGTGTATCTGCCCCGGCTCAAGCAACCGCAACGGTCGCCCCAGGGTTATGAAATTTCGATGGCCACCAACCATCTTGGCCATTTCCTGTTGATCGATCGGCTGCTTGATGATCTCAGGCGCTCCCAACACCCGTCCCGTCGGGTCGTGATCCTGGGCACCGTGACCGCCAACTCCAAGGAACTCGGCGGCAAGATTCCGATCCCGGCCCCCGCCGATCTGGGAGATCTCTCCGGCTTTGCCGCCGGCTTCAAGGCGCCGATCGCCATGGCTAATGGCAAGACCTTCAAGCCCGGCAAGGCCTACAAGGACAGCAAGCTCTGCAACATGATCACCACCCAGGAGCTGCATCGGCGCCTGCACGCGAGCACGGGCATCGTGTTCTCTTCCCTCTATCCGGGCTGTGTGGCCGACAGCCCGTTATTCCGCCACACCCCGCGGGCGTTCCAGACGATCTTCCCCTGGTTCCAGAAGACCATCACCGGTGGCTATGTCAGCCAGGCTCTGGCGGGTGAACGGGTGGCTGATGTGGTCACCGATCCGGCCTTTGCCGTTTCCGGGGTGCATTGGAGCTGGGGCAATCGGCAAACCAAAGGCAGCAAGCAGTTCAGCCAGGAGCTCTCCGATAAGGCCAGCAATCCGGAAACTGCCCGCCGCCTCTGGGAACTCAGCAGCCAGCTGGTGGGCCTTGAGGCGAGCTGACGGCGGAGGGGTTGAGGGTTCAGCTCCCCCTGGTCCCTTGATTTCCTGAAGGTTCAGCTTGATTGGGCCGCTGGAGCCTCAACAGCTGGAATGCAGCCGATCCGATCCTGGCCAAAGGCTGGATTCAGGCCAGGTTCGTCTTGATGCCGCTGTTGGGGACCTGGAGAGTGGGTGTGGTCTGTGGTGGTGATGCTCGGCTGGCTCCAGGGCCGAGAGTGGGCGGCAACCATGGACTTCTGTACCGCATCGCGTCGTGGTGCTGGTCCGACTCCGGTCGGTGCTGCTAGCAAGTGGCCAGCCGCGTTGTTGGATCCGATGTCCCGCTTGCTGCGCTGGGGGATTGGCTTGCTGCTGATCGTCAGCCTCCTCTTCGCGATTGTCGTGCTGCTGCCATTCCGTTCCTGGTTGCCAGGCGGCACGGTGGCTGGCGTGGCGACGGCCGAGGTGGTCAATGGCTCCGCCTTCAATCGACTCTTTCCCAGGCCCGAGCCCGGCGAGCAGCTGATCTTCACCCAGGAGAAACGCGGCTTCAGCCAAGCGCGGCTCAAGCAGGGTGATGCGATCAAGGCGCTGCTGGCGATCTCGGACACCACCACCGCCCCCGAGGCCCGCAGCAAGTTCGAGACCAGTTCCCAGCAGCTGCAGGGATGGCCCCTGGTGGAGCAGGGCACCCAGGCCAGTGCCTTGCTGGTGGCCGAGCGCTTTCAGGTGAAGGTGATCGGCCAGGGGGCTGGCCTCGACACCGAGCAGCGCCATGAACTGATCGGCGCCTTTGATCTGGAGGGTCTGGCCGCGCTCAAGCCCGCCAGAGCTGCACGGGCTCCCAGGGTGCTGGTACCGGGAAGTCAGCAGCCCGTGAAGATCCCCGTCCCCGCCGCCGAGAAGCAGGCCGCCGAGTCCGTTTCCGCCATCCTGGAGCCCGCCGCATGAGCACCGTTCTCGAACGCCTCGATCGTCTGCCGCGACGCAATCTCACCGTGCTGGCGCTGAAGGGAATCGGCACCCTGGTGCCCGGCGGCTGGCACAACACCACGAGTGCCAACGAATTGATCAGGGAGGTGCTGGGCAGCAGCGATCCCGAACTGATCGCCCAGGTTCGGGCGCGGGCCGATGTGCTCAGCCGGGCGCGCCATGAGGGCTATGGCCGGGCCCTGAGCCTCTACGACGCCGTCAACCGATCACAGAAGGCGGCGGGAGGCCTGAGGCTCCTGGCCAACGTGGGTGGCGTGCTGCCGTTGGTGAAGCGGGTAGCCAACCTGACCCCGACCAGTGACACGCTTCAGGCCGTGGATCTCAGCCTCAAAGTGGCGGCGGAGCTGCTGGCCTTCACCCAGGTGAATGGCCTGCCCGGAGACAGCTTTGCCGCGTTCGGCGCCTCCCTCCACGAGTACGCCGGCGAGGCGCGGGTGCGCATGGCGGCCCTGATCTGCTTCGAAGCCCTGCTGCCCCTGGGGGATGAGGCCCTGCAACGCCTCGATGGGCTGCTTGGCCAGTTTGGCCAGCAGGAGCTGCGCCTCTCCCCCGCCTACGCCGGCATGGCGGCAATGATTCCCGGCCGGGGCGATGCCGCCCATCTGAGTTTTCTGCGGCGAGGGGTGGAGCAATGGCAGGGCTGGGCAGGTGGCTTCGTGGCCAGCCTCGGGCTGAGTGGCCAGAAGGCGGTACGAGCCCTGGAAAGCACCCTGGGCCCCTGGCAAGGGGGATTCGAGCAGTTGGCCACCTTCCTGGATGCCTTCACCGACACCTACCAGCACACGGGTGTGCAGGCGGTGGCGAGGCGATTGGTGGAGCGGGCTGCCGCTGAGATCTAGCTGCGACGCGATCGGCCGGCAGGGTTCGGCGCCGATTTGGTCGGCGGGCGTGCTTTTACAGAGGCGGGTCGCAGGACGCGATAACAGGCTTCCGATTCCGGTCTGGAGCCCTGTAAGGATCGACCCTCTGTCCGCGTAGAACAAGGATTCCAATATGGTCAAGTGAGCCGATGGGCTGAACTTTCAGGGGTTGGTTGATAGCGCAATCGGCGCAGTTGGCGGAAGCCCCCGTGCCAGAAGGTGAGAGTTGTGGCACCGAGGAGGCTGGTCCCAGGTTTCAGGACCGCGATCCCTTGACTTGAGTGTCAGTTATCCCATCAGGAACGGAACGCGGTTTTCCTCGCCCAGCCTAGAAATCGCTTCAGTACCAGCGACTCCACGAAGGCAACGAGGTTTAATCTGCTTGTTTCTTGTATCGCTTTGCTTGGCGGTGTAGTGCTGTCAGAGCCGAAGTGCCAAGGCCTGCTTGCTGGGGATCGCTCGATGAAAGGCGTCTGCGTTGACTGCTTTTTCGAGGTCTGTGGGCATCTTGCTGCTCGATCCAGGACGCCCGTTTATCCCATGGTGTGAAACGTTGATTCGCCGGCCCCGAGGCAACATGTTGGCAACACAACCTCGATCAAGCCCATCCGCTCAGATGGGCTTGATCCGCCAGGGTGCAGCAGCACCATCAGGCAAATAATCAATCAATCAATCAATCAAAGCCCAGCAGGTCAAAGATCTCACGATCCTTCAGGGAAACAGCCTCCAGGGGCTCAACGTTTTCCAGCATCCGGCGCGCCAGATTCAGGTATTCCTGTTGCACGGCCTCCACCTCTGGTGTGCTCTCCATTTCGAAGATGGTGCACTTCTTGAGACGGGATTTCCGAATCGCGTCCACGGTCTTGAAGTGGGCCATGGTGCGCAGGCCTGTGCGGGCATTGAACTTGTCGATCTCGTCGGTTTCCTCGGAGCGATTGGCGATCACGCCGCCGAGGCGCACTTTGTAATTCTTGGCCTTGGCATTGATGGCTTGCATGATGCGATTCATGGCGAAGATCGAATCGAAGTCGTTCGCCGTCACGATCAGGCAGTAGTCAGCATGTTGCAGCGGTGCTGCAAAGCCGCCACACACCACGTCCCCGAGGACATCGAAGATCACCACATCGGTGTCTTCCAGCAGATGGTGCTCTTTGAGCAGCTTCACCGTCTGGCCGGTGACATAGCCGCCACAGCCGGTGCCGGCCGGCGGGCCGCCGGATTCGACGCACATGACACCGTTATACCCTTCAAAGACGAAGTCTTCAGGCTTCAGCTCTTCGGTATGGAAATCCACGGTTTCGAGAATATCGATGACCGTGGGCACCATGCGCTTGGTGAGCGTGAAGGTGCTGTCGTGCTTGGGATCGCAACCGATCTGCAACACCCGCTTGCCCAGTTTCGAGAAGGCGGCCGAGAGGTTGGAGGAGGTGGTGGATTTGCCGATCCCGCCTTTGCCGTACACGGCGATGACCAGGGCGCCCTCCGCAATCGCCATGGAAGAGTCCTGATGGACCTGGAGGCTGCCTTCACCGTCCTCACGGCTACCAGTGGCGAGCGGGGGATTGAGGGTGCTGGTCATGGAAAAAGAAGTAATGGGGATGACAACACAACAGCTGCCGAACGGCCGTCAGCGCCAAGCCTGACCAGCCGCGCTCAGGAGTGTCGGGTGGGCATGCAAACCGACACATTTTGCTGTTGGGCTGCGGCTGCGGGTAGCTGCAAGGCCAGCCGGTGGGCCGCTGCTGCAACCCGCTTCCCTGGGAAGGGGGGGCAGCCCAGGGGCTCTGCAAGCTGGCCAGCCCCTGGCTGTACGGCGACGGGTCGCTGGGCCGAAGCCAGGCTGAGGCGGGTTGAAAGGCGCTGGATCGCCATGGTGAGGGAGGAAAGACCCAGGCCCATCGCTTGGGTCTGGTGTAGGGGTTTGTTGGGGTGGCCCGTTGGCCTCGCCAGGGGGCGACGGGCCGTTCGCCAGCACCAAGCAGATCAACGAATTGCTTGGCCTTGATTCAGGCGATCTGATTAAGGCAAATCCCAGTCAAGAAGAGAATATCCGGTGACCTTGATTTCTCCAGGACAAACCTTGGATGTTCCCTCTGAGTAATAATACTTTGGGTAAAAATACTCATGTTGTCCGCCAGTGTCTGATCAGCGAGCGGATCAGTGACTGAGGTGGGCCTTGGCGTCGTAGAGGGTTTCGGCGTCAATCAGGGCGATGCCCCGTTCGCGGGCGAAGGTTTCGGTGTTGCGTCGCACCTTGCTGCGCACAAAGAAGGGGATCTTGTGCAGCTCCGCCTCCCCGTCCGGGCTCCAGTGGAGCTCGAGCACGCCGCTGGACGGTGCCTCCAGGGTGGCCGTCGCCGTGGCGGCGCCTGCGGAGGCTGGAGCCGTCGCCAATGCCGGCTCCGGGGCCGAAATCGTGACCCCAGCCAGGGCCCCATGGCCCTGATGCACGGGGTCGGCGGCCGGGGTCATCGACGGGGCGCCATCGCCGAGATGGCTGCGATGGCCATCCACGAACTCAAAGTCATGGCGGAACATGCCGATCAGGTGTTCCTCCAGACCCATCATCAACGGGTGCACCCAGCTGTCGAAGATCACGTTCGCCCCTTCCCAGCCCATCTGGGGGGCATAGCGGGCCGGCACATCCTGCACATGCAGGGGCGTGCTGATCACGGCACAGGGCACGCCGAGGCGCTTGGCGCTGTGGCGCTCCATCTGGGTGCCCAGCACCAGCTCCGGCGCCGCATCGGCCATCGCCTTCTCCACCGCCAGGTAGTCGTCGGTGATCAGGGCTTCAAGCCCCAGCTCCTTGGCCGCAGCCCGCACCTCGCGCGCCTGCTCGCGGCTGTAGCTGCCCAGACCCACCACCTCAAAGCCCAGCTCCTTGCTGGCAATGCGGGCAGCGGCCACCGCATGGGTGGCATCGCCGAAGATGAACACCCGCTTGCCAGTGAGGTAAGTGGAGTCCACGGAGCGCGAATACCAGGGCAGCCTGGAGCTGGAAGCGGTCGTCGTTGCCGGCCGACCTGGAGTGGCCTCGCCCTGGGTTGCGGCCTCCACGGCGGCGTCAAGGCCCAGCAGGGTGGTGATCTCCTTCAGGAAGGCCTCGGTGGCGCTGATGCCGATGGGCACGGTGCGCACCACCGGCAGCCCAAAGCTGCGCTCTAACCAGGAGCAGACCGAATCGGCCACCTCTGGATAGAGGCAGACATTGGCATCGGCACTGGGGAGCCGCAGCAGGTCGGCGGGGCGGGCGCCCAGGGGGGCCACCACGGCCACATCGATGCCGTGCTCCTGCAGCAGGCCCGTGATTTCCTTGACATCGTCGCGGCAGCGGAACCCCAGCAAGGTGGGCCCCAGCAGATTCACCCGTGGCCGCCGGCCTTCCTGTTGCCAGCGCTGGGGGGATGGCTTCGGAGTCCCCGGTGGCGGCACCTGCGCTTTCAGCAGAGTGCGCACCAGTTGGTAGAAGGTTTCGGCTGCCCCCCAGTTCTCCTTTTTCGAGTAGGCCGGCAGATCGAGGCTCACCATCGGGATGCCGCCCAGGTCCATGCCCGCCGCCAGGGCGCCGGGTTGGTCCTGGATCAGTTCGGCGGTGCAGCTCTCACCCACCAGCAGGGCCTCCGGCTGGAAGCGCTGCACGGCGTCGGCGATCGTGCGCTGGACCAGTTCGGCCGTGTCACCACCAAGATCGCGGGCCTGGAAGGTGGTGTATGTGACCGGGGGCCGGCGATCACGCCGCTCGATCATCGTGAACAGCAGGTCGGCGTAGGTGTCGCCCTGGGGGGCATGGAGCACGTAGTGCACACCCTCCATCGAGGCGGCGATGCGCATGGCCCCCACGTGGGGCGGGCCTTCGTAGGTCCAGAGCGTCAGTTCCATGGGGGTATCAGATGGGGGAGATCAGGAGTGGGATCTCAGGAGAAGGTCAGCAGCTGGCGGCGACGCAGGGGACGGGCGAACAGCTCGGCCAGATCCCCCGCCTGATCGCAGCCGTGGATGGGGCTGAACACCAGCTCAATCGACCATTTGGTGGCGATCCCTTCGGCTTCGAGCGGATTGGCCAGCCCCAGGCCGCAGACCACCAGGTCGGGACGGGCCGCCCGCACCCGTTCCAGTTGGCGCTCCACGTCCTGGCCTTCGCTCACCTGGGTGCCGCTGGGCAGCAGGGCCAGCTCCTGGGCCATCAGCTGACGATCCAGGTAAGGGGTGCCCACTTCCACCAGCTCCATGCCGCACTCGCGCGACAGA
This sequence comes from Synechococcus sp. UW140, assembly GCA_945872185.1. GTDB lineage: Bacteria > Cyanobacteriota > Cyanobacteriia > PCC-6307 > Cyanobiaceae > Cyanobium. The sequence continues at coordinate 6,973 of CAMBZX010000010.1, read as the reverse complement.
AAGCGGGCCAGGGGGATCTCCATCTGGGAATCGGGCATCAGGAACAGCCGCTTGCCCTCCAGCACCTGGCGATGGGGCGCCAGGGCCCGGCGGCCCCGCTCCACCAGCGGATCAAGTACCGCGGCCACCCGAGCCGGATCGACCCCGAAGGCGGCCGCCGCCGCGGCCATCCAGTCGCGGCTGCCCTCGACCCCGAAGGGATAGGGCGCGTTGATCAGTTCGGCGCCGCGCGAGACCAATGCCCGCGAGGTGCCACTGAGAAAGGGTTGGGCCAGCAGCACCTTGGTGCCCTTGCCCACGGGCGGCAGTTCGGTGGAGCGACGTGGCGGCAGGCTACGTACCGCCTCGATGCCCATTTTTGCGAACAGGGAGACGAAGCGATCCTCCACCGCATCGGCCAGGGTGCCGACGATCAGCAGCTGGCTCTCGTTGCTGCTGGGCATTAACGGCATCAACGCCAACAAGGCGTTGTCTTCCCCCTGGGTGAAGGTGGTTTCGATGCCACTGCCGGAGTAGTTCAGGACCCGCACGCGGCCGTTGAACTGGCTGGTGAGCCGCTCGGCCGCCCGCGAGAGATCGAGCTTGATCACCTCGCTGGGGCAGGAGCCCACCAAAAACAGGGTGCGGATTTCAGGGCGCCGTTCGAGCAGATCGCGCACGAGGCGATCGAGCTCTTCGTTGGCATCGGCCAGACCGGCCAGATCCCGTTCGCCGAGAATCGCGGTGCCGAAGCGAGGCTCGGCGAAAATCATCACCCCGGCGGCTGATTGCACCAGGTGGGCGCAGGTGCGCGACCCCACCACCAGGAAGAAGGCATCGGGCATGCGCCGATGCAGCCAGACGATTGAAGTGAGTCCACAAAAGACTTCGCGCTGGCCACTCTGTTTGAGCAGCTCAGGGGAACTCGGAGCCGCATCAGCGACGGACACGCCCATGGAAGGGGCACTCCCGAACAGATCGCCTAAGGACTAGCGAGGTTGGAGCTGGAGCTGAAGGACTGCGTTACATCTGTTGGGGATTGCGGACCTGCGGTCACCATTTCGGCACCGGTGCGGAGCGCCAGGACGGGATCCGGCAAGGCGGGCTCAGAGACGGGTTCAGAGGCCGGTTCAGAGACGGGTTCAGAGACGGCGGCGGAAGCCTTCGCTGAAGCCGGAGGCGGTGCGCTCAGCGGACTCCGCAGCGCGGCTGAGCTTCCAGACGTTGCGGCTGAGGCGGTGAGCGACCAGGCCGCCCCTCTCGATCACGGCGGCACCGGGGCGGGCACCCAGCAGCTGCGCCACTTCGGCGGTGCTCAGGGGCGCGCCGGTCTGCAGCGCCAGCTGGGTGAGTTCGAGCCGCTGCCGCAGGGCGGTGAGATCGGCCTGACCACCGTCTTCGGCCCCGTTCCAGATCCAGGGCTGTTCCTGGCCGGCGGTGGCCAGCTTGCGCATCAGCCCCAGACCGATGAACGCCAGGGCCTGTTCCGGCTTGATCCCCTGTTCCGCCGCCTGGGCCATCCACTCAGGCAGCCCTGCCCGGTGGTCAGCGGTGGGGCTGGCCTCGGTGGCTGTCGTTCCTGCGGGGCTAGCCCCGTTGGGGCTGGCCCCAGAGGGGCTGGCCGATCGGGAAGCCGGGGCAGAACGTCGGCTGACCATGGCGGGCGAACGCGATCAAGTTGGCCGGACGGTACCGGCTGCGCCTGGCGCCGCAAGGGGCCTGGCGGGGGCACCGGACCCGGATCCGTTGTGAGGGCGACCGGCTGGGGTCGTCAGCGACGTGCTTGGGATGGTTGTCTGGCTGGCGGCGCTGGGGGAGATCGGGTTTGGCCCACCCCATCGGCTAACCAGCCGTGGATCGTGGTGAGTGGCGAAGCCTGCGCTGTGGCTGGTGGGCGGCGAGTCCGGTGGCGTCAGCTCGTTCTGCTTGAACGCGGCCCAGTGCGACGTTCCAGATGCCAATCAATGTCTACCGGCCGGTTGGGGCTGGATGCGCTCGGGACTGGGGCCAGGGCCAGCCCAGCCCGCGGTCTTGTCAGGGGTTTGGGATCGTCTCCCAGGTAAGATCCGCCCATATTCATGGCGCTGTTTGCCCAGTCAGGGCTCCAGGCGTCGTGCCCACTCTGCGAGGTGGCGCGACGGCGCCGTGATGGACTCCAGATTTTCCCGCTCCCTCTCCAGCGACGACCGTGCGATCAGCCGGCGCCGTGGCTCCGTGCGGGGCGGCGGCGGCACCGAGATCACCGGCAGCGCCGGGATTGGCGATCGCGATCGCGATGGCGCCAGCTGTGTGATCACCACCGACAGCGAAGGGCGGCGGATCGCCCGCCAGTCGAGCCACGTGCAGTCGATCGAGCTGCGCACCTACGTGTTCCTCGATTCGCTGCAGCCCCAGCTGGCGGCCTACATGGGCACCGTCTCCCAGGGCTTCTTGCCGATTCCAGGCGATGCCTGCCTGTGGCTGGAGGTGTCACCGGGCATGGCGGTGCATCGCGTCACCGACATTGCACTCAAGGCCAGCACCGTGCGCCTCGGCCAGATGGTGGTGGAGCGGGCCTTCGGCTCGATTGCTATGTATCACCGCGACCAGAGCAACGTGCTCCATTCCGGCGAAGTGGTGCTGGAGGCGATCGGCAGCAGCATCGATCGCCGCAGCCGCTGCGAGGTGACCTGGACGGAGATCATCCGCGCCATCACCCCGGACCATGCCGTGCTGATCAACCGCCTCAACCGTCGCGGTTCGATGATCCAGGCCGGCATGAGCATGTTCATCCTTGAAACCGAGCCGGCCGGCTATGTGCTGATGGCTGCCAACGAGGCGGAGAAGGCTTCCAACATCACGGTGGTGGATGTGAAGGCCGTGGGCGCCTTCGGCCGGCTCACCCTGGCTGGCAAGGAAGGGGATGTGGAGGAGGCGGCGTCGGCCGCCATGCGGGCGGTGGCCCACATCAACGGCTGAACCCACCTGGGGCCCAGGCCTGGCTGATCAGCGCACCCTCAGTCCATCGCCAGCCCCTCAGCCCAGGCCGAGCAGTTGGCGCAATCCTGGGGCCAGCGCGGCGGCGGCCTTGCCGCGACTGCCCAGACGGCTGCGCTGGTAGTCCCCCATTTCGGCGTAGCTGGTGCCGGCCTCCCTCAGGTAAAAGATCGCGTCGTAGCCGGGACCATGGCCCCGGGGTTCGCGCAGGATCAGCCCGCGGCAGAGGCCCTGGGCTTCGAGCACGGTGGTGCCGCTGGGATCGGCCAGGGCCATGGCACTGACGAACTGGCCACCGCGATAGAGCGAATCTCCCAGCTCATGCAGCAGGCGGTGGATGCGTTCGTGGTCGGTGGGCCCATAGCGAGCCGAGAAAATACCGGGCCTGCCGCCGAGGGCATCCACCTCCAGGCCCGAGTCGTCGGCCAGGGCCCAGTGCCCGGTAAGTGCGGCCACGGTTTCGGCCTTGAGGCGCGCATTGGCGGCATATGTGTCGCCGGTTTCCTCGATCTCGAGGCCGCGGGGCTGGGCGCGGACCTCGAGGTCGACGGCCGCCAACATGGCGCCGATCTCCGCCACCTTGTGGGGGTTGCCACTGGCGATGACGAGCACGGGCAGGGAGGAGCTGGGCACGGAGCCGGGAGCGCAGCGGACAGGCGGCAGGGATGGAAGGCCTGACAAGCTGCCGATCCCGCGTGGGTCATTGTGTCGCACCGCAAGCGGATCCTTGTGATGGCCGTTGCAACGGAGCCGTGGCGGTGGGGGCGGTGGCGGCCGCAGGCGGCACCGGTTGCGAACCGGTAGCGGCCGCAGGCGGCACCGGTTGCGAACCGGTAGCTAGTTCGAGCCTACGTTGATCGCCAGGTCAAGCTATGGCTGAGACCAGCCCCTCCAACGGCGACGTTCAGGAACGCAACCGCTCATTTAGGGCTATGTAGCAATAGGCAAGATGGGTCCTTCTGCAATCCCAATGGATCAATTTCCCAGGCAGTTTCCTGTGCCAGGGCCGCCCAAATCGATGGTGGAGTCTCCTGCCGCCTGCGGCGGTCCACCCTGAAGGGCTGAGGCAGGAAGGCTTGAACATTCCACTCCCGTAAAGACTCCAGGGAACCGGCCTCGCATTAACGATCAGCAGTTCCGCTGAGCCGGAAGCGCAGCGCCGATCACGTTTGCGCAGCCCCTGACGCTGGTTGGGTCCAGTCGCCCTTAAGTTGCGGCAACCCCGGCCCCGGAATGGGATGCAGTCGAGTCTGATCCTCCAGAACCTTGTTTCAGCCCCGGTTCTGTTCTTTTTCCTTGGTGTTCTCGCCGTGCTGGTCGGCTCGGATCTCGAGATTCCCTCGCCGCTGCCCAAGCTGTTTTCGCTCTACCTACTGCTGGCAATCGGCTTCAAGGGAGGCCTGGAACTCGCCCACAGCGGCCTGGGCAGCCAGGTGCTGCTGACGATCGGCGCCGCTGTGTTGATGTCGCTGCTGGTGCCGATCAGCAGCTTCCTGATCCTGCGGACCCGCATGGATCCCTACAACGCAGCGGCCATCGCCGCCTCCTACGGCTCGATCAGTGCCGTGACCTTCATCACGGCCCAGAGCTTTCTGAACGTGCTGCATCTGGACTTTGATGGCTTCATGGTGGCGGCTCTGGCCCTGATGGAGTCGCCGGCGATCGTCGTTGGTGTGCTACTTGCCAAGCTCGGTGCCCAGAGCGGCGATTCCCTCCAAGGTGCCAAAGCCGGCGGCTTGCGCTGGCGCGAGGTGCTGCAGGAAGCCTTTCTGAATGGCTCGGTGTTTCTGCTGATCGGCAGCCTGGTGATCGGCTATCTGGTCACCAGCTTTTCACCGGCGGGTCTGGAGAAGATGGATCCCTTCACCGAGAAACTGTTCTACGGAGCTCTCTGCTTCTTCCTGCTGGACATGGGCATCGTGGCGGCCCAGCGGCTGCGGGATCTGCGCCGGGCTGGCCCCTTCCTGATCGGTTTTGCCGTGCTGGCGCCGTTGCTGCACGCCGCGATCGGCCTGGGGATTTCCCGGCTGCTGGGCCTCAATCAGGGGGACAGCCTGCTGTTCATGGTGCTCTGCGCCAGTGCCTCCTACATCGCCGTGCCCGCTGCCATGCGCATGACCGTGCCCCAGGCCAACCCCAGCCTCTACATCTCCTCAGCGCTTGGGGTGACGTTCCCATTCAATGTGGTGGTAGGCATCCCGCTGTACATGGCTCTGATCCAGCGTTTTGTCCCCCTCAGCTGATCCAGACAACGAATTCCGCAGTCTGGATCCGATCCTCGGACCCCTGTGTCCATCACCATTATTGCCGTCCCTGTCTCCATGAAAAGGATCGATCTGTTCCTGAGCGAACGAGAAGTCAACAAGGTGTGCAAGGCGATCAGCAAGGCCGGCGTTCCGGGTTACTCCGTGATTCGCCACGTCACCGGGATGGGGCTGGCGGGAGAGATTTCGGAGGCCATGGACTTCAGCGGCCTGGGGGCGAATGCCCATGTGATCGTGTTCTGCGAACCCAGCCTGGTGCCGGCCGTACGGGCTGCTCTCAAGCCACTGTTCGACGTCTATGGAGGCGTGGGCTTCGTTTCCGATGCCGAACCGCTCTGAGCGGGCCCAGGACTCCGTCCGATATCAACAATCTGCCTGTAGGCCCAAAATGGCTGCAGTGTCTGCAATGTGCGCAGTCGCCGACCAAGCATTTCTTACGTTTTGTTTTCAATGGATCAGCTGGACTTATCAATGAACTTGAAAACCTTGATGGCGCTTGCGGTCGAAATGGCTTGACGAGGGGTCGGGCGGCCAATCAGGGTTGCGAGCGAACATTCCACCCCCCTCCTCCAGGAGCAGGTAATGGCAAACGAAACCATGGGCATCGCCCTCGGCATGATTGAGACCCGCGGCCTCGTCCCCGCGATCGAAGCCGCCGATGCCATGACGAAGGCAGCTGAAGTGCGCCTGATCGGTCGTGAGTTCGTCGGTGGCGGTTACGTGACCGTCCTCGTCCGCGGCGAAACCGGTGCCGTCAACGCCGCCGTCCGCGCTGGTGCAGATGCTTGCGAGCGCGTTGGTGACGGTCTTGTCGCTGCTCACATCATTGCCCGCCCTCACCGCGAAGTCGAGCCCGCTCTGACCAGCAGCTTCGGCCTCGGGTCGAAGGACTGAGCGGTTCGCGCCCGCAGCGCCCAACCCTCTGACTTCCCCACCGACCCAATCACAGATTCCCCATGAGCAAGAAGTACGACGCCGGGGTCAAGGAGTACCGCGACACTTATTGGACTCCTGATTACGTCCCCCTCGATACCGACCTGCTGGCGTGCTTCAAGTGCACCGGCCAGGAAGGCGTTCCCAAGGAAGAAGTAGCCGCCGCCGTGGCCGCTGAATCCTCAACCGGCACCTGGTCCACCGTGTGGTCCGAGCTCCTCACCGACCTCGACTTCTACAAGGGCCGTTGCTACCGCATCGAGGACGTGCCTGGTGACAAGGAGGCCTTCTATGCCTTCATCGCCTACCCCCTCGACCTGTTTGAAGAAGGCTCGATCACCAACGTGCTGACCTCCCTGGTTGGCAACGTATTTGGCTTCAAGGCCCTGCGCCATCTGCGCCTGGAAGACATCCGCTTCCCGATGGCCTTCATCAAGACCTGCCCCGGCCCGCCGAACGGCATCTGCGTCGAGCGCGACCGGATGAACAAGTACGGCCGTCCCCTGCTGGGTTGCACGATCAAGCCGAAGCTCGGCCTGAGCGGCAAGAACTACGGCCGGGTGGTCTATGAGTGCCTGCGCGGTGGTCTCGACTTCACCAAGGACGACGAGAACATCAACTCCCAGCCCTTCCAGCGCTGGCAGAACCGTTTTGAGTTCGTGGCCGAGGCCGTGCAACTCGCCCAGGAAGAAACCGGCGAGAAGAAGGGTCACTACCTGAATTGCACCGCCAACACTCCTGAAGAGATGTATGAGCGGGCTGAGTTCGCCAAGGAACTCGGGCAGCCGATCATCATGCACGACTACATCACCGGTGGCTTC
>CAMBZX010000009.1 GCA_945872185.1 Synechococcus sp. UW140 | reverse complement strand
GTCGGCACCCAGTCGGGCAGGGCGGCGGGCTCCAGGAAGGCACGGCGCACCGGCGTGCCGGTAATCAGGGGGCGACAGCGGGGCAGCTGCTCGGCGGCCTGGGGCAGGCCCACGGCCACATGGCGGCAGAGGCGCCCCAGCAGGCGGGTCACCTTGCCGGGAATGGCATTGCTCTCGTGCAGCACCATCGGCACGCCGCACCAGCGGGCCGCCAGGATCGTCGGCGCGGCGATGTAGCCGCCACTGCTGAACACCACATCGATCCGCTCGCGCCGGATCAGGCGCCGCACCACTTGGGTGGCGGCCAGCAGCTGCACCAGGTGCCAGAGCTTGCGCAGCCCTTTGCCCTGCAGGCCGCCGGCCCGCACGGTGTGCAGCGGAAACCGGGCCGGCACCAGCTCGGTTTCCAGCCGGTCCGGCACTCCCAGCCACAGCACCCGCCAGTCGTTGGGCAGGGCATCGGCGACAGCCAGGGCCGGGAACAGATGGCCGCCCGTGCCGCTGGCGGCAATCAGAAGCGTCGGCATGGGGTCGGCCGGGTGGCGGCGGGGGCGAGCGCGCCTAACTTAAAAGCCAGGTTTCGCAGCGGACCGCCTCTGTTCGCTTGCCGGGCCCGCCTGCGCTCCCCCGTTCGCCCTCCCATGCCCTTGCTACGCAGCTTGTCCCGCGCGGTTCGCCAGGCGCTGCTGGGGAGCCTGCTGGCCACCACGGCGCTGGCGGCTTCGGGTCTGGGTCTGCCGGCCCTGGTGCGGGCTGCCGCCCCTTCCGCTGCCCAGTTGCAGGCGCTGGAGCGCGCCCTGAACGGCTCCGATCAGGCGGCCCTGCGCGCCCAGCTCGACACTGGCGCCGGCCTCGATCCGGGTCTGATCGAGCGCCGCTGGAATGTCTTGCGCCAGCAGTTCGCCAATGCCCACTGGCAGCTGAGTCCGGGCATTCCCGCCCGCGATGGCCAGCCCACCGTCAATCTGCGGGTCACGGCCACCCGGGAGCAGGGCAGTGTCACCTACCGGCTCGCGGCCGACCAGCAGCTGGTTCTGCACAGTGATGGGCAGCGCATCAATGGTGAAACCCTGCTGCAGGAGCAGTCGATCCTGCGCAGCGGTGAGGTGGATCTGCCGGTGAGCCTGCTGATTCCCGATGTGGTGCTCACCGGCCAGCGCTACGACGTCGATGTGATCTTCGATGAGCCCTTGGACGGGGCGCTGGTGGCGGGTGGCCTGCTGGCCCTCACAGCCCAGCAGGTGGCGGCGATGGAAAGCCCCAGCCTCGATCTGGCCGCCCTCGGTGGTGGTGGTCTGTTCAAGACCGTCCAGGCTCCCTATAACCCCGGCTCCCAGACCTGGGCGGTGCTGCTGGTGCATCCCAAGGGGGTGCTGAGCGCCACCAAGCGCGTGCGGGTGGTGGGCGACAAGGCCTTGCTGAAGCCTTGATGGGCATGGGCCGTTCCCATCGGATCTGGGTGGTGGATGACGACCCCGAGTTGCGGCGCATGCTCGCCACCTATCTCGGTGAGCAGGGCTATGCGGTGCGCTGCCTCGAAGGCGGCCCCCAGTTGCTGGCCCGGTTGGAGGGGCGCCTGGGCCCCGAGCGCCCCGATCTGCTGGTGCTCGATCTGATGCTGCCCGGCGACGACGGCCTCACCCTGCTGCGGCGCCTGCGCGATGGCGGCGACGACCTGCCGGTGTTGATGCTCACCGCCCGCGCCGACGGCGTCGATCGCATCATCGGCCTCGAACAGGGAGCCGACGACTACCTGGCCAAGCCGTTTCTGCCGCGGGAGCTCACGGCTCGCATCGAGGCGGTGCTGCGGCGCCGCAGCCGCTCCCCCAGCGGCAGCCCCCAGCCCGAGAGCCAGCCCGTCTGTTTCGGCACCTGCCTGTTCGATCCCGCCAGCCGCACCTTGGCGCGCGATGGCGCCGCGGTGACGATCACCACCGGCGAGTTCTCCCTGCTGGCGGTGTTCGTGCAGCATCCGCAGCGGCCGCTGTCGCGGCAGCGGTTGGTGGAACTGGCCCGGGGCCCAGGCAGTGACACCGACAGCCGCAGCATGGACGTGCAGGTGTCGCGGCTGCGGCGCCTGATCGAGCCCGATCCCGCTCGCCCTCGCTATCTGCAGACGGTGTGGGGCTACGGCTATGTGTTCGTGCCCGACGGCCAGCCCCGTGCCTCCTGAGCTGGTCGGGCCCCGCCAGTCGGTATCCGGCGGGCGACGCCATGGGCTGCTGTATCCGGCCGTTGCCCTGGGGGTCACGGCGATCAGTCTGCTGCTGCTGCAGTTGCTGGTGGGCCGGCGCCTGGCCGAGCAGCAGCTGCAGCAGCTGAGCACCCAGGTGGCCGCCAACCTGGTGCTGGGAGAGGTGGCCCTGGAGCGCTTCAGCCCGTCAGTGCTGGCCCAGCTCAGTGGCCTGCGTCTGGCGGTGGGGGCCAGGCCCGAGGCTCCAGCCCTCACCAGCGCGCGCCCGCTGGCCGATCGCCCCTTGCGGCGCCAGGCCCGCCAACTGCGCAGCGAGCTCTGTCGCCATCTGCCCCGCTGCCCGGCGGTGTGGCCCAGCGAGAGCGGGCCTCGCGGGGTGTGGGTCGAGATGGGCTCGTCCCTGGAGACGGTCTGGTTGTTCGCGCCGCTGCCGTCCCTGCGGGGCTGGCCGCCGGATCCGCGGCTGCTCTCCCTGGCCCTGGGGGTGGCCGGGTTGACGACGGGCCTGCTGTATCTGGCGCTGGAGGTGCAGCGACCGCTGCGCCAGCTGGAGCAGGCCCTCGGTGCCGTGGAGCTGGAGGTGAGGCCCGCCGCCCTGCCGGCCCGCGGCGCCAACGCCGTGCGCCAGCTCACGCAGCATTTCAACGCCATGCTGGCGCGGCTGGAGCGGGCCAGTCAGGAGCGCAACACGATGCTGGCCGGCATGGCGCACGACCTGCGAGCGCCGCTCACGCGGCTGCGCTTGCGCCGGGACTGGGCCGGCGCCGAAGCCGATCTGCAGGCGCTGGAGCGCATCACCCGCCAATTCCTGCTGTTTGCCGGGGCGGAACAGGAGTTGCCGCTGCTGGTGCCTCTGGAGCAGCTGGTGGCGGAGGCGGCGGCGATGGTGGCAGAGGTGCCGCTGACGATGGCGCTGGAGCCGATGCAGCGGTGGGTGCGGCCGATCGCCATCAGCCGGGCCGTGACCAATCTGCTGGAGAACGCCCTCGCCCATGGCGCTCCGCCCCTGCAGCTGCATCTGCGGGCTGTGGGCCGCGACGGCTTTGAGATCCAGGTGTGGGATCGGGGCCCGGGCATTGCTGCCGAGCAGTGGGCCGGGGCCCTGGCCCCATTTCAGCGGCTCGATCCGGCCCGTGGCGGCCAGGAGGGCCATTGCGGCCTCGGGCTGGCGATCGCCGAGCGGGTCGCCCGCGATCACGGCGGCGGGCTGGTGCGGCTCGCTGGCGGCGAGCCTGGTGTGCCGATGGGGGCCGCAATCTCCGGGTCCGCAATCTCCGGGGCTGGAAGCCTGGTGGCGGCTGGTTTCGGCGTGGGCCTGTGGGGGCGATCCCTGCCCCCCGCCTGAGCTGCGGTCACATTTGCTCACATCTGGGCGGCTGCCGGTTCGATTCCAGTCCGATTCCAGTCCGATTTGCACCCCAGAGTGTTGGGGTTGATCAGTCGCCTCAGGCGCTTGCCCCCATGCCGCGTTTCCCTTCCCTGTCCATGCCCCTGCTGTCCCGTCTGAGCGCCGTCGCCCTGGTGGCAGGCCTGGGCAGCAGTGCGGCGCTGGCCCTGCCGCTGGCGGCCCTGGCCCAGCCGGTAGGACAGCCTGGCAAAACCCGCCCGACCTCCGCCCAGCTGGAGAAAATCTTCCCCGAGTTGCGCAGCCTGCAACTTCAGGATCGCCGCGCCCGCATCACCACCATGCAGAGCGCCGAGCGCTGCATCCAGGCGGCCACCAGCACCACAGCATTGCAAACCTGCATGAAGCAGGAGCGCAGCGCTGCCATGGTCCAGCGCCAGCAGCATTTCAACGCCATGCGCCAGCTGTTTGAGCGCAATGGTCTGCCGGTGCCCGAGATGGGCAAGGGTGGCCGCGGCTACAAGCCAGGGCCTGGCCCCGGCACCCCTGGCGCAGGTGTGCCGCTGTAACGCGGGCGTTGCATTTCGCCTTCAGGGGCCAGGCCCTCCGCGCTGAGCCGCGTGCCAGGCCCGGAAGGCAGAACGCTGATCTGGCTGAGGTCTGTTTGCCGATGGGGCCAGGCCGATCTTTCGCCAGCTGTTTGTTGTCCGCAATCCGTGGTGAAGATCGTGAACACGTTTTGATAGCCTGATGTCCTCTTGGGCGATCAAGAGGGGAGCATGGTTGTTGAAGTGATCCGGGCGTTATTTGGTCTGCTGCTGCTTCTGCTGGCTTATCTTTTGCTGCATCTTTCCGTCAGGCATTCACTGCTGAAGCTTGAAGGTGGCGGCTCGATTGCGGCTGACGAGGATCTGACTTCGCTGATTGCAGTGGCGCGAAGTCGCTGTATTTTTGTGGTTGTAGTCTGCCTGGCTTCTCTGGTCTTTCATGGCGGCCCGATTTCCCTGGTTGCCTTTGCCTTGCTTTCTTATTTTGGTATCGATTTTCTCAATTTTGTTCGCCGTTGCTTGCGTCCGCTGCGCTGGTCTCCATGAACCTGCCAGGCTCGGTATCGGTGCCCGCTGGACGCTCCTATGCTTACCAAGTTCTGGCCGTTCTTGCCCCAGCATGCGCTCTGCTCCCTTCCGTTCCGCAGGCCATCGTCTCCTCCCGGCCTTGCTGATGTCGGCCACGGTTTCCGTTGGCGCTCTACTCGCCGCCGGGCCAGCCCTAGCGGTGCCGGTGTGCACCTTTCTGATGCCGATTGGTAGCAATGGCACTTCGCCGATTGTCAGCAAGTCGGTGGGGGCTCCCAAGATCACCCCCTACGCCATGGTGCTGGGCCGCACCAACTGGAACACCGACTTTGCCGTTAATCAGCCCTACAACAGTTATAAGTTTTTCTTTACTGCTAATTCGTCTGATCCGAATGCCAAGTATCCGGTTCAGGCCTACATGAAGTTCAGTGATGGCTCCAATCTGCAGGTGGTGGATGAAACCATGAATCCACCGATTGGCACCGGCCGCATGTTCGGCCCGTTTGCGGCCGTACCCGGCAAGCAGGCCAGCCAGATGAATTTCAAGGTGGGCACCAGCGCGGATCCAGAGGCCCTTGGTTTCAGCTATCGGATTTCGGTGCAGGGCTGCATCGACTGATCTCAGGAGCCTCCAGGCCCTTCCTTCAGGTCCAGCAGGCCTGGCCGTTCCTGATCCCAGCCTCAGGGGGCTTTCACATTCGGGCAGGTGGCGCCATTGAAGTTCAGGGCAATGCGCTTGTTGCCTTCGATGTAGATCTTCTGGGCCTTGGCCGTATCGCCACTGGCCTGGGCGCTTGCCAGCTTTGTGGCGAATGTGCCACAGGCCTCGCTCAGGCTCATGGCCCGCCCCGGGGACGTCAGCAGCAGCGGAGCCAGGGTTGCGCCCAGCAAGGCGGCGGTGCGGAAGGGGATCGGGGCGAAGGTCATGGCTGTAGGTGATCGGAATGTGATCTTAAGAGACCACTGAAAAACCCTCAGAAGAGCTGACTGGCGTTCCGCCGGCCGTATCCAAGTCCTGATCACTGGGTTGCCGGGTGGCGAAGGAGCGATCAAGCCTGGCCCATCCAGGTTTTTCAGCAGTCTCTGAAGCCGCCTGATGGATCGCTGCGATTCAGCGCGGGCCCACACGATTGACCGGGCCGCCCAGGTTGACCCCGACGCCCGGACCGGCGGCGGGCCTGACGGCTGGTGTCACCACCACAGGGTTCCCCACAACAGGGGTGGCGACGGGGCGGCGCACCACGCAGCCCCTGGGTACACCGGGGCCGGTGCAGTAGACGACGGCTACGGCTGGGGAGCCCGTCAACAGGGCGGCGGCGCTCAGCAGCGCAGCGGCAGTCAAGGTTTTGATCACGGACATGGCGGGGTTGGGGCGAGGAGTTGGGCGGTCCCCAGGGTGGGGAGTCTGGACGCGCCAGCCCCGGGAAGCCCAGGGTCGGACTCCCCCCTGCTCCCCAGCTGGCCAAGGGGCCGAAGCGGCAGGCGGCCCTCCCCGACCCGGTTGCGGTCCGCGGCCAGCTCAATCGCCGCGACCCAGCACCACGTTCATGGCCCGGCCCACCAGTTCCAGGCGGCTCTTTGCCCCCAGCTTGCGGCGCACCGTCTTGCCGTAGGTGCGGGCGGTTTCATAGGTGAGCAGGAGTTGTTCGCCAATCTGCCGATCGGAGTATCCCTGGATGATCAATCCCAGGATTTCCTCCTCGCGTGGTGTCAGCCTCAGGGTTCGATCTTCCTGAACTCCCCCTTGCTCCAGCAAGTGGCGTTCGGCCTCCGGGGAAAGGTATGTCTTGCCCATGCAGGCGGCAATCAGCGCCTGGATCCCGCCGCCGACGGGTGTGCCGACGTCGGCATTGCAGAAGATGCCCTCGATCTTCAGGGCCCGGGCTTGACGCACATCGGGCTTGGGGCTTTGCATCAGCATCACCACCCGCAGATCAGGCACCAGGGCACGGGCCCGCCGCACCAGTGCATACCCATCGCCCTCCTCCAGGAGATCTGTGCAGATGAGCAGGCCTGGCCTTCCTTTGGCGATGTAGGCCAGGGCGGCCTCCTCGCCGCTCACGGCCCCAACCACCATGTTCGGTCGTTGAATGAGACTGCAGATAAAGGCCAGCGACATCCTTGGGGCAATCGCGAACACGAACTTCAGCCGTATCCCGCTCGACAGAAACCAGGACGCCATCATGCGGCGATTGGGCTCCAATTGTTTGAACCGGTTGGTGAAGTCGGCGATTCCCGGCTGCTTGGGGATTGCCATCAGAATCCCTCCTCAGGACATGGCGGATTTTGGGAACTTAGTTTGGCGTGGCGACAGCTGTGGGCCTCGTGGCGCTGACCCAACAGCAGAGAGGGTCTGATCGTAATTGAGGTCGTTCCTAGACCATTTGGGGCTGGATTGGGCGCCCTCCCGGCTGAGGCGGCCCTGTCTTGACGGCCGCATCAGTGGGAGCCTGGTTGCTGTCCGGCTCGGCTGGATTGGCGCATCTCCCCGATCACCAGCAGGGTGCCCAGCAGGGAGAGAGCCACCACCAGACCATGGAGCCAGCTGGGTTCCCGCACCAGATTCCAGCTCTCCAGCGGCAGCATCGTCAGCAGCACCGCCAGCAGCAGCCGCTCTCCCCAGGGGCGCTGGCGCAAGGTGGCCACTGAGGCCACCGTGATCAGCACGGCAAACAGAGCGGCGGCGATCGCCGTGATTTCCAGCTGCCAGGGACCCATGCCGATCGCCTGGTGGGCCAGGGCCGCCAGCAGCGGGCGATGGCCAGCCCCCAGGCGATCGGCCAGCTCCGGCAGGTGCTGATAGTGGCGAATCCCAGCCAGCGACAGCAGCGCTGCCACGAACAACACGCCGGCTTCCACCAGCTTCTTGAACAGCACCAGCTTGAGCAGCAGGGGTGTGGATCGGGCCGGTTGGTTGCTCGCCACCCTTGCTCCACCATTTCGCCTGGTGGCGCCAGCCTGCCATGGGATGGGCGGCCAGCAAAACGCCCGCGGACGCTGCTGCGTCCGCGGGCGAGAAGAGCGGCAGGGTTGGGGATCGTTGGCCTCAGCAGGCGGGCTGCCCGATGCGCCGATTCAGCGCTTCACCAGCGCCGAGGGGGCCTGGGCATCAGGCCTCATCCAGGGCCGCCACACCGGGCAACACCTTGCCTTCGAGCAGCTCCAGGCTGGCGCCGCCGCCGGTGGAGATGTGGCTCATCTTCTCGGCCACGCCCACTTTTTCGACGGCCGCCACCGAATCACCGCCACCGATGATCGTGGTGGTGCCGGTGGCGCTCAGGTCGGCCAGGGTGTGGGCGATGGCGTTGGTGCCGGCGGCGAAGGCGTCGAACTCAAACACGCCCATGGGACCGTTCCAGATCACGGTCTTGCAGTCAGCCAGGGCGTCCTGGAACACCTTGATTGAATCAGGACCGATGTCGAGGCCCATCCAGCCGTCGGGGATGGCTTCCACCTTGGCGATCTGGCTGTTGGCATCGGGGGCGAAGTTGTTGGCCAGCACCACATCGGTGGGCAGCAGGAACTGCACGCCCTTGGCGGCCGCCTTGACCTCGAGCTCCTTGGCCAGCTCCAGCTTGTCCTCCTCCACCAGGCTCTTGCCCACCGCCAGGCCACGGGCCTTGTAGAAGGTAAAGATCATGCCGCCGCCGATCAGAATCTTGTCGCACTTGTCGATCAGGGCCTCGAGCACGCCGATCTTGCTGCTCACCTTGGAGCCGCCCACGATTGCCGCCAGAGGGCGCTTCGGTTCATCAATGGCGCCCTGCAGATACTGCAGCTCCTTTTCCATCAGCAGGCCGGCCACGCTGGGGCTCAGGAACTTGGTGACCCCTTCGGTGGAGGCGTGGGCGCGGTGGGCGGCGCCGAAGGCGTCGTTCACATAGACATCGGCCAGGGCTGCCAGCTTTTCAGCGAAGGCCGGATCGTTCTTTTCTTCCTCGGCGAAGAAGCGCACGTTTTCGAGCAGCAGCACGCCGCCTTCCGCCAGGGCCGCCACCTTGGCCTCGGCATCGGGGCCGATGCAGCTGTCGGTCTTGCTCACCGGCAGGGCCAGCAGCTCGCTGAGGCGGGCCGCCACGGCGGTGAGGCGCATGGACTCGTTCACCTGGCCCTTGGGACGGCCGAAGTGGGCCGCCAGGATCACCTTGGCGCCGTGGTTCCGCAGGTGGGCGATGGTGGGCAGGGCGGCGCGGATGCGGGTGTCATCGGTGATGGCGCCGGCGTCATCAAGGGGCACGTTGAAGTCGACCCGCACCAGTACGCGCTTGCTGCGGAGGTCTGCGGCGCCGAGGCTGGCCAGGGAACGCTTCGCCATGGTTTTTGATACGGGGTAGGGGGAAAACGGCCGGAGCTTAGCCCCAGGCCCCTGGTGCCCTGCCGGTTTTCCCCTGCCCGGGCTGTGGCCCAGGGGTTGGCTGCCCGTCTAGACAGGAGCCGAGATCGAGGTTCAGTAGCCCGACGCCATGTTCGAGACCGTCCTCCTCCCCGTCGACAACAGCCGTCAGACCCTGGACACGGCTGCGGTGGCCCTGCGACTGGCCCAGCGCCATGGCAGCCGTCTGGTGTTGCTTTCGGTGGTGGAGGCAGAGGCTGGCGCCATGCACGATGGGGCCGCCGTGGCCCAGTTGCTGGAGCAGGTGCGCAGCAGTTTCGAGCAGGCGGGGATCAGCTGCGAGGTGATCGAGCGGGAGGGCAAGCCGGCCTTCGTGATCGGCGATGTGGCCGATGAGATCAATGCCGATGTGATTGTGATGGGCACCCGCGGCCTGGCCCTGGAGGACGACGAGCACAGCACGGCCGCCCGGGTGATCCAGCTGGCGCCCTGTCCGGTGCTGGTGGTGCCCTGATGTCGAGTGGCCCTGAGCGTGAACATCTCACCAACGACTCCCCCCTGGAAGGGGCCGCTGGATCGCCAATCGAGCTGGATGGTGCAACCGAGCCGGTCCTTCCCGTCAAAAGTCTTGTCGCCGCAAGGCTGAGCGGACTGAGTGGGGTTGCCCTCAGTGCGTCAGCTCCCACGATCCAGTGGTATCCGGGCCACATCGCCAAGGCTGAGAGGGCTTTGGCCGCCCATCTCGAGAAGGTGGATCTGGTGATTGAGGTGCGCGATGCGCGCATCCCGCTGGCGACAGGCCATCCACGGCTGCAGCGCTGGATGCGCAACAAGCAGCATCTGCTGGTGATCAACCGCCGCGACATGGTCAATGAGGCGGCGCGCCTCGCCTGGGATGGCTGGTTCCGGCTCAGGGGCCAGACCCCTTGGTGGTGTGACGCCAAGGTCGGCACCGGTGTCAAGCAGCTGCAGCAGGCGGCGATCCGCGCCGGGGAGGCCCTCAATGCCAGGCGAGCCGGTCGGGGTATGAAGCCACGGGCGGTGCGGGCCCTGATGCTGGGATTCCCGAATGTGGGCAAGTCGGCGCTGATCAATCGGCTGGTGCGCCAGAAGGTGGTGGACAGTGCCCGCCGCGCCGGCGTCACCCGCAGCCTGCGCTGGGTGCGGGTCGGCCAGGACCTCGATCTGCTCGATGCCCCCGGCGTGCTGCCGCCGCGTCTCGATGACCAGTTGGCCGCCTTGCGTCTGGCCCTGTGTGACGACATCGGCCAAGCGGCCTACGACGTGGAACAGGTGGCCCTGGCCTTCGTGCGCCTGCTGGCCCTGTTGGAGCCGGTGGCAGGCGCGGGTGTGGCGCCGGGACTGCTGGAACGCCGCTATGGGCTGCCGGTGCCGGTTCTCAACGCCGCCATCATTAATGAGGCTTCACCGAGCGCTGCAGAGCCGGCCATCCCGGATGCGGCCCATTGGCTGCTGGCTGCGGCCAGCCGCCACACCAGTGGCGACAGCCTGCGCATGGGCCAGCGCCTGCTGGACGACTACCGTCGCGGCCTGCTGGGGCCGATTGCCCTCGAGTTGCCCTGAGCGGGCACCGATGCCAGCTGCACCGAATAAATCCGATCAGTCGGCTGCGCCTGAACGCAATGCCGGTGGTTGTTGGTCAGGCTGGTGCCGTTCCGGGGCTGTCCGAAGGATGGTGTTGTGGTCTCGTGATGATCGCCTTTGTCCATGTTTCTGGGCCGAAGATTGGCTCGGCGTGTGATCCATTGCCGGGATAGATGCTGGGCTGATCGGCAGTCTTTCCCAGTCATCCCCGGGCCAGAAGCTGGCGACCATGTGCAACTGAATCGGTCCGGGGTTGACTCAGATTAAGTGGATCTTCTGGCCGGGTCTGCTCGCGCCGTCATCCTCCCGGTGGTGGCTGGGTTGCCACCACCGGGAGGATGGCGGCGCAGTCCTGCGCAACCGTCGTCCCGTGGCCCCAGGCCAGGCTGAATAACCCACCGATCAACGTTCTGTCCAGCTGTGGACGGACCGACGCCCTGTTCTGTGGTGCAATGTCACAACTTTCGGTTTGCCATGGGCTGCCTTGCTCAGCGCTGGCGTACATGGTCGTTGATCGTTCCTGCCGGTCTTCTCCTCGTTCTGCCGCAGCCGGCGGGGGCGCTTCCGCCGGCTGCGGCTCGTCAGGCTCCGGTGTACGGCGGCCTGCTGCGTGATCTCGGCGGCATCCTCCAGGATCTCGAGCACTTCGACACGCTGCTGGAAGCCCCAGCCGGGGCTAGGGGGCAGGGGGCTCAAGCGCTGCAGCTGCCGGCTCCTGCGGCCCTGGCGATTCCACAGGGCGATGGGGCCGTCAGGGTGCGGGAGCGCGTCCGTCTCAGCCTGCCGGAGGTCCTGGCCTTGGCGGTCAGCAACGATCCCAGCCTGGCCCAGAGCGGGGCCAAGGTGGAGCAGCAGCGGGCTCTGGTGCGCGCCGCCTGGGGTCGCTATGCCCCGACCCTGAATCTGGCGATGTCGGGTTTTGGCAGTCAGAGCCAGATGTTTGAAAAAGCCCTGGTTGGTAATGCCTCCATTTATGCCCCTACCTCTCCTTTTTTTGTTGATAGTGGGAGCTGGAAGTCGGATCTTTTCTCCAGTTTTGGTGGTCTGGTCACCCTGAGTGAAAATTATGTACTGCTGGACTTTGTTCGTGGCCCTGCCCTCGCCAAGGCCAAGGACAGGTTGGAGGTCAGCAGCCAGAGCTACGCCGATCGTCTCCGGCAGCTCCAGCTGGATATCAGCGAGACCTACTATTTGATCCAGTTGTCACAGTTGCGCAAGCGCATCCGCGAGGCCCAGGTGTTCAATGACCGGGCCGTGCGGGACCAGGCCAAGGCGCTTTTTGCCAATGGGCTGGTGCCGCGGGTCGATTGGCTCAGGGCCGAGGCGGCGTTGCAGCAGGGGCGTTTCCAGCTGGCCCAGGTGGAGGCCGATCTGCTCAGCCAGGAGCGCCAGCTGAGCAACCAGGTGAACGTGCCCTTTGATGTCACCCTGCTGGCCACGGAGCCGGTGCAATTGCAGCCTCCCTGGCCGATGGATCTGGCCCGCACCCTCAGCGTCGGTTTTCAGCAGAATCCCCAGCTCCTGGCCCTGGAGGCGGCCCGATCGGCGTTGCTGCGGCAGGCTGATGAGCAGGCGGCTTCGCTGTTGCCCAGCCTCAGTGTGTTTGTCTCCCTGGGCATCGGCCAGAGCAACCAGATTGAGTCGAATCGTAGCAATACCGGCTGCTGTGGTGTGGCGGTGATTCCTGAGATTTACAACCGCAATTATGGCTGGGCGGCCGGATTGCGTCTCAACTGGATGTTGATGGATGGTGGTGTCAGTCGCGGTCAGGCTGAGGCCAGTCGGGCGGAGGCCAGCAGCTATGCCCAGCAACAGGCGCAGGAGCGCAATGGTATTCGTCAGCGACTGGAGCAGGCCTTCTTTTATCACCAGGCTTCACTCACCCAGGTGATCGCCGCTAGGGCGTCGCTGAGGGCGGCGCGGGAAGCCTTTCGGGATATGCGGGCTCGCTATCAACTGGGCCTGGCCGATTACACTGATGTCAGTGACACGATCGTCAGCCTCACTCGGGCGATGGAGGACAAGGCCATGGCGATCACGATGGCGAATCTCAGTTATGCCCGCATGCTGCGGGAGCTGCTGCCGGTGCCCACCAGCCCCCAGCAGCCTGTGCTCCTGCCAATCACCCTGCCGCAGCAGACTGCGCAATCCGTCGCCGCTCCATGAAGGTTTTCACGGTGGTGTAAACCGCGGGCACGATCAACAGGCTGGTCAGGGTGGACACCAGCAGACCGCCGAAGATCACGGCCCCCAGGGAACGTTGGCTGATCTGGCTGGCACCGGTGGCGATCACCAGGGGGAAGAAGCCCGACAGGGCAGCGCTGCTTGTCATCAGAATCGGCCGGAAACGGGAGCACGTGGCGGCCAGTGCCGCCTGCGCGGGGGCCATTTCCTGTTGCATGTTCGTGTTGGCCAGGCTGACGATCAGGATGCCGTTCTTGGCCGCCAGGCCCACCAGGGTCAATAGCCCAACCTGGGCAAAGATGTTGTTGTCCAGGCCCCTGGCCAGCAGGAGCAGGATGCCGCCGAGAATGCCGAGGGGCACGGTGGCCAGGGTGATCAACGGATCGATGTAGCTGCCGTACTGGGCCGCCAGCACCAGGTAGGCCACCACCACCCCCAGCCCAAAGACCAGGGCCGTCTGGGAGCCGATGGCGGCCTGGGCCCGCGACAGCCCGGAGAAGGCCATGCCGATCTGGGGCAGATTGAGCTGCCCGAAGGAGTCGACGAGTTGCTGCAGACCGCCGCTGCTGCTCTTGCCGGGGGCGGTGTCGCCCTGAATCAGAATCGAACGATTGAGGTTGTAGTGATTGATCACCGGCGGTGCGCTGTCCAGCTTCAGGCTGGCGATGTTGCCCAGCGGGATCTGCTGGCCGCGGCGATTGGTCACGTAATAGCCGGAAAGGTCCGTGGGCTGGCTGCGGCTGTCCCCTTCGGCCTGCACATAAACCTGGCGGTATTGAATGCCCTCATAGGTGGGATTGACAAAGCTGCCGCCCAGCAGGATTCCGATGGTTTCGGCAGCCTGGCTGTAATCGATGTCCAGGGAGGCGAGGCGTTCGCGATCCATCTCCAGCCGCCAGACCGGGGCATCGCTGATGAACTGGGTGTAGAGGCTGGAGTAAAGGCCTGTGCTCTTGGCCTTGTTGATCAGCTGCTGGGCCAGCCCCAGCAGGTTGCTGAAGGAGATCTGGCCGCCACTGAGATCATTGAACTGAAACTGAAGTCCCCCCTGGGCGCTGTAGCCATTCACCGCAGGCGGCATCTGGGCATTAACTTTGGCGTTGGTGATCTTGGCAAATTCCTTGTTGAGGTCAGCGACCAGATATTGGGCTGAAAGTTTTTCGCCCGGTCGTTGATCGATCGGCAGCAGGCCGGCACGAAAGGTGGCCTGATAGGGGGTGGAGCCATTGAAGCCAACGCCTGAGATCAGTTGACCAGAGGTGATGATGGGATACTTGCTGAGAATTTTCTGCACCTGCTGACTGACATCCCGGGTGGCCTTCAGGGAGGCCCGGGCCGGCAACTGAATGATGCCCATGATGTAGTCCTGATCTTCCGTCGGCACGAAACCTGAGGGCACCGCGGTGAACAGCACGCCCGTCAGCAGGGTCGCCAGCACCAGGCCGGCAGAAATGATTCGGTGCCGCTTCAGCAGGCGGTTCAGCAGGGCTTGGTGGCCTCTGGAGATCCTCGCCAGTAGCCGGTTGAAGGTGGCAAAGATCTGCGGCAGTCGGGCACCGACCAGGCAGGCGACCAAGGCAAAGCCCAGCCCCGTGAGCCAACCGCTGCGCCAGCAGCCGTAGCCCCCCAGCAGCAGCGACAGGATCAAGCTGTAGGTGCGGGCGGAAACCTGGGGTGGATGGCCAGAAAGCAGCATCGCCGACTGCAGCGGTTTGCCGGTGATGGCATTGAAGGTGGAGATCACCAGGGCGAAGACGATCGTCAGGGCGAATTGCCGGTAGATCACACCGGTTGGTCCAGGGAAGAAGGACACCGGCAGGAAGATCGCCAGCAACACCAGGGCGGTGGCGATGATCGGCCCAGTCAGATCCTGCATCGCCTCGGAGGCCGCGCTCAAGGCAGGTCGCCCCGCTTCAATCCGTTCGGATACGGCTTCCACCACAACAATGGCGTCATCCACCACCAGGCCGGTGGCCAAAATGATGCCCAGCAGAGTCAGTTCGTTGAGCGAAAAACCGGCCAGGCTCAGAAAGGTCATCGCCCCTAGCAGTGAAATCGGCATCGCCAGGGTGGGCACCAGGGTGGCGCGCCAATCCTGCAGAAACAGGAAGATGATCAGCAGCACCAATACCAGCGCATCGGCGAGGGCCAGTTTGGTGTTGTTGATCGATGCGTTCACATAATCGGCCGTGTTGTAGACCTTCTTCAGCTCAACTCCCTCGGGCAGGGTCTTCTGGAACTGGCTGATCACGGCCTTGGCTGCGGCTGATGTGGTCAGGGCATTGGCCGAAGGCAGCGGCACCACACCAAAGGCCACAGACGGTTTGCCGTTGCTGACATTGAGGGCATAGGTGTTGTAGTTCTGCATGCCATATTCGGCATGGCCAACATCACTGAGGTGAATTAGTGTCCCGTCTGGGGCGCGGGCTATCGGCAGGTTGTTGAGTTCGTCGACGTTCTCCAGATTGCCTTTGATGACGATCGGATAGCTGGTGTCTGCGGGCTGCAGGGCAGGCAGATTGCCGAGGGATCCGCCGACCTGGACCGTGTTGTTCTCCCGCAGGGCCCGGACCACCGTCTGGGGGGAAAGGTTGTAGCGGGCCAGCCGGAATGGATTGAGCCAGAGCCGATAGGCGGGCGGCGCGCTGCCCAGCACCACCACCTGACCCACCCCATCAGCGCGACTGAGGGGATAGACGAGTTTGTCCTGGGCTAGGCCATTGAGGTAGGTGTTGGAATAGTTGCCATTGGCCGAGGTGATGGAATAGATCAGCAGATAGGTGCTGGATGTAGCCTGTACGGTCACGCCCTGTTTGTTGACGGAGTCCGGTAGCTGGGCGAGGGCCGTCTGGACCCGGTTCAGGACATTGGTTTCGGCTCCGTTGATATCGGTTCCGGGTTTGAAGAAGACATTGATGACGCAATTGCCGTCGTTATCGCTGTTGGAGGAGATGTAATCCATTCCTGGTACGCCGTTGATCTGTTCCTCCAGCGGCGCTGTCACGGTTTTCTCGATCGTGATCGCATCGGCACCGGGAAAGGTGGTGGTCACCAGCACGGTCGGCGGCCCGATGTTGGGCAGGGCTTCGATCGGCAGGCTCATCAACGCGATGGCCCCCATCAGCAGGATCAGGATGCTGCAGACTGAGCTGAGGACTGGCCGACGGATGAACGCATCGGACAGACTCACAGTCCAGTCCTCCCGGCCGAAACGGTGGCGCCATTGCTGAGTTCGGCCAGATTGCCGATCACTACCGTTTCGCCTTCCTGCAGGCCTGAGAGCACGGGAAAGTGACCGTTCTGGGGCAGGCCCAGCCGCACCGGTCGCTGCTCCAGGCGGTAGCGCCCCTGGTTCAGGGGCTCGGCCACGAAGACGAAGCTCTGCCCCGCTTGCAGTTGGGTGGCCGTTGCCGGAATCGTGGTCTGGAGGCGCTGGCCTAACTCCAGGACGGCCTCCACCCTCTGGTTGTGGCGCAGCACGCCGCTGGGGTTGTCGAGGGTGGCCCGCACCAGCAGGGTCTGGCGCTGCTCATCCAGCTCGGGCGCGATGAAGGTGACCAGTGCCCGGCCCAGTCCTGACGACAGACCCGGGGCCTTGACCTGGACCCGTTGCCCGAGCCGGAGGCGGTGGCCGAGGGCGGCCGGGACGTCGATGGAGATCCAGAGTCGCCGGTTGTCCACCAGGCTGGTCACGGTTGTGCCTGCCGTGACATAATCGCCCAGCTTGTTATTGATGGCTCCCAGCTGCCCATCAATCGGTGCCCGGACAGATTTGTAGGCCAGCATCGCCTTTCGCGAGCGAAAGATCTCCTGGGTCTGCTTCGCCGTGGCAACGTAATCGGCGCTTTCCTTGTTGGAAACAGCTCCTGAAAAGTTGGCGCCGACGAAGCGCAGGGCATTGAGTCGGGCATTCTCGGCCACGGCCTGATCGGCTCTGGCCTGGGACTCGAGGGGTTTTTGATCCAGCTTGTAGAGAAGCGTGCCCGCTTTGACAAACTGGCCTTCGCGCATCGGCATCGCCACGATTCGACCGTCAATCTCCGGGCTCATCGGAATTTCATCGATGGCCGCCACGGTCGCCTGATAGGTGACCGTGCTAGGCAGATTCTGTTGCCGGACTTCATCAAGCTGGACCTGCTTCAGCGGCGTGGTGGCCACGGCCGCCGGCTTGCATCCGCTGGCCCCTGCCGAAACCACTAACAGGCAGGTCAGGACGGCCGCCACCGGTCGCCGATCAGCTGTTCTGGACTCCAACAACGGCGAACTCCGGTTGGCCGAGTTTATGCATCTTGGTTTTGTTTTCCAGGGTGTCGATGGCGGCCTTTTGCCGTTGCCTGCGTCGAAGTTCTGTCCAACTGGCGACGCCCAGGGACCGGCCCAGGCCCCTCGCCGGCTGCAGCCTTGGTCTGCCAAGGCTGCTGGCTCCCCTGGCCCTGCGAGGATCCGAGCGGGATCCCGTGCCAATCGTTGTCCCTAGGATCAACGCCTGAGCTGGCGGTCCTTGCTCCCGCCATCGGTTTGCCTTGCCCTGCGTCCTGTCCCAGCCCTCCCGATTGCTAAGTCCCACTCCCGGCGGCCCCAGATTCCTGCGCCCCGTAGTTCTCTGCGACTGGCCATGAGCAGCTTCGGCGAAGGAGAGGGTGAACTGCTGACACTCCACTACCCCAGGCCCCTGCCGATGCGCCTGGATCGTTGGCTGGTGGCCCAGCGTCCGGAGCAGAGCCGGGCTCGCATTCAGAAGTTCATCGAAGCCGGCTATGTGCAGGTGAATGGCGTCACTGGCCGCGCCAAGACACCCCTGCGTCCCAACGACATCGTGCAGCTGTGGATGCCGCCGCCGGAGCCCTTGCCCTACCTGGTGGCCCAGGACATCCCGCTGGATGTGCTCTTCGAGGACGATCACATCATCGTGATCAATAAGCCCGCCGGCCTCACCGTGCATCCGGCGCCGGGCAACAAGGACGGCACCCTGGTCAATGGTCTGCTGCACCATTGCCCCGACCTGCCCGGCATCGGCGGTGAGATGCGACCCGGCATTGTCCATCGCCTCGACAAGGACACGACGGGCTGCATCGTTGTGGCCAAGAGCCAGGAGGCTCTGGTGAAGCTGCAGGTGCAGATCCAGAAACGGATCGCCTCCCGCAACTATCTGGCGGTGGTTCACGGCCTGCCAGTGGGTGATTCGGGCATCCTGGTGGGTGCGATCGATCGCCATCCGATCGATCGCAAGAAGTACGCCGTGATGGACGATGGCAGCGGCCGTGAAGCCCGCACCCACTGGAGTCTGCAGGAGCGGCTGGGGGATTACACCTTGCTGCGCTTCAAGCTCGACACCGGCCGCACCCATCAGATCCGGGTGCACTGCGCCCACATGGGCCATCCGATCGTCGGCGATCCGCTCTATAGCCGTTGCCGCAAGCTGCCGATCGAGCTGCCGGGACAGGCCCTGCATGCGGTGACCCTGGGCCTCGACCATCCGATCAGCGGCGAGCGGATGCTGTTCGAGGCGCCGCTGCCGCCGGTGTTTGAGAAGCTGCTAACGGTGCTGCGGCTGAGAGCGAGTTGAAAACTCGAGCAAGTGTTGCTAGCGTTTCCTCCGAAAATACCTTGACCGGCATTGGTGAGATGACGATCACCGCTCCAGGCACCAGTTACGAGCTGATTGGCAGCCTCACAGCCCAAGAGCTGACGACCCTGATTGCCGAGCAGCTGCCCTATTACAACTTTCCAATACCCCAGACTCTGGCGACGCCGACTATTAGCAGTGGCGCAACTTTCTATCGCGTGTGCTATACGATTGATGTCAATAACCCGAATTATCCGCGTCAGCAAGTTGTTTCCGGCTTGCTAATGGTGCCCGATCGCGTGGAAGGCCAGGAGATGCCCGGCAAAATGCCCCTTGCCCTCTATAGTCATGGCACTCTGTTTAATCGCGATTCCACATCCTCCAATGTTGTGTTCAGAGAGCCGGATGGGGGCTGGGCGGTGGGATCCTTCCAGACGCTTCTCACCGGCGCCCTGCTGGCGGACAAGGGCTACAGCATGATCGCCGCCGACTATGTCGGCTTTGGCGTTAATAACATACAGCAGGCCTATGCCGTCAAGAAGCCAACCACAGAGGCCATCGTCGGTTTTTTAGAGGCCAGTCGATCGGTGCTGAGTGGGTTGGGCATACAGCCCAGCCAACTCTTTTTGACTGGCCAGTCCCAAGGCGGCGCAAACACCCAATGGTCCCTGCAGGCCCTGGAGGCCCTTCAGATTCCGGTGGCGGCAGTCGCCGCCGAGACCCCATTTAATGAGTTTGAAAAGTCCTTCCGATGGTGGATAAGCCGCCAGATGATGGATCCCAAGGAACCTCTTGACCCCGGCGCCTGGATACCGCTGTGCGTCGGCATCCTGCTCCGCAGCCATGAGTCCTGGGAGGGGCTGAGCGGCCTGTTTGATGCCATTGTCAAAGACGCGGTGATCCCTGCAGCCATAAGTTCCATAGGTGAAGTCATCCGCAATCCTCTTGACGTGACCTATCGAGAGGTGATCAAACGCTTTGCCGAGTTTGGCGATGCGGTCGTCCGAATTGGGCCGCCAAGCGTCTTCAGCAACGATGCCTGGCAGGTCAATGTGATCCGTGATGGCCGGGAGGTCTGGACGACGACCCCCGGCTTCACTGGCGCCGAGATGCTCGTCGATGGGGCGCTGGATCGTCCAGTGGGGGTGGTGCGCCAGTTCTTGGAGGAGATCAAGGCCAACTCACCCCGCTACTGGACCTACAGCACACCCTTGAAGGCCTGGTACGGGCTTGAGGATGAGGCGCTGCCCCCCGAGCTCGTCGACCCGGGGCTTGCCGAGGCCGGTGGCCCCAAGGTGACCTTGGTACCAGTTGATGGAGCTTCCCACGACCAAGCATTTCTTAACGCCCTCCTCGCCTCCAAGGACCATCCCGCAGGCACCGACCAGAACCTGATCGACTGGTTCCAGTCCTTCCGCAAGAACGCCCCCACTCCCCCTGCCCTGGTTCTCAACGGCGACAGCCTGCAGGTGGTCAGCGAGGACTTCGGCCTGCTCACCGTCCTGCTCCAGGCCACCAAGCAAGAGGGCGAACGCCCCATGCACATCGAGATCCTGCGCACACGCAAGGATGGGCGCTCCGAGGTGATCGGCAGCATCGGGGGCACCACGGCCGAGGCCAGTCAGCTCCAGTCCCTCGGCCGTGAGAGCGTCCTGCTCCAGGTCGGAGAAACGCTCGAGTTCCGGCTGCTGTCGCGCAGCGGCGATGGCCGCGACAGCGTTTCCACCGAGATTCGCGCTGTGGGCGACACGGGCAACTTCGAGGTCTTGCTCCGCACTGACGACGGCTCCCAGCCAGCGAGCCTGCAGTTCAATGTGATCGCTGATCCAGTCGGGACCACACCTTCCGCCCTCGATCAGATCGCCGCTCCCCAGGCCTCTGCCACCGATGGCCTGCTGCAGCTCCGCGAGGGCCAGCGGGTCGAGCTCAGCGTCAGCACCGACTGTGCCTTCGAGAACCGGCTCGGCTTCGTCAGGCTCAATGTTGATTCCGTCACTGGTCTGCCGCTCGGCACGGTCGGCGATCAGAAGATCGCCATCAACAGTGATCTGTTCCGCGAGCAGATCGACTTCCTGCTGGATCCCGGTTTTCAGATCAGACAGACAGGCAGGACAATCTCCTCAGACCTCTTTTGGGATGTCAAGCAGGACGGCCTTTTCAGCCCCGTTCTGATCACGCAGGAGGGTAATGTCTTCTGCTCCGGCCCGGCCGACGCCGCCGACGGCGACAACCCGCAGATGCGGCTGCTCGGAAAAAACCATCTCGGATTCGAGGACCTCAAGGGTGTTCACTCCGACTACGATTGGAACGATCTGAGCGTCCATATCGTCAGCGTTAGCTGATCACACCCAGCACGGCCCCAACCCGGCAGCCACTGGGAGCCCAGGTCGGCGCCCTGCCGCATTCCTCGCCCAACCGCACAGGCCACAGAGTGCCAGCCTCGGCCCTGTCACCAGACCGGAGCCGGGGCCGCAAGCCAGCCAGGCTCGCGGAGCTGCCAGCCCCCGCAACCACGTCCGTCGGCCGGCGTCGCCCAGATGGCCAGCTGGGCCGGCGGCCGCGTTCGGGCGTGATCGCCCCCGGCGGCCGGCAGACTTGCACCTCCTGGGGCCTGAGGTCATGGCCACGCCGCCCCGCCGGCTGTTTGTCGATCAGTTTTTTGTGGGCTGGGTGTACGGGCCCTGGGTGGTGGCGTCGCTGCTGGTGATCCTGGCGTTGCGGCTGTTGCTCGAGGAGGATTTCGCCCTGCAGAGCCATGCCTGGGGGCTGTTCGGCAATGCGGCGATCTGCTTCTCGATCGGCTGCGTCTGCAAGCTCTCCTGGGCCATGGCCCGGGTCAACGCCGTGCGCCAGCTGGAGGTGCAGTTGCGCCAGCAACTCGGCCTGCGCTGATGGCGATGACCCGCTCCCAGATCGCCCTGGTCGTCACCCTGCCCTGGCTGGCTGCCGGTGTGGTGCTGCTGGCCATGACCCGCATCGATGGCGAGACCCAGGAGGCGAAGCTGGGCCTGTTCGGCAGCGCCGCCATCTGTTTCTCAATTGGTTGCCTGGCCCGCACCACCCTGGGGCTCCACGATCTGATGCAGGCTTCCCACGCCATGGCGGCCCCGCCCCCGCCCCCTTCAGGGCCATTGCCGTCGCCGCCCAGGACCGATCCGCCATGATCCGGCCCCGCTGGCTGCGGTCCGCCCCCGGGCTGGCCTTCGGATTTCTGGCAGCGCTGCCGCCAGCCCTGGCCCAGCCATTGATCCCGGCGCCCCAACCGCAGCGACTGCCTCCCCCCTCCTCGGCGCTGTTGCGCAGCCTGCAGGGCTTCCAGCACGATCTGGAGCTGCTGGACCGCAGCCTGCTGCCGGGCTCGGCCGAGTCTGAGGGGGCTTCAGACGCGCAGGGCTCAGGGCCGGCGGCTGCGGCCGTTCTCGAGGGCCTGCCGGCGCCGGCTGCCACCGCCTTGCCCACCACGCCGGCGGCGGTGCGCATCCAGCGGCGTCAGCGCCTCAGCCTGGCCGAGGCCTTGCTGGTGGCCTTGCGCAACGATCCCGATCTGGCCGCCGCCGTGCTGAGCGTGCGCGAGCAGCAGGATCTGGTCGGTTCGGCCCGCGGGCGCTGGTGGCCCGAGCTGGGCCTGAACCTGGCGGGGGGGTACCGCCAGGAGCGCTCCTACAGCTCGGTCTGGACCGACAATGTCGGCTTCTACCCGGTGGGATCGCCGTTTCTGGTCAAGCCGCAGGGCTGGAATGTGCTGCAGACCAATGTCGGCGCGGCGGCAGCCCGGATGGAGCTGGGTTGGGAGCTGATCAGCCCGGGCCGTACCGCCGCCATCGCCGAGGCCGAGGACAGCCTCAAGGCCTCGCGCCAGCGCTACGGGGATCGGCTGCGTCAGCTGCAGCTGGATGTCAGCGTCGCCTACTACGGCTTGCAGCTGGCTGATCAACTGCAGCGCATTCGCCAGGCCGTCGTCGCCAGTGACACGGTGGTGCGTGATCAGGTGGCGGCCCTCAAGCAGGTGGGCCTGGTGCCCCGGCTCGATCTGCTGCGGGCCGAGGCCTCCCTGCAACAGAGCCGTTATCGGCTGGAGCAGGCCGAGGCGTTGCGGCTCAGCCGCCAGCGCCAGCTCAGCAACCTGATCAACGTTCCCTTTGATGTCAGCCTGCGGGCCAGCGAGGCGGTGCGACTGCAGCCACCCTGGCCCCTGGAGCTGGAGCCGACGATCCTGCGCGGCTGGAGCGACAACCCCCAGCTCAAGGCCCTGCAGGCCGCCCGCGATGCCCTGCTGCGCCAGGCTGATCGCCGCGCCGCCGAGCTGCTGCCCAGCCTGCGGCTGGTGGCCTCAGCCGGCTATGGCGAGGGGGTGATCACCCAGCCCCTGATCCAGCTGGAGGGCTGTTGCGGCTCGGCCCATATCCCCCAGTTGCTCAATCAAAGCGCCGACTGGGCCGCCGGCCTGCAGCTGCACTGGCGCTTCTTCGATGGCGGCGTCACCGCCGGAGCGGTGGCCGCCAGCCGCGCCGCCGCGGCCCGCACCGATCAGACCCTGGCCCGGGAGCGCAATGCCATCCGCCAGCGCCTGGAGGCCGCCTTCTACGACCATCGCGCCGCCCTGGGCCAGATCGTGGCGGCCCGCGCCTCCTACAGCGCCTCGCGCGAGGCCTTCCGCGACGTGCGCGCCCGCTATCAGCTGGGGCTGGCCGATTACAGCGATGTGGCCGTCACCGTGTCCACCCTCACCGGGGCGATGGAGGGGGTGGCCGAATCGACCACGCTGGCCAATGTGAGCTACGCCCAGCTGCTGCGCGAACTGCTGCCGGTGCCGCCTCAGCCGGGGTTGCCGGTGGAGCTGCCGCTGGTGTTCGGAGGCTCCTGAACTTCGGCCTGGAGCCGTTCCCAGCGCCGGTTCTGCCAGGCCATGGTGCGCCAGATCAGCAGCACCAGCAGGGCTGCGAACCAGAACCACACCTCCGGGGCATTGGCGTGCAGCAGCACCACCAGCAAGGCGGCCTCCAGGGCCAGCCAGGGCAGTTCATGGCGCAGGCTGCCGGCGGTCGTCGCTGAGGGGGTGTTGTCCCTGGTCATGGCAGCGTGCCCCGCTGGCGCAGCTCGCGGTCATCCTGGCGCTCCTGCTGGCGCAAGGTGCGGTAACTGCCGGTTAGGTCGCGCAGGATCGGCAACAGGTAGCTGGCCGGCGTGCGCCATTCCACGTAGCCATGGGCCTTGAGCGTCAGCCCTTCGCGGATCGGGAAGACACTGCTGCCGCGGCTGATCGTCCAGCGATAGCCGTCCAGGCTGGATCGCCTCCCTGAGCCCGAGCGGTTCGGGTCGACACTCAGCAGCTCGATCTCGGTGCGCAGCACGGGCCCGTTGCGCACCAGGGCTTCGGCCAGCTGGGGATTGCCCATGGTGGTGTTCACATCCTCAGGGGTGGCGGGCAGCAGGCTCACCCGTTGCACCCGTCCGCGAATGCCGCCGAAACGGCCCCGTTCATTCCAGTCCGGCACCACCTCCATCGCCAGGCCCGGTCGCAACCGGCGGGCATCGGCCGGTGCGAAGTAGGCCACGGCGCGCAGTGCTTCGCCCTGGCGGCTGCCGAGGGTGCCGAGCCGTTCCCCCGCCTTCACGGTCTGGCCGCGCACCACCTGCAGATCGAGGATGCGCCCGTCGCGATCGGCGCTGAGGGTGCCGTCGTAACGCAGTTGGGTCTGGGTCACCCGCACGGCACGGCGGGCATCGTCGATGGCGTAACGACGGCGCTGGGCCTCGGTCTCGATCTCCAGCTTCACCTTCTCCCAGACATCGATCGCCTCCCGCTGGCGGATCCCCACCTCGGCAAGGCTGTTGCCCAGCTGGACGGCCCGGTCTTCGCTGGCCACCACCTCCTGGGCCAGGGGGGCCACGACCTCGCGGCGGGCCAGATGGCGGAAATCAGCCACCTTCTGGTCATAGATGCGGCGCAGGGCTTGAAAGCGCTGGCGGTCGGCTTCGAGTTTGGCCAGGGCCGTGTCCCGCAACCGCCCAGCCGAGGCCAGGCGCCCCCGGTCGCGCTGGTCGAGATCGGCGTTGATGCGGATCAGTTCGCTCAGATCCTTCTCCTGGCGGCGCAGCTGCTGCTCCAGGGCGGGCAGGAAGAGGCGGATCAGGGTCTGGCCCCGCTGCACCTCGTCTCCGACCCGCACCGGCAGGCTGAGGATCTGGCCCTCGGCCCGGGCGTCGATCACGGTGGCGCCACCGGGCACGATCACGACGCCGCGGCCGATCACCTCGGTGGGCACCGGCCAAAATAGAAACCAGCCGGCGGTGAGGGCCCAGGCGCTGGCCAGCGCCACCAGCACCCGCCGCTCGGAATGGGACAGCGGGGCGTCGCGGCGCAGGGCTGTCGGCAGCGGCTCCACAGGGCGAGGGTCCAAGGTGCGCATCTCCACTCAGCCCGGCCGTTGTCCAGCCTGCCCCAGGATCATGGCAACCCCGCCAGCCAAAGGCCGCTGGTGGATCCGGCCGCTGCAGGCCGGAGCGCCGCAGGTGGCCGGACCCAGACGCCTGGGTGCGGTTGGGGGCATCAACCGCGCAGCCGCTCAACCAGATGGGTGCCCACCCGCAGGGCATTGGCGATGGCGGTGAGCGAGGGGTTCACGGCGCCGATCGTCGGCATGAAGCTGGTGTCGACAACGTAGAGGTTGTCGAGTTCGTGGGCTTTGCAGTTGAGATCCAGCACCGAGCTGGCTGGATCGCTGCCGAAGCGGCAGGTGCCGGCCTGGTGACCCACGGCGGCGATGCCCATGCTGTTGGCGATGTAGATCTGGCGTTCCACCAGGTGCTTACGCAGATAGAGGCGATCGAGCATGCCCTCCAGCCGGCTCACCAGGCGCTGGGAAGCGGTGAGATTGTTGGGGGTGTAGCTCAGCTGGATCTGGCCGGTGCCGGTCACGGTCACGCGGTTGTTTGGATCGGGGAGATCTTCGCTGGAGATCCAGAAGTCGATCGCGTGTTCGGCGATCTTGTCCATGCTCCAGCCCGGCATCAGGAAGGTTTCCAGCGGCGCATAGCCCTTCATGATCGTGCCGCTGGTCTTGCCCGTCATCTGGATGTTGCCCATCGGGTAGTCGAAGTCCGCATCGCCGAGATACCAGTCGTTGATCGACACAGTTTTCTGGAACACGGTGAGATTCGGCTCGTGGGCCAGGGCCACCATCGCCTTGCTGTTGTGGAACATGTAGTGGCGGCCCACCTGATCGGAGCCGTTGGCCAGGCCGCGGGGATGCTTGTCGTTCGCCGACATCAGCAGCAGCCGGGCGCTGTTGGCGGCGCCACAGCTCACCACCACCACATCGCCGCTGACGGTCATCGGTTCGCCGTCGCGTTCGAGCTCCACGGCTTTGACGCTGCGGCCGGAGTCGTCGGTGATCAAGCGTTTCACCTGGGCCCGGGTCAGCAGCGACACGGTGGGCGACGCCAGGGCCGGCCGCATCCCCAGCACCTCCGCATCCGACTTGGCGTGCACCAGGCAGGGGAAGCCATCGCAGCAGTTGCACTTGCGGCAGCGGCTGAAGGCCAGGTTGGCCTCGTCGAGCAGCACGCCGCTGGGGGCGTGGAAGGGATGGAGCCCGCCGGAGCGCAGGTCGTCCACCAGCTTCTGCATGCGCGGCTCATGGGCCACCGGCGGATGGGGATAGGGGCCGCTGCACGGGGGCTCGGTGGGATCCTCGCCCCGCTGGCCGTGCACGTGATACATCTCCTCCGCCTGCTGGTACCAGGGCTCGAAGTCGGCGTAGCGCAGGGGCCAGGCCGGCGAGGTGCCATCGAAGTGAGCGAGTTCTTCAAAATCCTGCTGGCGCAGGCGGAAGTGGGCGGCGCCATACATCTTGGTGGCGCCACCGACGAAGTAATGGCTGCCGGGCTGGAAGGCCTTGCCGTGCTTGTCGAGCCAGGGATCCTTCGACACATAGCGGTTCTGCTGGAACACCGCCTCCGCATCCCAGTTCTGGGGTTCCTGGGGCAGCCAGTCGCCCCGCTCCAGCACCAGCACCTTGAGGCCTGTCCCAGCCAGATGGCGGGCCAGGGTGCCGCCGCCGGCGCCGCTGCCGATGATCACCACGTCAAAGTGGGCGCCGTTGGCCACCTGCAGTTGGCTGGCATCGGGCAGGGGTGAGCTGTGGAAGTTCGGACCACCGCTGGCGGCGGAGACGGCGGCGGCGCTGGGAGACGGGGAGCTCATGAGGAGGAACGGGTGGGGGAGCTGGAAACGGGGAACGCCGAGGCTTCGGAGTGCTGGACGGGTTGGCTCTGGGGAGCGTCTTGAGGGGGCTCTCGATGCGATCGTTGGATCGCAATCACTGCAGCCCTGGATCAAATCGCAACACCAGGATGAGGTGCGGCGCCGTGACGGCGCTGGTCAGTCGTCGGGGTAGTTGGACAGCTGACTGAGCATCTTGCAGGCCATCGCGCTCCAACCGGTCTGGTGGGAGGCACCGACGCCGCTGCCATTGTCGCCGTGGAAGTATTCGTTGAACTGGATCAGATCGCGCCAGTGGGGATCATTCTGGAAGGTCTCTTCGTTGCCATTGAAGGGGCGACGACCCTGGTCGTCACGGCGGAAGATGCCCACCAACCGCTTCTCCAGTTCCAGTGAAACCTCCCAGAGATTCAGCCAGTTGCCGGAGCGGGTGGGAAATTCCACCTTGAGACTGTCGCCATAGAAATGGGCGAACTTCTGCAGCGACTCGATCAGCAAGAAGTTGATCGGCATCCACACCGGCCCACGCCAGTTGGAATTGCCGCCGAACATCGCCACCGGGCTGTCGGCCGGGCTGTAGGCGAGCGTCTGGCTCTGGCTGCCTTCGGTGTAGGTGTAGGGCTGTTTTTCATACACTTTGGAAAGGGAACGGATGCCGTGGGGGGAGAGAAACTCATCCTCATCAAAGAGTCGTTCGCAGATGCGTTGCAGGCGATCTTTTGGCACCAGAGTGAACAGCACTCGATCGTTGTTCCAGATCGCCAGATTGTGCAGCATCCAGGAGGGGGTGGTGCGCTCGTGGACAAACCAGGCCAGGGTCTTGGTCACGTCGAGCATCGGCAGCCGTTGCACGGTGTCGATGTCGAAGCTCTGCACCGCCAGTAGCGGTACCAGGCCCGAGAGCGAACGGGTGCGCAGGTAGTCAACGCTGCCGTCGGGCCGTTTGATCACATCGTAATAGAAGCCATCTTCCTCGTCCCAGTTGACGTAACTGCGGCCGGCGGGCTTGTTGAGGCCGATCGCCAGTTGCACAAAATCCACCACGAAACGCTCGCAGATGTCGGCGTACTCCGGCTCCTCGCGGCTCAGCTCCACGGCGATCTGCAGCAGGTTGAGACTGAGCGAGGCCATCCAGGCGGTGCCGTCGCACTGCTCGATGATGCTGCCGTCGGCCAGGGGGAAGCGCCGATCAAACACGGCGATGTTGTCGAGGCCGAGGAAGCCGCCTTCAAACACGTTGTCGCCGGAGCGGTCGTTGCGATTAGCCCACCAGCCGTATTCCAGAACCAGCTTGCGCAGGGCCGTGCGCAGGAAGGGCAGATCGGGAGCATCGGTGGCCTTGCGATCAATCTGGTAGATGCGCATCGCCGCCCAGGCGCCGATCGGTGGATTGGGATCAGAAAGGGCCCACTCGTAAGCAGGGGTCTGGGCGTTGGGGGCGGTGTAGTGGGGTTTGCGCAGCAGCATGCACTGCTCCTTGGCCGTGGCCGGATCGAAGTTGGCGAAGGCCACCGCGTGGAACATCAGATCCCACTGGCAGAAGTAGGGATACTCCCAGCAGTCCGGCATCGAGATCACGTCGTGGGCGTGCAGCCGATTCCAGAAGGCGTTCTGGGTGTTCAGGCGCTCGTGGGGCGGAACGGCGCCGGTGGGGTCGCCTGCCAGCCAGCGCATCACGCTCCAGCCGTAGTACTTCTTGCACCAGAGCAAACCCGCGGTACCGGCCAGATGGATGCGGCGGTCGTCTTCGGACAGGCCGGGCACACGATTATCGAAGTACTCCAGCCATTCCCGCTCGCGGTCGGCGAAGATCGCTGCATAGTTGTCAGCCGCGGCCGTTGTGGCATCCCAGCTGCTGGCCAGCGAGCTGGCTGACCCGTTGGCGATGTCAGCGGAGGGCACCCCTGCGGTGCCGTCGATGCGATGCAGGCGCAGCTCCACCACCCACTCTTCGCCGGGGGCGAGGGTGTGCTCCAGCACCCGGGCCGCCTTGCTACCGCACAGGGCCGGATTCACCGCAGCCAGCTCGCCATTCACCACATGGCGATGGAAGCCGTCCTTCTGGAAGGGGGTGGGGTTGGGTTGATTCCAGAGCCGCTCACTGTTGGTTTCGTTATCGGTGAAGATCCAGCGCCCGGCTTGCTGGCAATCGAGCTGATAGGTGCCGAGGTGGGGAACAACGTCGGTGACGATGGAGCTGCTGGAGGGATCGTTGGCCGCCGTGGGGGCCAGGGCGATGCTGTGCTCGATCTCGTCCGGATAGCCCCAGCGCCAGGTGTTGCGTAACCACAGAGTGGGCAGCAGGGTGAGCGGTGCCGCTTCAGGGCCGCGGTTGGTGGCTCGCACCCGGATCAGCAGATCCTCAGGCCCCGCCTTCGCATATTCTATGAAGATGTCGAAGTAGCGATTCTCGTTGAAGATGCCCGTGTCGATCAGTTCATATTCGGGTTGATCGCGCCCGCGGCGGCCATTTTCAGCCACCAACTGCTCGTAGGGAAAGGCCCGCTGCGGATACTTGTAGAGCCCCCGCATGAAGCTGTGGGTGGGGGTGTTGGCGAGGTGGAAGAAGTAGTCCTTGAGGTCTTCGCCGTGGTTGCCTTCCGGATTGCCGAGGCCGTAGGGCCGCTCCTTGAGGATCGGATCGGCGCCGTTCCACAGGGCCAGCGAAAAGCAGAGGCGGCACTGTTCGTCGCACAGACCCAGCAGGCCGTCTTCACCCCAGCGGTAGACGCGGGAGCGGGCATGGTCATGGGGGAAAGAGGTCCAGGCGTCGCCATCGGCGGAGTAGTCCTCGCGCACGGTGCCCCACTGGCGTTCGCTCAGGTAGGTGCCCCAGAGGCTCCAGGGCCTGATGTCATAGTCGCGCTCGGCCATCCGTCGCGCCTCGGAGGGCTTGATGGTGTCGATCTGAATAGGGGCGGCTGGGGTGATCGTCACAGCGAAGACCTCAGGGCATGGCCGATGCGCAGGGCGTTGGCAATCACGGTGAGGCCGATGCCCACCGACGGACAGGAAGGCAACACGCTGGCATCGACAATCCAGAGGTTGGGGACCTCATGGCTGCGGCCCTCCAGGTTCACCACCGAGGTGGCGGGATCGGAGCCCATGCGGCAGGTGCCACAGGCAGCGCCGATCACCGGCAGGGGCGCTTCGCCGCGGGGATGGGTGGGGGCTGCCTTGGTGACGACGGTCAACGGGTCGGCCTCCACGGCTTTGAGGCTGTCAATCCAGCGGTAGACAAGGCGGTCGTGGGCTTCGCGATTGTTGGCGGTGTAGTGGATCTGCAGCTGGTTGCCCCGCAGCAGCACCCGGTTGTGGGGATCGGGTCGCACGCCGCTCATCGCCCACCAGGTGATTGAGCGGGAGGCCAGTTGTTCAATGCCGAAATCGGGCAGCAAGCGCGACACCAGGGAGAGCACCGGCGGCGATTCGGCGAACAGGGCGTCCTGGAGGACACCACCGCCGCTGTGAATCGAACCGAGCGGGAAGTCGACGTTCTTATCGCCCCAGTAGAAGTCGGTGATGCCATGGCTGCGGGCGTAGCGACCGGAGTTGGGGGAGGCGGCCAACTGCAGGATCGTGGTGAGCTGGGGCTTCATCAGATTGCGGCCCACCTGGTCGGAGCCGTTGGCCAGGCCGCGGGCATGGTGCTCGGTGGCGGAGCGCAGCAGGATTTCGGGGGTGCCGATCGCGCCGGCGGCCAGCACCACCTGATGGCCCTGAAACAGCCAGCGCTGGCCGGCGATGTCCACCTCGACGCCCCGCACCTCCTGGCCGGAGGGATTGACGTGCAGCTGCACCACGCGGGCGTGCTCCTTCACCACCACGTTGCTGCTGGCGCGCACCGGATTGATGCCGAACAGCTCGGCATCACCGCTGGGATCGACGGCCGAATCTGACCAGCTCAGCGGCAGGTCGTAGGGATGGAGGCCCTGGCGCTCCAGGGCGGCGCGCAGTTCCACCAGGAACGGCTCCACGGGCCTTGGGGCGGCGGGATAGGCGCCTTCACGGGCGGGGGCGGTGGGATCGGCCCCGGCCACGCCATGAACGTGATACAGCTTCTCGGCCTGTTCATACCAGGGAGCCAGGTCGGCGTAGCGCAGTTCCCAGTCCGGGGAGGGGCCCTCCTGCAGCTTGACGCCACTGAACTCCTGTTCGCGCATGCGTTCAAGCACGCCGCCCCAGATCTTGGTGTTGCCGCCGATGGCATGCACCATCTGGGGTGAGAAGGGATCACCGTCGGTGCCGAACCACTTCTCGTCGGGGTGATAGCGCTCCTTGCGGAATAGATCCACTTCGGACAGGTTCTGGTCGGCCCGGGGCATGACCCCACCGCGCTCCAGCAGCAGCACGGAATGGCCGCATTCGGCCAGGGTGGCCGCCAAGGTGCCGCCACCGGCGCCGCTGCCGATGAGGATCACGTCGTAATGGCTGTCATCAATAATCATGAGTCAGGCTCTCCAGACATAAAGCAGCACGAACAGGATGATCCAGATGACATCCACAAAGTGCCAGAACAGGGATGTGGCTTTCACCCCCTCTTCGCCGCCGCTGTAGTTGCCGGGGATGAAGGATTTGAACAGCATCAGGCCCATCAGCAGAACGCCGGTGGCCACATGCAAGCCGTGGAAGCCGGTGAGCAGATAGAAGGTGCCGCCGAAGGTGCCGGAGGTGAAGCCGAACTTCAGGCTGCTCCATTCCACCGCCTGGCCGTAGAGGAAGTAGGCCCCCATGGCCATGGTGAGCAGCCAGAACGCCCGGAACAGCCAGACCTTCTCCTTGCCCTTGAAGTGTTCCGCCACCACCATCGTCAGCGAGCTGGAGACCAGCACCACCGTGTTGATCAGCGGCATGCGCCATTCGAGCCCGTCGACACCGGCCGGCAGCCAGTCGAGGGCGGAGAGGCGCAGGATGGCGTAGCCACTGAAGAACGCCAGAAAGATGACGCTCTCGGAGCAGAGAAAAATGATGAAGCCCGTGAGATTGTGACTGGCGTGCTGGCCTTCGCCGTGGCTGACAGCCTGGTCAGGAGGTGGGATGGGGGTGCTGGTCATCGGGTCGCCTCCGCAAGGGTGAGCGCTTTCTCGATCTCGGCCTCCTGCTCCACCAGGGGTTCACCCAGGCCGTAGCCGTAGGGGCGACTGATCACGGTGGGCACATGCTCGCCGAAGTTGTCCTCCGGTGGCGGCGAGGGCAGCAGCCATTCCAGGCCGATGGCATTCCAGGGGTTGTGGGTGGCGCGCGGACCGCGGGCCCAGGAGCTGATCATGTTGAGCAGGAACGGAATGATCGACACCCCCAGCAGAAAGGCGCCCAGGCTGGCGAGCACGTTCCAGAAGGCAAACTCCGGGTCATAGGAGGACACCCGGCGCGGCATCCCCATCAGGCCGAGGGGATGCATGGGCAGGAAGTTGAGATTGGCACCCACGAACGTGAGCAGGAAGTGCAGCTTGCCCAGCCCCTCGTAGGGCATGCGGCCGGTGAACTTGGGGAACCAGTGGTAGATGGCGGCGAAGATGCCCATCACGGCTGCGCCGTAGATCACGTAGTGGAAGTGGCCCACCACGAAATAGGTGTTGTTGACGTGAATATCGATCGGCACGGTGGCCAGCATGATTCCGGTGATGCCGGCAAAGACGAAATTGGTGAGGCCACCCAGGCAGAACAGCATCGGCGTGGTGAGCTGCAGCTTGCCGCGCCAGATGGTGCCCAGCCAGGCAAACACCTTCACACCGGTGGGAACGGCGATCAGCATCGTGGTGAACATGAACAGGTTGCGCATCCACTCCGGTACGCCACTGGGGAAGAAGTGGTGCACCCAGACAATCAGTCCCAGGCCGACGATGATGAACGAGGCGAGCGCGACATACACGTAGCCAAACAAGGGCTTGCGCGAATAGACAGGAAAGAGTTCAGAGAAGATCCCGAAGACAGGCAGGATGATCACATAGACAGCCGGGTGGGAATAGAACCAGA
Organism: Synechococcus sp. UW140; assembly: GCA_945872185.1. GTDB lineage: Bacteria > Cyanobacteriota > Cyanobacteriia > PCC-6307 > Cyanobiaceae > Cyanobium. Next base: position 3,080 of record CAMBZX010000009.1, on the reverse strand, counting down.
AGAAGTGTTGGTAGAGCACGGGGTCACCGCCCCCCTCTGGCCTATAAAACGAGGTGCCGGCGGTGAGATCGAGCAGCAGCATGATTGCGCCGCCGGTGAGGGCCGGCAGGCCGATCAGCTGCAGGGACTGGGCCGCCAGGGCCGTCCAGCAGTAGACGGGCATGCGGAAGAAACCCATGCCCGGGGCGCGCATCCGCAGGATCGTGGTGACAAAATTGACGGCCCCCATGATCGAGGACACCCCCGAAAGGGCCACGGCCACCAGCCAGAGTCCCTGGCCGCTGATCAGATTGCCGAGGGGATTTTGGATGCTCACTGGCGGATAGGACCACCAGCCGGAATAGGCCGGCCCCCCTGGCACGAAGAAGCTGGCGATCAGCAGGCTGCCAAAGATCGGCACCAGCCAGAAGGCCACGGCATTGAGCCGGGGGAAAGCCATGTCCGGGGCACCGATCATGGTGGGGATCAGCAGGTTGTTGAGCCCATTGAGGATCGGGAAGATGAACAGGAACAACATGATTGTTCCGTGCATCGTGTATAGCCCGTTGTACACGGTGCGATCAACGAGATCGGAGGCCGGTGTGATCAGCTCGCCTCGGATGATCATGGCGAGGAAGCCACCGATCAGAAAAAAGAAGAAAGCAACCACGATGTACTGGATGCCGATCACCTTGGCATCGGTGTTGAAGCCGAAGTAACGGGTCCAGCTTTGGTTTTCTTCTGAATGGGCTAGGGGGATCGTGCTGGTCATGGCCTCAGGCGTCGTGGGGGAGGGTGTTGGAACCGGGAACGTTCACCTGAGGGGGCGGGGCCGGCTGCACGGTGGCCCAGCCAGGATTCGCCTGGGTCTGGCGCTCGCGATATTCACCAACGGCGTCACTGAGGCCGTCCTGAAGCGGTTGGGAGGCTCCCTGCTTTAGCCAGGACTGGTAAGCCTCGGCTGTCTCGACGACGACATCGGCCTGGTTGGTGGCGAACCAGGTGCCGCTGAACTGGGAATCTCTGAGCCGGTAGCGGCCCTCGCGCGTGGGGGTGAGGGTGAAGTCGATTGCCTTGCCTGGAATCACATCCTGCTTGAGCCGGAAGGCCGGGATATAGAAGCCATGGATCACATCATCAGAGGTGAGCCGGAAGGTGACCGGCTGATCCACTGGCAGATGCAGTTCCGTGGAGGAGACCTTGGCGCCGGGATAGCGAAATTCCCAGGACCACTGGCGGGCGACCACTTCAATCGACTCGGCCGGCAGTTGATCACCTGGGTAACCACCCTGCGCCTCAATGGCGTTGTGGGGATGGATGTGTTCCATCGGGCCGAGGATCCCCAGTTGGTGGTTGATCCGCATGGCGTAGATCGCGATGCCCATCACGATGGCCAGGGGAATCAGCGTCCAGATCACCTCCAGCTTGGTGTTGCCCTCAATCGGCTCGGCGTCGCTTTTGTCGTATTTATCGGCCCGATGCATCAGCACCACCCAGGCGATCACGGAGATCACGCCCAGACAGACAAAGGTGCCGAGCCCGGTTTCGAAGCTGAACAGGCCATCCACCAAGGGGGCGGCATTGGACGCCTGCACGGGCAGCCAGTGATAGGACTGGCCGGCCATCCAGACACTGATCAGCACCAGCAGGCCGATCCAGAGGGCCAGGGCTGCCAGGGCGATGGGTCCGGGGCGGCGCGGGGACGAGGAGGTCATGGGGTGGGATCCCTAAGGAAGGGCGACATTCAGATCAGCCCCGGTGGCCAGGAGCTGGTCGGCGGTGATGTGGACGCCGAATTCGCCCGCCAACTCGGCTCCGAGGGTGCCGTGCAGGCCGATGACCAGAAACAGGCCGAGGCCCACCAGCAGGTACAGCCATTGCACCTGGCGCCCCATGTCGCGGCGCCAGAGGAAGCGCTGATAGCCGCGCCAGACCGTCATGGCGATGATCGCCAGCAGGATGGCAACGCCACCGACGCCATGCAGAAGCATGGTTTCCATGCTCTGCAGGCCGATGGTGCTGGTGACACCGGGGATCGGCACCGCCAGCAGCATCTCGAAGAAGCCGTCCGCCACCGTGAAAAAGCTGACGACGGCGCAGGCCAGCAGGTTGTACCAGCCCACGTCGTGGAAGCCGGCCCGGGTGATCGGCAGGGCCAGAAAGCGGAACACCCGCTTTTCAAGCGGATAAAGGGCGCCGGCGATGTCGAAGGCGACGGCGATCACGAACAGGCCGATCGTGAAATGGACCAGGGTCGGATGGACCGGCAGGCTGTAGGGCAGATCGTTGGGACCCAGCCAGCTGGCCAGCTGACTGATCGGCGAACCGGTCGGCAGGGTGGTGATCTCCAGCAGCAGCTGGGGCCGCACCGCGGCGGTCAAGAGCAGGAGGAAGGTCATCAGATCAACCCGGCGCGTCCGGCGGCCACCACGGGCACGGTATGCAGGCCGTAGACCCAGATCAGCTGGTTGCCCAGGGTGACCTGCACCGCGACGAGCAGGGCCAGTACGCCCCCGGCTGCCAGGAACGGCAGCGGCAGGCTTTCGGGATCACGGTTGCGCAGCACATAACGCCAGCCGGTGAGCAGTGAAAGGATGCCGGCCAGGGACCAGCCCAGGGTGCTGTGCAGATTGAGGATCGAGCGTGAGGCGCCGTAGGGCTCGGCCAGCCCCGCCTCCACCTGGCCGAAGATGATCGCCACGAAAATGGCCGCTGTGGCGAACAGCAGATTCCAGAAGCTGACCTCAAACAGGTTGGGTCGTCGCAGCACCACGCCGATCAGATCGAACACCACGCTGATCACCGCCATGGCGATGACGAAGTGGACCACGATCGGATGGAGGGTGTCCATCCAGGGAAGGTTGTGATCATTGAGCGCTGGCAGCAGCTGCTGCATCGGGGCCTTGCCACGATGAACCCCTAGAGGCTGGCCAGGCTCCGAGCATCGCGCTGGCTCTGTGATCTTTTGCTACAGGGCTGTGGCCATTCCCGGACGCGGCCGGCGGCCGGGATCAGTCCTTGTCACTGGCGCCGAAGGCGTGCATCAGGGCATCACCCCAGCTGTTGATCGCTTCGAGTTTGTGGTCGGGCGCTTTGCTGAT
>CAMBZX010000008.1 GCA_945872185.1 Synechococcus sp. UW140 | reverse complement strand
GAAGCGATCCTGCAACAGTTGCAGCGGGATCACGCCGATGAGCGCAGGCAACGCCAGGCCTTTCTGCTGCTCTGGTGCGGCCTGGAGGCCCGGCTCAAGGCCGATGGCCGCGGCCTCAGCGGCCTGAGCGATCTGGTCGGCAGTGCCCTGGACGGCGACACCGGCCTTCGCAACTGGCCCTGGGCTGATGGCTGCTGGCCGCTGCAGTTGCCGGAGGGGTATCAGGGGGCTGCCGCCCTGCAGCCAGCCTCAGGCGAACCCGCCTGTTAGCCCGGGATCAGGGCAGCGGCGGCCGTGCCGAGGGCAGCACCGCCTCCGGCGCGATCCACATCGCATCGCCGTAGGAGAAAAAGCGGTAGCCGGCGGCGATCGCTTCGGCGTAGACGCTCAGCAGGCGCTGGCGGCCGATCAGGGCACTGACCAGCAACAGCAGGGAACTCTTCGGCAGGTGAAAGTTTGTGAGCAGGCCCTGCACCACGGCGAAGCGAAAGCCGGGCTGAATCACCAGGTTCACCGGACCCCGGTGGGGCTGCAGCCGGCCGCCGTGAAGCGCCGCCACCCCCTCAAGGCTGCGCACGCTGGTGGTCCCTACGGCGATCACCCGCCCGCCCCGGGCCCGGCAGGCGGCCACGGCCGCAACCAGCTCCTCGCTCACCTCCACCCATTCGCTGTGCAGCTCCAGCTGGCTGAGGTCGTCGTCCTCCAGGGGCCGGAAGGTGCCGAGGCCCACGTGCAGGGTGACCCGGGCCAGGGCAACGCCGCGTTGCTCCAGGGCGGCCAGCAGTTCGTCGCTGAGATGGAGCCCCGCCGTCGGCGCCGCCACGGCCCCGGGCCTGGTGGCGAAGCGGGTCTGGTAGCGGTCGTTGTCGCTGGCGTCGTGCTCGTGGATGTAGGGGGGCAGTGGGATCGTGCCGTAGCGCAGCAGCAGCGGCTCGATCGTTTCGGGGCTGATGCAGGTCGCGGGAAAGCGCACCACCCGCCCGCCGCTGCTGGTATCGGCAGCGATCACCTCCAGGGCGACCGGCGGCAGGTCGCCCTGCTCGAGCTGCAGCACCTCGCCGGGCCGCAGTCGCTTGGCGGGGCGGGCCAGGCAGAGCCAGTCGCTGGGGCCGGGGTTGAGGTCGCCGGACAGGGGGGTGGCCAGGCCGGCGGGTTCGAGCAGCAGCAACTCCACGGCGCCGCCACTGGCGCGCCGGGCACTCAGGCGAGCTCTCAGCACCCGGGTGTCGTTCACCACCAGCAGATCGCCGGGGCGCAGCTCCTGGGGCAGATCCCAGACGGTGTGATGGCGCGCCAGGGGGCCGGGACCATTGTCTGGAACCACGTCTTTGCTGCCTGAGCCCACGGTCTTCCCGTTGGCGGCAGCGGCGGCCTGAGGCTCCACCACCAGCAGGCGGGCGGCATGGCGGGGCTCCACGGGCCTCTGGGCGATCAGCCGTTCCGGCAGCTCGAACCCATAGCTGGACAGGCGCTGATCCTCAGGCTTGCTCATGCCGGCGCCTCAAACCCGACGAGGTTAAGGAGGCCAGGCGACGGGGCGGCGACGATGCTGCGCCAGCAGCCCGGCAGGACTCAGACCGGCAGGTAGTGGCGGTAGCGGGTGAACAGGCGCGAGTGCTCATCGGCCAGAGCCGATGACACCACATCAATGCTCTGGTTGAGAAGGTACCGATCGAACCAACGGCTGCCGATCACCTCGGGCATCATCACCGTCAGACGTTGATCGGGCTCCTCCAGTTCCACGTCCTGCACCATGCTCACCAAGGGATCGATGAAGGAGGCGTAAGGGCTGGGGCTCAGACTGAACTGGAGTGCCGGCTGCCCTGCGAACAGGCGATCCCAGTCGGCCTGGATCTTGACCGGATCGTGGTGCTCGCCGTAGACAAACAGAACGCGCACGCGGCGCGACATGCTCAGGGCCTGGCGCACGGCGGCGACCGCGGCGCGATCGAAACTTTCCAGACAGACCAGGATTGGACCGCATCCGGGATCCTGGGGCGAGTTCAGTGTGACGTTTGCCGCAGCTCCGGCGACATCGGGCAGTCCGGCAATGTCGAGGGCCTGCTCCAGCAGGCGATAACGGCGGCGGATCCAGCCGAGGCCGAACACCAGCAGCGGGATCAGCAGCACCACCAGCCAGGCTCCGGAGCTGAACTTGCTGACGACGATGACCAGAAGCACCAGGGACGTGAACACCGCGCCGCAGCCATTCATCAGGGCCCGCTGCTGCCACAACGGCCCCTTGTGGCGCAGCCAGTAGCGCACCATGCCGGCCTGGGAGAGGCTGAAGGCCAGAAACACCCCGACGGCATAGAGATTGATCGCCATCGTGGTGTCGCCACCGCAGAAGACGATGATCAGTCCGGCCAGGGCAATCAGCACCAGGATGCCGTTCTGGAACACCAGCCGGTCACCGCGGAAGGCCAGCAGCCGCGGCAGATGACCATCCACAGCCAGCAGGGCGCCGAGCCGGGGGAAGTCGGCGAAGGCGGTATTGGCCGCCAGCATCAGGATCAGCAGCGTGACCAGCTGCAGGACCGGATAGAGGGGATTCGTGGCCCCGAAGATGCGCTGGCCGAGGATCGCCATGCTGGTCTGACTGGACGAGGGATCGACGCCGTACATCCAGGCCAGCAGGCTGATGCCGATGAACATCAGCGAAAGAATCACCCCCATCGCCGCCATTGTTGCCCTGGCATTCAGATCCGAGGGTTCGCGGAACACCTTGACGCCGTTGGCGATCGCCTCGATGCCGGTCATGGCGGAACAGCCCGAGGAGAACGCCCGCAGGATCAGGAACAGGCCAAGCGGAGCCACCGCCTTCACCGGTGGCATCGGGTCGGGATGGAAGCCGTGACGCAGCACCAGATCCACCAGCCCGAAGCCCACCAGCAGGGCCACCATGGCAATGAAGGCATAGACGGGCAGGGAGAACAGACGACCCGATTCACTCATACCCCGCAGATTGACCCAACCCACCAGCACCAGTAGCACCAGGGCAATCGGCACCTGCCAGGGCAACAGGGACGGCAGGTAAGAGGTGAGAGCCTGGGTGCCGGCCATCAGGCTCACGGCGGCCGTCAGGGAATAGTCGATCAGCAGGGCTGAGGCGCCCACCAGGCTCATCGTGCTGCCGAGGTTGGCGCGGGCGACGATGTAGCAGCCACCGCCCTCCGGATAGGCGTGCAGGGTCTGGCGGTAGGACAGCACGACCACGGCCACCAGGGCCACCACCGCCAGGGTGATCGGCAGCGACCAGATCAGGGCTGCACTGCCGGCGAGCACCAGGACCGCCAGGGTCTGGTCCGTGGCATAGGCCACCGAGGACAGGGCGTCGGAGGACAGCACTGCCATCGCCTGGGAGTTGGGCAGGCGTTCGTGCTGGCTGGCGCTGGTGGGCAGTGGCTGGCCCAGGAGCCGTTCACTCAGGGCACGCCGAAGGCTTCGGGAACTCATCGCAGAGGGGAAATCACAAGGTCTGCAGGGATGGACAATCCGTGAGCGGAATCCGTCAGGAAACTCCTCCTGCCGGGCCTTCGAGGCTGGTGAGTCAGGCTCGTCACCAAGGTTGGAGCCGGTATGTCGAGCCAGCGGTTATCGGCTGCCTGTGGCCGGTCTGAGGAGGCACCTGCGGCAGGCCAGAGCCTGGTAGGTCGTTGATTTACGGATCAGGCACAACCTCGGCCCGAATCACGGCGTGACTTGAGGCGTCGGGGCTGAAAGCCGGCCATGGTCCTTCTCAGGCCGCGGGCTTCACAGCACCAAGCTGTCCGGGTTGGTCTCGATCAGCAGGGCCAGATCCTTGAGGAAGGCCGCCGCATGGGCGCCATAGACCGTGCGGTGATCACAAGTGAGGTTCACCTGCATCTGATTGGCCACCCGGATCGAACCGTCCTTGCCGGCCACCACCGTGGGGCGGGAGGCGGCCACCGCCAGGATCGCGCCGGTGCCCGGCGGCAGAATCGCATCAAAGCGATCAACCCCGAACATGCCCAGGTTGGAGAGGGTGAAGGTGCCCGTGCTGTATTCCTCAGGCTTGAGCTGCTTGCTGCGGGCGCGGCTCACCAGGTCGGCCCAGTTGCGGGCCAGGCTGTAGATGTCAGTGCGGTCGGCATCGGCCAGCACCGGCGTGATCAGGCCACCGTCTTCCATGGCCACGGCCACCGCCACGTTCACCGCAGCCGGATAGGCCATGGCGCTGCCATCGGCGCTGGTGGCGGCGTTCACCTGGGGATGGCGGGCGAGGGTGACGGCCACGGCCTTGGCCAGAAGGGCCGTCATCGTGACGCCCTTGCTCTTCACCTGCTTGTACAGGGCATCCAGTTTGGTGGTGGTGATCGTGTAGCCCACCCGGAAGCAGGGCACCGCCAGGCTGGCGAGCATGTTGCGGTTGACCGCGTTCTGCAGGGTGTTGAAGGGCACGGCCTCGCCGGCCCGCCCGAAGGCCTGGCCGGCGGGTGCCGCAGCCGCCGCGGAGGCGCCATTGCCGTTGGCAGCTGCCAGCGCCGGCCCACTGCCCTCGGCGATGCGCGGGATGCTCACGGGCTGACCGGCAGCCTTCTCGACATCTTCGGCCTGGATGCGGCCGTTGGGGCCACTGCCGCGCAGGGCCTCGAGGGCCACACCGAGCTGGGTGGCCAGTTTGCGGGCCCGGGGGCTGGCGATGATCCGGCCGGCTGCCGCTGCGGGCGAGCTGGCCGCCCCCGCCGGGATCACGGCCGCCACCGGGGCAGGCCGCACCGGCGTCACGGCCGCTGCGACGGGTGCGGGCGCAACGGCGGCGGGTGCTGGGGCGGGCGTTGCCGGCGCCGCGGCGGCCGGGGCTGCCGGCGCCTGGGCCGCTGCCGCCGCGATTTCGGCTTCGTTTTCCACGATCAGGCCAATCGTTTCCCCCACGGGCGCCGTACCGCCCGCCGGCATCAGCACCACCGCCAGGTAGCCCTCGTTGAAAGACTCCACATCCATGTCGGCCTTGTCGGACTCGACCACGAGCACCGATTCACCCCGCTCCACCTTGTCGCCGGGCTTTTTCAGCCACTCCACGATCTTGCCCTCCGTCATCGTCGAGCTGAGGGCGGGCATGAAAATTTCGTGGGTGGCCAACGTCGCGTTCCCGCTTGAATGGGGGTGATTTTACGTGGCACAAGGTCGGGCCCTGGGTTCGCTTTGAGCCGCTGCCAGCTTCAGCGCTGCCACAGGGCCGCCCCCAACGTCCCTGGCCCAGAGTTGTCCCTGAACTGCCTGCAGGCCCCGTCGGCGCCCGCAGGCTCCAGCGATCGCTGGAGCCTGGCATCAGAACCGGGCTTCAATCCGCCCCTTCAATCGCCTCGATCACGCCGTCGCGCACCAGCACGGCGGCCTGGAGTTTCTGCACCAGGTTGTCGCCCACGCTCACTTCGGTGAAGCTCTCGATCTGCCCCTGCTCGACGATCGCGTCCATCTCCAGCTCACGCACCTGCTGCTGCTGCTCGAGCACCTGGCGCTTCTGCTCTTCCAGTTCGGCGCGCTTGGCACCCACCTGCTGCTGCACCGAGCCCACCTGCTCCTGCACGCGGGGATCGAGCGGGTTGGCGCTCTGGCGGCGGATCTGATCGATCACCTGCTGCCCTTCCTGTTCCAGCTGGGCCAGCTGGGCGTCGAAATTGCTGAGGGCATTGCTGAGTTCGCGCTCGGCCTCCTCCTTCCAGCGGGGGGTCACCACGGCCCTCACCGTGATTGTGCGCTTGATCGAGAGGGTGCTGCCGTCGGCCATGGGGGAGCGAAATCAGGACCCAGGCTGTCAGGCGATGACACCTCGGTCAACCGCGGTGTCCATTCAGGGACTGCCAGATCGTGACCTGCGGAGCCGGGGCAGCCTTTGCCAGGCCTGTGGTGCGCACCTCTGTCCCCTGGCTTCTGCCCCCGTGAACTCCCGCTGTGGGCCGCCGGCTGCGCGCTTCAGTGCGGCGGCGCTTCGCCGTACAGCGCCGCGATTGCACCGGCCTCGCGGGCGGCGATGCGATCGCGGCGCTGCTTGAGGGTCTGGGTGAGCAGGCCGTTCTCGATGCTGAACGGCTCCACCAGCACCACGCCGCCGAGCCGTTCGTCGGGACGGGCGCCGGGGCGGGCCGCCAGCAGGCCGTTGAGCTGGCGGGTCAGCAGGCGCCGCAGGGCTGGATCGGCTGCCGTTCCTTGCGGCAGCGGCAGCGATTCCTGGCGTGCCAGGGCCTCGAGGGCCTCCCGCTTCGGCACCAGCAGGGCGCCGAGTTGCTTGCGGTCTTGTCCCACCAGCATCACCTGCTCCACCAGGGGGCTCTCCACCAGGGCCTCCTCCAACGGGCCTGGTTCGATGTTCTCGCCGCTGCTGAGCACGATCGTGTCCTTGGCGCGGCCGGTGAGCACCAGGGTGCCGTCGGTGAGCAGCAGCCCCAGGTCGCCGGTATCGAACCAGCCCTCGGCATCGATGGCCTTGGCGCTGGCCTCGGGCTTGCCGAAGTAGCCGCCCATCACCTGGGGCCCCCTGGCCAGCACCAGCCCCCGCTGGCCGATCGCCAGGGTGCGGCGGCTGTCGGGATCGACGATGCGGATCGCGGTGCCTGCCAGGGGTTGGCCGGAGCTGCCGCGGCGGTTGTTCCAGGGGCGGCGGCAGGTGAGCACCGGGCTGGTTTCGGTGAGGCCGTAGCCCACCAGCAGCTCGATGCCGATCGTCTCAAAAAACGCGTCGACGTGGCTGGCGAGGGCGCCGCCGCCGCTGATCGCCGTGCGCAGCGAGCCCCCCACCAGCTGCTGGCGCACCTTGGGCCACAGCAGCGAGGCCGCCAGGCGTTGCAGCGGCCAGCGGCCCGCCGCCTCGGCCGCGGCCAGCAGGCGCCGCTGTGGCGTCTGCGGTTGGAGGCTGAGATCCTGGGCGAGGCGCCGGGCCAGGGCATAGACGCGGCCGTTGGTCAGGGCGGCCCGCAGCAGCCGCTGGCGGGAGGCGGGCATGGCCGCCAGGGCATCCTCGAAGCCCGAGAGCAACGCCTCCCACAGCCGCGGCACGCTGATCAAGTACTGGGGCTTCACCTTCTGCAGATCGGGCCGCAGCTGCTTGAGCGTGGTGTAGGTCTGGCGGCAACCGCAGGAGAGCAGGAAGTATTCGGCGCTGCGCTCGTAGGCATGCCAGATCGGCAGCACGCTCAGCACCCGATCCCCCGGACGGGGCCGCACTGCCACCCCCAGGTGACGCAGCTGGTGCAGCAGGTTGGCCTGGGTGAGCGGCACCCCCTTGGGTTCGCCGGTGGTGCCAGAGGTGTACAGCAAGGTGGCCACCCGGGCGGTGCCGCCTGCGGGCAGGGGGGGCAGCGGTGCCTGCAGGCCTCGCTCCAACAGCTCCGGCCAGCCCAGGCAGGGCATGGTCCCCGTACGGGCGGCAGCACTGGCCGCTGGCTCGGCGTTGCCCTCGAGCAGCACCACGAAGCGCAGTCGCTCCAGGGCCGCAGCCGGCAGGGCCAGGCGCTGCAGCAGGGCGGCCGACTCCACCACCAGGCCGACGGCGCCGCAGTCGTTGAGGATGTAGCGCAGTTCCTCCACGGGGGCGCTGCTGCCGCGCACGGCGTCGGCGGCGCCGGCCCGCATCAGTCCCTGGTCGGCCAGCAGCCAGCGGGGGCCGTTCTCGGCGAACAGGGCCACCACATCGCCTGCGGTCACCCCGAGCGCGGCGAAGGCCGCCGCCACCTGCTCGATGCCCTGGCGCAACTGGCGGTAGCTGAGGCTTTCCGGCGGGCGGGCATGGGGGGCCTCCACGGCGATGGCGTCACCGTGCAGGCGCTCCAGCTCGGGCCAGAGCTGCTCCAGGCCAGCCAGCTGACTCCAGTCGTGGCGCTCCGCCAGGGCCTGGTGGTCGCGGGGGCTGCCGCTCCAGTGGATCTCGGCGCGGTCGGTCATGGCGGGGCGGGATGGCGAGGGAGCGCGGGCCAAGCATTACTGCCGCGGCTGGTCTGGATCAAGGGCCTGGTGCCAATCCGGCAGGGTTTCGGCGATCGTCGCTGGCCGTAGTTCCAGCGCAAAGCGCCGGCAAAAGGCGGCCAGCAGCGGCGCCTGCAGCTGCTGCGGTGTGATCCCGGGCAACCAGTCGCTCAGGCGGCCCACAGGTCGGTCCGCCAGGCCACAGGGCACGATCGCCTCGAAGCCTTCCAGGCTGCAGTTCACATTCAGGGCCAGGCCGTGCTGGCTGATCCAGCGGCGGGCGCCGACGCCGATCGCCGCCAGCTTGCGGCCCTCCAGCCAGACCCCGGTGAAGCCGGCGCAGCGCTCTGCCACCAGGCCGAACTCAGCCAGCAGATCGATCACCACCCCTTCCAGCTGCCTGAGGTAGAGGTGCAGGTCGGCGCCATGGCGCTGGAGATCGAGCACCGGGTAAAGCACCAGCTGGCCCGGGGCGTGGTGGGTCACCTCTCCGCCCCGGTCGATGCGGAACAGGGGTAAGGGGGGAGCGGCGGCATCAAAGCCCAGGTGGGCATTGCTGGCGCCGCGGCCGAGGGTGTAACAGGGTTCGTGCTGCAGCATTAACAAGGCTTCGGGGCCGCCGGGCTCGGCCAGCAGCCGGGCCTGCAGCTGACGCTGCCAGTGCCAGCCCAGGGCGAAGGGCACCGGTGCGGCCGCTTCAAAAAGAATTGCGCTGGTCCTGGGGGGCATGGCGGAGTGTTCCTAGCGTGCAGGCACCCGGGAGCGGTCAGCCTGAAAAGAGGCCTGACTCCACTCCCGGCGGTCGACATCTGCCCTGAGATTCTGATGAAACTGCTCATCCATGGCCGCAATCTCGATGTCACCCCGGCCATCCGGGATTACACCGAAAGCAAGATCAGCCGAGCCATCAATCACTTCGGCGACATGGTCAAGGAGGCGGACGTGCATCTGTCCGTGGCCCGCAACCCCCGCGTTCCCCAGCAGATCGCCGAAGTCACGATGTTTGCCAATGGCACCGTGATCCGGGCCCAGGAGCGCAGTGAAAATCTCTACGCCAGCATCGATCTGGTGGCCAGCAAGCTCAGCCGTCAGCTGCATCGCTACAAGGATCGCCTGCAGGAGCGCGCCCAAGGTCCGGTGCACCGCTCCGCCCGCGATGAGGAGACTGGCGCCGCCAACCTGCCGCCCCCCGGCACGCCGATCACCGAGGGTATGGAGCCGGTGGTGCCCCATCGGGGCGTGCGGCGCAAGTACTTCGCGATGCCGGCGATGGATCTGGAGGAGGCCCTGCATCAATTGGAAATGGTGGATCACGATTTTTACGTCTTCCGCGATGCCGGCACGGGCCAGGTCCAGGTGGTCTATCGCCGCAACCACGGTGGCTTCGGCGTGATTCAGCCGAAGGACGCCTGAGCCGATGGCCAGGGCGCGCGACTTACCGGATCTGGCACCGCTGATTGATCACGCCCTGCTCGACCCCCACCGGGGCCGGCAGGCCGTGATCACCTGCTGCGATGAGGCTCGCCATTTCGGCTTTGCCGGGGTGTGTGTGGCCTCGCGCTGGGTGGACGTGGCCCGCGAACGCCTGCCGCTGGGCGATCGGGTGAAGCTGATCTCCGTGGTGGGCTTCCCCTTCGGCGCTGTGCCGAGCGCGATCAAGCGAGCCGAGGCTGAGGCCGCCGCCGCCGCCGGTGCCGATGAACTGGATGTGGTGCCCGATTTCGGTGCCCTCGCCGATGGCGACAGCTCCAGGGTGCTCGACGATCTGGCCGCGATCACCGAGCTGGGTCTGCCGGTGAAGGTGATCGTCGAGGCGGGGCGGCTCGACCCCCAGGCCCTGGAGCTGCTGGTGGAGGTGAGCATCGATGCCGGCGTGCGCTGGCTCAAGAGCGGCAGCGGCTTCGGCCCGCCGGTGACCGCCGCCCAGGTGGGGCGGCTGCGCCAGTTGGCGCGGGGGCGGGCGGCGGTGAAGGCCTCGGGTGGTATCGCCGACCTGGGGCAGGCCCTGGACCTGGTGGAGGCCGGCGCCACTCGGCTGGGCACCAGTCGTGGTGTGGCATTGATGCAGGCGCTGCGGCGACCCGCGGCAGGCCGTGGCGCCAGCCGGGACGAGGCGGCGGGACGCAACGAAGATCGCAGGGAATCCGGCGCTGGTGATCTTGGCGCTGGTGAGCCTGGCGCTGGCGAACACCGCGATGGGGGGTGAAGCCGTGATCGTGGGTCCACCAGTGATCCTGGCGCTGGCCGCGGTCTGCAGCGTGACCGTTGGCTTGGGGATGGCCCGGCCGGCGGGCGCTCGCCTGACTGAGCGCTGCTGATGTCGGAAATCCTGCTGGAGGGCCTGGCTCTCACCTGCCGCCCCCTGGGCGAGAACGATCGACTGTTGACCCTGCTGAGCGAGAGCGAGGGGCTGACGCGGCTGGCGGTGCCGGGGGCGCGTCGGCCGAAAAGCAGCCTGGCGGCTGCCGTGCCCCTGGCCCATCTGCGCCTGCAGGTGGGCGGCAGTCGCGGCCTGCGGCGGGTGCGGCAGCTGACGGTGGTGCGCAACTACGGCGGCCTCGGCCAGCGGCTCGAAACCCTGGCGGCGGCCCAGGCCCTGGGGGAGCTGTGCCTGCAGCTGGTGCCCGAGCAGGCTCCGGCCCCTGGCGTGCTGGCCGATCTGTTGATGCAGCTGGGCCGCTTGGAGCAGGTGGTGCGGGAGCGCAGCGAGCGGCTCGAGGCCCTGGCGATTGCGGTGCAGGGCAGTGTGCATCTGCTGGCCCTGGGGGGCTATGCCCTGCCGCTGCAGCAATGCGCCCGCAGCGGTGAGCCGCTCGAGCCCCCCCTGGGGAACTGGGACTGGCGTTCCAGTCTGCTGCCGGGGGAGGGGCTGGCGATCGGGGCGCTGCCGGGGGCCCGAGTGGTGCTCAATGCCTCGGAGCTGGCCTTGCTGCAGCGGCTGACCAGGCCGGGCCTGCCACGCCGCCGCGACGGCGAGCTGATGGGCCCGGAGCCGGTGTGGCTGCATTTGCTGGATCTGGTGGAGGCCTGGTGCGGCGAACATCTCAGTCGGCGCCCTCGGGCCTTCAGACTGCTGCGCAGTGCTTTCGAGCCCATGGCTCCGCCCCGCAGGACGCCGTGATCAGGCCGCGTTGACCAGGTCCTGCCTTGATCGGCCCCCTGTGATTCGTCAGCAGTGATTCGCACCCACTGATCCGCCACCAGAGATGAGCCCGCTGCGATGAGTCCAGGTCCGATAGACAAGCCACGGATCCGGGAGATGGAGCCTTGAACGATGCCAACAAACCCCACTCCCTTGCCGGGGGGAGGGGTTCAACCGGATCGGGCGAGGGTGACGAGGCCACGGCGCAGCCCGTGGGCGCCCAGGCGCCAGCGCGCGCGGCGGTTCAAACTGGCGAAACCGGCCTGGTGGCGGTGCTGGCCCTGCCCGGTTTCCGCCAGCTGTGGCTCGGCCAGATCTTCTCCCAGCTGGCCGACAAGTTCTACATCGTGCTGATGGTGTTCCTGATCGCCCAGTACTGGGTGACCGAGAACCCCCAGGCCGATCCGGCCCTGGCTGAGGCGGCGGCCGCGATCCGCATGGGCGTGGAGAACCGGGCCCAGATCATCACCCTGCTGGCCACGGGTATCTATGTGGCTAACACGATCCCGGCGATGCTGCTGGGAACCGTGGCCGGGGTCTGGGCCGATCGCTGGCCGAAGCGGGCGGTGATGGTGGCCTCCAATGCTCTGCGGGCGGGCCTGCTGCTGCTGGCGCCCCTGGCGCTGTTGCCCGGCCCCCAGTGGCTGGGCCTGAGCTGGGGCTACTGGGCGCTGGTGGCGATGACCGTGCTCGAATCGGTGCTCACCCAGTTCTTCGCCCCGGCGGAGCAGGCCGCCATTCCGCTGCTGGTGCCCTCCCACCAGTTGCTGGCGGCCAATTCGCTGTACCAGGCGACCAGCATGGGAGCCACGATTGTCGGCTTCGCCCTTGGCGATCCGATCCTGCGGCTGATGCACGGCCTGCTGCAGCGCCTCGGCATCAGCGGCGGCGAGTTCGTGCTGCTGCCCCTCTGCTACGGCATCGCCGCTGTGGCGATCGCCGCGATCGCCATCGATGAACCGGTCAAGCCCCCCCGCAACGTCACCGTCTGGCAGGAGATCGGCGAGGGGATCCAGGTGCTGCGTGAACGCCCCAGCGTGCGCAGCGCCATGCTGCAGCTGGTGCTGCTGTACAGCCTGCTGGCGGCCCTCTATGTGTTGGCGATCAGCCTGGCGGCCACGATCGTCGGCCTGGGACCCACGGGTTTTGGCACCCTGCTGGCGATGACCGGTATGGGGTTGGCGATCGGGGCGGTGGCGATGGCCCAGCTGGGTGATCGCTTCAACCGCCGCCGCCTGGGCTCCAGCGGCCTGGGCATAATTGCCTTTTGTCTGGTGTTGCTGGGGCAGACCCGCGGCAATCTTGCGGTCACCCTGCTGCTCTGCGGCCTGCTCGGATTGGGGGCGGCCTTGCTGGCAATCCCGGCCCAGACCACCATCCAGGAGGACACCCCCGAAGATCAACGGGGTCGGGTGTTCGGTCTGCAGAACAACCTGATCAACATCGCCCTGAGCCTGCCGCTGGTGCTGGCCGGGGCGGTGGTGAGCCGTTATGGGCTGTTGCCGGTGCTCTGGGCCCTGGCGGTGGTGGCCCTGGTGGCGGCCCTCAGTGAGCAACCCTGGCGCCGCTGCTAATTTCTGGTATCGAAACGAACCGCAACCGGTGGCACACATTGCCTGGCTGGGCAAGAAATCCCCGTTCTGTGGCAACGTCACCTACGGACTCAGCATCACCGAAGCCCTGCGCCGCCGCGGCCATGGGGTGAGCTTCATCCACTTCGACACCCCGCCGGCGGGCCTGGGCCGGCAGGAGTCGGTGGGTGGCGATGGCCGCAACCTCGAAGCCCATCCCAGTCCAGCCCTGGACAACCCGGAAGTCGCCCTGCCCTACCTGGTCAAGTCCCAGGTGTACACGATTCCTTCGCCCGGGGCCCAGCGGGAGTTGCGTGAGTCGCTGGAGCGGCTCAAGCCCGATCTGGTCCATGCCAGCCTCACGCTCTCGCCGCTCGATTTCCGCCTGCCGGATCTCTGCCAGCAGCTGGGTCTGCCCCTGGTGGCCACCTTCCATCCGGCGTTTGATGCCGCCCTGCGCAACCTGGCTGGCGGCACCCAGCAGCTCACGTATCAGCTGTATGCGCCTTCGCTGGCCCGCTTTGATCGGGTGATCGTGTTCTCAGAGCTGCAGGCCGATCTGCTGGAGCGGCTGGGGGTGCGGCGGGAGCGGCTGGCGGTGATTCCCAATGGGGTTGACCCCCAGCAGTGGGCCCCAGCCGGCCAGGAGGATCCCAAGGACGGGGTGGCGGCCGAACTGGCCAAGTTGCGGCAGCGTTTTGCCGGTCGGCGGCTGTTCCTGTACATGGGCCGCATCGCCACCGAGAAGAATGTGGAGGCCCTGCTCAGGGCCTGGCGGCTGGTGCGGCCCCAGGGCTGTCTGCTGGTGATCGTCGGGGATGGGCCGCTGCGCCCCTCCCTGCAGGATGGCCGCGAGGACGATGTGATTTGGTGGGGTTACGAGGGCGAGCGGGCAATCCGGCTGGCGCTGCTGCAGCTGGCGGAGGTGTTCCTGCTGCCGTCGCTGGTGGAGGGGCTGAGCCTGGCGCTGCTCGAGGCGATGGCCAGCGGCACCGCCTGCGTCGCCACCGATGCCGGTGCCGATGGTGAGGTGCTGGAGGGGGGAGCGGGCATCGTCATCAGCACCCAGGGGGTCACCACCCAGCTGCGCACCCTGCTGCCGGTGCTGCGCGACCAGCCGGTGCTCACCGCTGAACTGGGTCGTCGTGCCCGTGCACGCGTGCTGGAGCGTTACACCTTGGAGCGCAACCTCGATGCCCTGGAGGCCCTCTACGGCGACCTGATGCGCCAACCGCTGGCGGCCTGAGGGGTCGGCGCCCCGATTGCCAACCGCCCCGAGGCTGAGCGGCCTGGCCTGAGGCTGAGCGGCCTGGCCGCGGGTCGGCGCTATCCGGGGGAGCCTGGCGCCCCTGGCCAAACCCGTTCACCGCAGCAATCGATCCACCAGCGCCAGCTGCTCGGGCAGGCAGACCGTCTGCAGATCGAAGCGCTCCACCACGGTGCGCCGCGCCTCCGCCCGCAGCGGCCGCTGGCCGGCGGGATCGGCCAGCACGGCGGCGATGCGGTGGGCCAGAGCCTCGGCCTCAAAGAAGTCCACCAGATGGCCATTCACCCCGTCCTCAATCACGTCCTGCACCGGTGGGGTGGCCGAGCCGATCACCACGGCCCCACAGGCCATCGCCTCCAACAGGCTCCAGCTCAACACGAAGGGATAGGTGAGATACACGTGGCAGGCGCAGACCCGGAACAGCTGGTGCAGCAGCCCGTGGGGAATCTTGCCGACGAAGTGGATGCGGCTGAGATCCAGCTGCCCCCCCAGTTCGGCCAGCAGCACGTCTTTCCAGTTGCCCCCGCCCGCTGGCGCGGCGCCGTAGCTCACGTCCAGACCGCCGACGATCAGCACCTGGGCCTGGGGCCGCAGCTGCTGCAGCAAGGGCAGGGCGCGCATGAAGCGGTGAAAGCCGCGGTAGGGCTCCAGGTTGCGGGCCACGAAGCTCACCACCTCAGCGCCGGGCCGAAAGCGCAGCCCGGCCTGCTGCAGGTTGAGCTCAGCTGGCCCCTCGGGGGTGATCACGGCGGTGTCGATGCCCTCGTGGATCACGCTCAGCCGCTGGCGATACGCCGCCGGCACGGTGCTGGCTTGCCAGGGCGTTGGCGCCAGACCCCAGTCCAGATCCTGCAAGGCGAGCAGCTGGGTGCTGCGCCGCAGGCGGATGCGGGTGCGGTTGCGCCAGCTCCTGTCCGGGAACTCCGGATCGAAGCCCACATCGCCGCCTTCGAGCTGATAGACGAACTCCACCTGGTGCAGCACCGGCACCGCCGGCAGCAGATCCTTGAGCGCCAGCAGTTCGCCCCAGCCGGGATGGCCCACGATCAGATCGGGCTGCCGGCCCTGGGCCAGCAGCCCTTCGAGTGTGCGGCCCACGGCCTCAGCTCGCAGCACCTTGGTCTGCAGATCCGACACCCAGGGATGGCAGGCCGGCACGCCCCCCGCGGGCATCGGGTCGTAGCGATGCAGGGGGATGCCAGGCAGCTCCCGGGCCGTGGGCCCGCCGATCGCCAGCACCCGTTCGCCCCTTGCCCGCAGGGCCGGCGCCAGATGCCGGTACTGGCCCGGGAAGTTCTGGTGGATGAACAGGATGGTGCGGGCCATCGACGTTGCGGAGGGCTTGCGGCCGGGAAGGGGCTGTCAGGGCTGGAGCCAACTGAGCGGATGGCCCGTGGACAGCAGCAGCGGCTGGCGATCCGGACCGCTGGCTCTGGCCGAGGAGTGCGGGAGTGGCAATCCCGTCATCAATTCTGCCAAGGCCCCATCGCGGTGATCGACCCAAGGGGCCTGAACAATCCTGCCGCCAGCGTCCAGCCCCGGACCTTCCGCCAGATCGGTGGTTCGATTGCGGAGCCTTTGTGGTTGTGGCCTCGGTTGCCGCCTCCTGGCCTTGGGGCCTTCCTGCGGTCCCCTCAGTAGCGCTCCGGTCGCGGCCGCTCCCAGGTGGGGCGATGGCCGGCGGCGCGCAGCTCGGCCGCCCGGGTTTCGAGTCGGCGCCGATCCAGGCGCCAGAGCCGATAGAGACCGGCGCGGCTCAGTTCCAGGGGCTGCAGTCCCTGCCAGAAAGGGGAAGCGGCCGTGGTGCGGTCGATCACCACCAGCACGGTGGGAGTCTGGGCCGGGCTGGAGGGCAGCTGGCCGGGCCGGTGTTCCCGCCGCAGGCGTTCGGCCAGATTCAGCAGCCCCTCGGGCTCGATGCCCTCGTAGATCACCAGCTGGCGGCTGTAGTAATGCAGCGAGGGCTTGAGGATTCCCACCATCGCCAGTGGTTCGGCGCCCGCCGCGCCTGGCTCCGTTGCCCTGATCTCCGCCGCCATCTGCCGCACCGGCAGCCCCCGCAGGCGATCGCCCAGGCCCCAGCTGGGCAGCAACGCCACCGGCACAAACAGCACCAGAGGCAGCTGCAACGCCAGCAGGCGCAGGGGCGGGCGCCCCAGCGTCGCCCGCCAGCCCAGCAGGGCCGCCAGCGCCCAGAGCAAGCCGGCCAGGATCAGACGCCGTCCCCGCAGCAGCTCGGCCGGCAGGGTGGGCATCTCCGGATCCGCGATCAGATGCACCCACAGGGGAGCCAGCAGGAACACCACGGCCAGCAGCAGGGTGAGTAGCAGGGTGAGGCGCCAGGCCCAGCGATCCGCCCAAGCCAGCGAGGCCCGGGCCTCGCGGCCCCCAACCCTGTCCTCCGTTCCGGTTGCGGCGCCAGCTTCACCAGCCTCCCCACCGGGATCCATGGGGCGCGCCTGGACCACCAGAGCCACCAGCAGGGCCGCCGCGGGGGTGGCCGGCAGCCAGTAGCTGGGCAGCTTGGTGGCGGCAAGAGTGAAAAAGGCGAACACCACCAGCAGCCAGCAGGCGGCGAAGCGGGCCAGGGAGCTGGCGGCTGGCTGGGGCAGGGCCGGCCAGAGAGCCAGCCGCAGGGGCCCCAGCGCCCGCCCCAGGCCCAGCAGTAAAAGCGGCGTGGCCGGCAGGGCGGCGATCAGCAACACAGGCAGGAAATACCACCAGGGCTGCAAGTGGTGGTTCACCACCGAGGTGAAGCGCTGCAGGTTGTGATAGCCGAAGAAGCTGTCCCAGAAGGGGCGGCCCTCGCGCCACAGGGCCAGGCCATACCAGGGCAAGGCCAGCAGCAGGCAGAGCAGCAGTCCCGGCAGCGGTCGCAACCGCCGCGCCAGGTCGGCCAGGTCGTGCTGCAGCCAGCCGAACAGCAGCAGGGTGAGCACCAGCAGCACCAGCGCCACCGGCCCCTTGGTGAGCATCGCCAGCCCCAGGAGGGCCCAGGGCGCCCACCAGGATTGGCGCTGATCGGCGTAGCGCCGCCAGCAGAGCAGCAGGGCTCCGGCCAGCAGACCGCTGAACAGGCCATCACTCACCGGCACCCGGCCCCAGAGCAGCACCAGGGGCCCCAGGGCAAAGGCCAGGGCCGCCGTGAGCGGGGGCACCAGCCAGTCGCTGAGGGAGGCCGGGGTTGCAGGGTTGGTCCCTGGGACGGTGCTGGCGGTGGCGTCCCCGCCGCTGGCGCCGGGCTCAGGCCCCAGTCGGCGCTCACCGCTGCGCTGTGGCCTGGTCACCACCCCAGCGTCAAGGGCAAGACCAGGCTGGGGCCAGAGCAGCAGGGTGTCAGCCAGGGCCAGCATCACGCCGATCGAGGCCAGGGCCGCAGGCAGGGCGGCGGCCCAGGTGCCCAGCGGGTTCCACTGGGCCTGGCCGGGCAGGGCATACACCAGCCCCATCAGCCAGTACACCAGCGGTGGTTTGTCGTAGCGGGGCAGCCCGTTGACGCGGGGAATCAGCCAATCCCCCGTTTCGCTCATCGCCCGGGCGGCGGCGGCGAACAGTGGTGGCGTTTCATCCACCAGGCCGGTGCTGCCCAGCTGCCATAAAAAGATGAGCGCCCCCAGGGCCAGGGTGAGCAGCAGCAGCAGCAGGCGCTGACGGCGGGGTGAGGGCGGCATCAGGGTGGGGGCTCTGATGGGCTGGCGGCTGGTGTGGCGGGGCTGGCAGTGGCCGCGGCACCCACCCAGAGCTGTTGCCGCCGGTTGAGCAGCACCACCGAGGCCAGGGCCAGGGCGGCACCGAGCCATTGCAAGGGCCGCAGCCGTTCATCGAGCAGCAGCATGCCGCAAAGCAGGGCGAACACCGGGGTCAGAAAGGTGAGGGCGGTGAAGCCGGTGAGATCACCGCGGCTGGCGAACCAGAAGAAGAGGCCATAGGCCAGGGCGCTGCCGAACAGGGAGGCATAGGCCATCAAGCCCCACTGCAGTCCAGTCCAGGCGGGCCAGAAGGCCAACAGTCCGGCGCTCGCCCCGGCGCCATCCGCCAGCATCGGTGTCAGCACGGTGGCGACAACCAAGGGGATGCCGCCCAGCACCATGTGCCAGCCGGTCACCACCAGGGGATCGCTGGAGCGGGTGGCGTAGCGGCAGAGCACGGTGCCCACGGCCATCGCCGCCGCCGCGCCCAGCATCCACAGCTCCCCATGGCTCCAGGCATGGCTGCCGATCACCGATGGCCCCTCCAGCCACCAGTGGCGCAGCAGCTCCGGCGGCAGGCCGAGGCAGAGGATGCCTGCCAGGCCGATCAGCAGACCCAGCCAGCCCACCGGGTTGATCGCTTCGCCGAACAGGGTGCGGGCCAGCAGCGCCACCAGCAGCGGCTGTGAATCGATCAGCACCGAGCCGAGGCCGGCGCCGGTCTGCTCCAGGCCGCGGGCCAGCAGGCCCTGAAACACGGTGCCATCGATCAGGGCGAACAGCAGCAGCCAGGGCCAGTCGGCCGCCGCCACCGCCTGGGGACGCCCCACCAGGCGGGCCACCAGCAGCAGCAGCAGCCCGGCAGGCAGCAGCCTCAGGCTCGCCACCAGCAGCGGTGAGCCGTCGGCGAGCAGGGGTTTCATCGCCGCCATTGCCGTTCCCCACAGGGCAAACGGCAGCAGCATCAGCGGCCAGCGCAGCAGGGACCCTTGCGAAGCCGGAAGCATGGGCAGGGTTCAGGGGGGGCACCTTTTTAAGATCCAACCACTACACCCGATTCCGATGCCCTGGCCCTGGCGCCGCAAGACCCGTCGCACTTTGGCCCGGATCGCCATCGAAGGACCGATCGCCGGCCCCACCCGTGAACGGGTGCTCAAGGCCCTGGAGCAGGTGGGGCAACGGGAGTGCCCGGCCCTGCTGCTGCGCATCGACAGCCCTGGAGGCACCGTTGGCGACAGCCAGGAAATCCACGCTGCCATCGGCAGGCTGCGGCAGAAGGGCTGCCGGGTGGTGGCCAGCTTCGGCAACATCTCCGCCTCCGGTGGGGTGTACATCGGGGTGGCGGCCGAAAAGATCGTCGCCAATCCCGGCACGATCACCGGCTCGATCGGCGTGATCCTGCGCGGCAACGATCTTTCGCGGCTGCTGGAGCGGATCGGCATCCGCTTTGAAACAGTCAAAAGTGGTCTCTACAAAGACATCCTTTCCCCCGATCGGGCCCTCACCGAGGCGGAACGGACGCTGCTGCAGGACCTGATCGATGCCAGCTACGGCCAGTTTGTGGCGGCGGTGGCTGCCGGACGCGGCCTGGACGAGGCCAGCGTGCGCAGCTTCGCCGACGGGCGCGTGTTCACCGGTGCCCAGGCCCTGGAGCTGGGGCTGGTGGATGCCCTCGGCGATGAGGAGGCGGCCCGGCGGCTGGCCGCGGACTTGGCGGGTCTGGATCCGGAGCATGCCAAGCCGATCACCTTCGGCAAGCCACAGAAGCGCTTCAGCCGGTTTCTCCCCGGCGGGCGCCTGCTGGGCCAGCTGCAGCAGGCCCTGAGCCTGGAGCTGGCCTGGGCCGGCCAGCCCCTATGGCTGCATCGACCCTGAACTCGAATCCCCTCCGCCCCCGATCGATGAATCCTGCCCTCGAACTGCGGGCCCTGCGTGGGGCCACCACCGCCAGCGCCAACAGCACCGAGGCGATCGATGCCGCCGTGAGCGAACTGGTCGCGGCGCTGATGGCCCACAACCGGCTGCAGGCCAGCCAGTTGCTGTCGATCACCTTTTCGGTGACGGCCGATCTGGATGCCTGCTTTCCGGCCGGCATCGCCCGCCGGCGCCTCGGCTGTGAGGGGGTGGCCCTGCTGGATTGCCAGCAGATGGCGGTGCAGGGGGATCTGCCGCGCTGCATCCGCCTGCTGGCCCACGCCTGGCTGGCTGCGGAGCAGATCCCTGTCCATCCCTACCTGCGCGAGGCCAGTCGACTGCGTCCGGACCGAGCCCTGGCGGACGCCAGTCACACCTCAGTCACAACTCCAGCTGGGGCCTGGGATCCGGCCGGAACGGCTCCCCTTAGTCCGGCCGGTGATCCGGCCGACCACTGAGCGCGCAGGTGGGCCTGGGAGCTGTTGAGAATCGCCCCATCACCTCCGGCTGTCTCCATGCCACCCCTCCCGCGCCTTCGGGTTCTCGCCTCTGGCGCTGCCATTGCTGCCGGCGCCTGCGCCTTCGCCGCCCTGGCCCCCATGGATCTGCCTCGGCACAGCGGACTGCTGCAGAGTGCCCAGGCCCAGGGCACACCCGGCCTGATGGAGTTTCGCTGGGACAACAACAAAGATTTCCGACGGCTCTATTTCTTCATGACGGAGACGGTCCGGATGAAGCGCTCTGAGTACTACCTGATTCTCAAGCCGAAGGATCGCAAAACCGCCATCCTCAAGCTGGCGATCTCCGTGCCCAGCTATTGGGACGGCAGCTTTGATGCCAAGCAGATGAAGCTGTGTGAGATGAGCCAGGGCGGCATGATGAAGCGCACCCGCTGCGAGAAGCAGATCCCAGCCACGATCGAGGTGTCTCCGAATGGCAAGGCGATCGAGGTGTTCCCGGATGTGCCGGTTTCGGATAAGAAAACGATCGGTGTCTACATCAACACTTTCAACCCGTTCAACACCGGGATGTACCAGTTCAATGCCTTGATCCAGGCGCCCGGCGATGTGCCGGTGTCGGGCTACGTGGGCTCCTGGTTGATCCAGATCGACCCCAACTGAGCCGGGTTAGGGGCGCTGGACCCCAGCTGATAGGGTGGGCGACTGAAGCGAATCGAGGAGCCGGGAGGCCACCATGACCAAACGCACCCTGGAAGGCACCAGCCGCAAACGCAAGCGCGTCTCGGGATTTCGAGTGCGCATGCGCAGCCACACCGGCCGCCGTGTGATCCGCACCCGCCGTCGCCGCGGCCGTGCCCGCCTGGCGGTCTGAAGACCGCAGCTGAAGCCGTCTCCCCCTGAAGTCCGATGGGCCTGCCGCCGCAGTATCGGCTTCGGGGCCATCGGGTATTCGATCGCCTCTATCGCCAAGGCCGTCGCCTGCACGGACAGTTGATGGTGCTGCGGGTGCTGGCGGCTGAGTCTTCCTTGTTGCCACCGCCGGCCGATCGCCTGCCGCCCAGCCCTTGGCGCCTTGGCGTGGTGGTGAGTGGCAAGGTCCACAAGCGCGCCGTGCGGCGCAATCGCCTGCGGCGCCTTCTGCAGGCTGAGCTGCTGCGTCAGGTTGAAGCGTTGCGGCAGGCTCAGGAACGGCATCCAGCACCGCTTGGCATCAGCCCCCAATGGCTGCTGCTCAGCCTCAAGCCAGGTTGCGCCGAGGCCGACCCGGCCCAGCTGCTGGAAGAATGGCAGCAACTGTTGCGTAAGGCAGGTCTGAGCCCATGACCCCAGCAAGTGCCGAGTCCAGCAACGTGCCGCCGTCCGGGCCCGCCGCGGCGGCGCCAGCCAGCACCGTTACGGGTAACCCGGTTGCCGGCCTGGGCCTCCCGGGCAAGGGTCAGATCCAGGAAACGGTGATCTACGAAGGCGGGCCCGCCAAGGGGGATCTGATCTTCGGCCTGGTGCTGGCGATCACCTTGGTGGGCATTCCGCTGGCGGTGGGGGCGATCGTGCGGGCCCTGTGGCTGCGCTATCGCATCACCACACGCCGCATTGAAGTCAATGGCGGCTGGCTCGGCCGCGACCGCAGTCAGGTGGTGTACAGCCAGATTCGTGAGGTGCGCTCGGTGCCCAGGGGCTTCGGCGCCTGGGGCGACATGGTGCTGGTGCTCAACGACGGCTCCAAACTGGAGATGCGCTCCGTCCCACGCTTCCGCGAGATTGAGGCAAAGATCGAGGAGCTGCGCCAGGCCAAAGCGGCCAAGGCAGCCAAGCCCAGCAGTGGCTTCGCCAAGCCGGAGGCGCCAGCGGCCTGAAGAGCTGACGGCCTGGGGTCCCGAGTCCTCCAGGCTGGGCGGCTCACCAGACTCCGGATTCCAGCCCCTGCTTCCTGTCTCTCACTGCCTTTCCAGCCCCCTGCGCCAGCATTGCGTCTGGGTCGGCGGATCTCCGCCCGCATTAATCCCCCTCGTTCGGGCACACTGGCCCCGGATTCCCTAACCCCTGAGCGCTGCCTGCCGTGATCGGCTACATCTCCGACAACCTGCTGCTGCCGATCCTCGACTTCTTCTACGGATTGGTGCCGAGCTACGGGCTGGCGATCATCGCCCTCACGGTGGTGATCCGGCTGGCCCTGTTCCCGTTGAGTGCCGGCTCGATCCGCAGCGCCCGCCGCATGCGCATCGCCCAGCCGGTGATGCAGGCCCGCCAGGCCGAAATCAAGGCCAAGCACGCCAGCAATCCCCAGAAGCAGCAGGAGGAGCTGGGCAAGCTGATGAAGGAGTTCGGCAGCCCCTTGGCGGGTTGTCTGCCCCTGGTGGTGCAGATGCCGATTCTCTTCGCCCTGTTCGCCACGCTGCGGGGCTCACCGTTCGCCGATGTGCCTTACGCCTTCAATCTCAAGGTGCTGCCGGCAGACCAGATCGCGGCGGTGGAAACCAAGCCGTTCAACAGCCCCAGCCATTCGATCTTCGTCACCGCCACCAGCCATGTGCCGGTGATTGGCAGCCTCGAGGGCGGCACCAAGCTCGGGGTGGGCGACAGCGAAACCGTCAAGTTGCACACCCGCACGGGCGACAGCTTCGCTTCGGTGTTGGCGGCTGTCGAGAACGGCGACAGCTTCCAGCCCAGCTGGAGCGTCACCAAAGGTGAGGCCGTGGTGCGTGTCGATGCCAACGGCACGATCACCGCCCTGGCACCAGGCGATGCCACGGTGGAGGGCAAGATTCCCGGCCTGGCGGCCCGCAGCGGCTTCCTGTTCATCAAGGCCCTAGGCCAGGTCGGTTTCATGACCGACGGGGCCGTCAATTGGGACATCGCCATCCTGGTGGGAGCCTTCGGCGCCAGCCTGTTCGCTTCCCAGATCCTTTCGGGCCGGGGCATGCCCGCCAATCCGCAGCAGAGCACGGCCAACAAGATCACGCCGGTGATGATCACGGCGATGTTCCTGTTCTTCCCGCTGCCGGCCGGGGTGCTGCTCTACATGGTGGTGGCCAACATCTTCCAGGGTCTGCAGACCTACCTGCTGACCCGGGAGGCCCTGCCCGACAACCTGCAGGCGATCCTCGACAAGCAGATGGCCACCACGGTCACGGCCACAGCCGGCGGTTCCGGTGTTGGTCGGCTGCCGTTCGAGCCCAAGAACAAGAAGTGAACCCGGAGGCCGGCGGCATCTCCCTGCTGCGGCCTGTGCCCCTGCAGGAACTGCGCCTGCGGGCCGATCCCCTGATGTGGGCGGTGGATCAGAAACTCGCTGACCTCGACAGCCTGACGCCGGTGCGGGGCCACGTGAGAGCCCAGCACCACGGCAGCGTGCTGGAGGTGGAGGGCATGGCCGAAACGATCGTCACGGTCTGCTGTGACCGCTGCCTGCAGCACTTCAACAGGCCCTTAAGGGCCTTGGTGCATGAACTTCTGGAGCTGGAGGGCTCCGATCTGACGGCCATGGCCGGCAGCGCGGCGGGCACAGGCGCCCCAAGGGCTCGTTTCAGGCCAACGGGGTCGGGTTCAGGGGCCTCCGGCTCCAGTGGCCACGGCGGGCGTGCTGCTGGCCGGCCCCCAGCCGCCGGGCGCGATCGGGGGCTGCAGAACGCCGCAGCCGGCAGCGACCTGTCCTCCAGCCGCTCCTCGGGCCAGGGCCAGGCCCCCGGTTCCGGCAACGCATCCCGTCCTGGCAATGGCCTCAGTTCCGGCAACGCCGCCAACCCCGGCAGCCAGGCTCGCCGCGGCTCGCGTTCCAGGAGCCAGCCGGAGCCGCTGCTGATCGAGGTCCTCGACGATCGCCTCGATCCGCGCGGTGATTTTGATCCGGAGCGCTGGCTGTTCGAGCAGCTCAGCTTGCAGCTGCCGGTGGTGAATCGCTGTGGCGCCGACTGCCCCGGCCCGCCACTGCCACTGCCACGGCCACCGCAACTGCCCCTGGGGGATTGGCCGGCCTCGCCTGGGGCCAATGCGAACGGCAGCGCAGCCAGGCCCAGAGCCAACCAGCCCAAGGCCGTCCATGTCGAGGACCGCCGCGCCCCGGCGCCGGCTCCGACTGGTCAACGGGTCGCTTTGGACGCTTCCGAAGGCTCTGGCTGCGCCCACACCTCCAGCCCCGTCGATGGCACCCCCGACGCCACCAAGCTCCCGGCCGGCTGCGCGGCCACCAAGGGCAGCCGCGGCGAATCCGGGGGCGACCCTCGCCCCTCCCAGACCCCGATCGATCCGCGCTGGGCGGCCCTGCGCCAGCTGCTGCCCTGAAGCCGATGGCCCATTCCACCCCCCTGGTTGACCAGCTGGATCTGCTGATCCGCTCGCGCACGCCGATCCTCTGGATTCGCAGCCTGGAGGAGCAGCGGGTCGAAACCCTGCTGGAGCAGGCCGCCCGACGTCTGGGGGGGCGGCTGTTGCTGCGCTGGGATTTTGTGGCGGGGCTCAGCGGCAGTGCCAATCGCCAGGGGGAGGCGGCGCGCAATCCGATGGCCGCCTTGGAGGCCCTGGCGGCGGTGCCGGCCGAGCAGGGGGCGATTCTGCTGCTCAAGGACTTCCACCGCTACGGCGAGGATCCGGGGATCTGCCGCCGCTTGCGCAACCTGGCCGCCTCCTTGCCGCTGGTGCCCCACACCCTGGTGATCAGCGCGCCGGACTGGCGCCTGCCGCGGGAGTTGGAGGACTGCATCACGATGCTGGAGCTGCCCCTGCCGGAGGCGGCTGAGATCGGTGCCCTGCTGGGCTCGATCGCCGTGGCCGGGGGCCGGCCGCTGCAGGCGGAGGTGCTGGAGCAGCTCACCGCCGCCTGCCATGGCCTCAGTGAGCAGCGGGTGCGGCAGCTGGCGGCCCGGGCCCTGGCCCGCCGCGGGCAGCTGGGGGCCGAAGACCTGGCCGAGGTGCTCGAGGAGAAGCGTCAGGCGATCGCCCGCAGTGAGCTGCTGGAGTACTGCCCCAGCGAGGCCACCCCGGCGGATATCGGCGGCCTGGAGGCGCTCAAGCACTGGCTGGAGCAACGGCATCGGGCCTTCAGCGAGGAGGCCCAGCGCTATGGGCTGCCCGTGCCGCGGGGGGTGCTGCTGGTGGGGCCCCAGGGCACCGGCAAGAGCCTCACCGCCAAGGCGATCGCCCACAGCTGGGGTATGCCCTTGTTGCGGCTGGATGTGGGGCGCCTGTTCGCCGGGCTGGTGGGGGCCAGTGAGGCGCGCAGCCGCGAAATGATCCAGCGGGCCGAGGCGATGGCCCCGTGCGTGCTCTGGATCGATGAGATCGATAAGGGTTTCGGCTTCGCCGGCGCCTCCGGTTCGGGGGGAGGCGATGGCGGCACCAGCCAGCGGGTGCTGGGCACGGTGCTCACCTGGATGGCGGAAAAGACCAGTGCCGTGTTCGTGGTGGCCACCGCCAACGCGGTGGAACGGCTGCCGGCGGAGCTGCTGCGCAAAGGCCGCTTCGATGAGATTTTCCTGCTGGAGCTTCCGGATGGCGGCGAACGCCGGGCGATTCTGGATCTGCAATTGCGCCGCCGCCGGCCGGCCCACACGCTGCCGCTCGAGGTGCTGGTGGATCGCACCGAAGGCTTCTCCGGCGCCGAGCTGGAGCAGACGGTGATCGAAGCGATGCATCTGGCTTTCGGCGAAGGCCGCGAGCTGGGCGAGGCGGACCTGATCACCGCCGCCAGCCAGGTGGTGCCCCTGAGCCGCACCGCCCGCGAACAACTCGATGCCCTGCGCACCTGGGCCTCCAGTGGCCGGGCCCGGCTGGCCTCAGGGCGCTCTGGGGTTCAAGCCGTCTGAGCTGCTGTCAGCTGCGCCTGGCTAGACCGCGGCGCTGCGGCTGCTGTCTGCTCATCAGGCCTGCTGCGGGCTGGCGATCAGTTGCTGATTTTCACGGGTTCGCGACGAACTTTCTTGGTGGCTCCTGGGCTCAGCCTCTGTTCGGGCCCAGCCGTTGTGCGGCCACCAGCGGCGCTTCTGGCTCCTGTCCGTCCCCATCGGTCATCGGTGGTGGTGGGGCCTCATTGAGGCCCTGGCGGTCAGTGATACCGGCAGCGGTGGGGCCAGGGAGCGGGCGGGCGAGAAAAGGACTGTTGGCATGAATGGTGACTGAAGGGAGAGGGTCTTTCTCCTGGGTGCTTATTCGCTCCCTCAAGGATTATTTTAAGGGCGACATCTCAATGGCTTCGCCATTGCAGCATTTATGGCATGCCAGTTGGTGGGTTGTCGTTGTGTCGTTAGGTTGGTGCTTCATATATTGGAGGTGAAATCTTATCTTTCTGTTAGAGCGTCAGGCGGATTGCTTTTGCGCGATTTTACCGCTGCTTGACTTTTGGATTTGTTCATTTTAATTCAATTAATGGAGATTGGTATCATGGCCAAGAAAGCGCTTCTTGTTGGGATCAATGATTATGCCCCTGCTGGCCCTGGCGGTCCAGACTTGCGCGGCTGTGTGAATGATGTCCGTGACATGGCCAATACCCTCAGTGCTCTTGGTATCGTGCCGGCGGCTCCTGCAACCATGCAGATTCTCACGGATTCGAGGGCAACAAGGGCTGCGATTCTCAGGGGGGTCAAATGGTTGATTGCCGATGCAAAGAAAGGCGATGTTCTCGTTTTTCACTACTCGGGGCATGGCTCGCAGATGGCGGATGTGGGCGGGGATGAACTCGATGCAAAAGATGAAACAATTTGCCCCCATGATTACGCCACCGCTGGCATGATCAAAGACGATGACTTCCGGACGTTGTTGGCTGGTTTGCCGGCAGGAGTGAATCTGGATATCATTCTTGATTCTTGTCACTCTGGCACCGGAACTCGCGAGTTGGCGGCGATGGCGGCAACGTCGGATTCAGGTTCTGTTGCTTATCGTTTTATTGAGCCACCGATTGATTGGGGATTTTTCCTGGACGCCAATCCCTCGCTGCCTGTGAGGGGCATTCTGCGGCCCGAGGCAGATGATCGTGCCAGAACTCCTGTCGTTGTGGATCGTCTCAACCATGTGTTGTGGGCAGGCTGCCGCGACAACCAGACATCCGCTGAGGCCCTGATTGGTGGCATCTACCGTGGTGTTTTCACCTATAATTTTTGTAAAGTGTTGAGAGGGGCCGGGCCGGCGATTACCCGTCTCCGACTGGATGCCCAGGTCACGGTGAATGTGAGGGGTATGGGATATGCTCAAGTTCCGCAGCTGGAAGGAACCAAGACTTCTCTTTCCGAGAGGGTTTTCACTTAATCAGCAACTGATAATTTAGTCATTAATGTGTTGTATCGCCTTGTTCGCTAATAAGGCGATACTTTTGCTGATGTCACTAGTTTTAGCGACTCTGGGGGGCAGGAGCTGCTGGGTCCTGGGTCGGCTGCTGGTCTGTTCGCTTGTTGCTGTCCGTTCCTGCCGGGTCGGTGCATCCCGTCACCTGGTTAGTTGTGCTGATTCTCGGTTCATCAATGTCGCTCCATGGGGAGCGATCTGGTGTTGGCCAAGATCTTGTGTTTGCCTGGATCGCCTGATTTTGCCATTGAGTTCTACGGAAGCTTCCCGCACTATTGGGGATACAACGGGCTGATTGGATCTCTACTGCTGGTTGAGGCTCTTCGGCGCTCCGGCAAATCTTCGAAGGCATCGGTCCGTGTTGGATGCCAGTCCGAATCGCTTGAATTCTGCTCGATCTCGCTCTTGAGATTCACTCCCTGCCTTGGCAAAGGATGGGCCGGAATCTCCAATTCTTTGTGCGCCGAATCGGCATTATTCTGTAGATATCGTCGTGGCATCTCATTGCCATTTCTGTCGGTGGCTCAGTCCCTCTTTCTGTACAAGCAGCTCACTTGTTGCGGCATTGCTGCCTGGTTGGCCCCAGGAGGCAGCCCATGAATCAGGGCTTGCATTTTCTTCAACGGGAGTGCCCATTGCGCTCCAGGAAGCGCGCACAGTTTTTGCGAAATAGGGCCAGCACCAGCTCCGGCGTCTGCAGCTCCATCCAGAAGGCCTCCGCTTCCAGCCGCTGGTCGGCACTGCGATAGCGCGTTCCCAGCAACTTCGCGTAGTGGGGTGCCAGCGTCTGCAGTTCCCGGTAGGTGCGAGGCATCAGTTCATCGGCGATGGCGCTGGTGCCCGTGCAGGACTGCATGATGTGGGTGGCTTCGTGGGCCATCACCTCCCACACGGCCTCGAGATCGCCCAGATCGACATTACGCCTGCAGATCACCAGCCGGTCGATCCCTTTGCCATCGTTCTCGTAATAGCCGGCGTGCTCTGGGGGGCATTGGGCAGACACCACCGTTTCGCTGCCGCTGGCGTTGATCAGGTTTTCGAGTCTGCGAATATCGTCCAGGCTTGAAGCCCTGCCCGGCGGGTTCAGCAGGGACAACCCCAGCAGAGCAATCGCCAGCAGCTGGGTCGCGGCACCCAACATCGACACGGCCATCTCCGGCATCGGCAACCATCCCCACCCTGGCCTCAGTTTGCGGTGCTGGCCACGATCTTCGTTGCCGCACCCACCGGCTTTGCCGGCTCCAGCCCCAGGGCAGCCTCTTCTGCGGCAGGCTCCCCGCAGCGATGCACACCACCATGGATTCTCGGGACCAGTCCTCCGCGCGCGAGCGCCTGCGGTCCTACCTCCATGGCACCCAACTGTTGGGCTCGATTCACAGCACGCTCTATTACGACCAGAACACCGTCATGCCCGCCGCCGGGGCGCCATGGCGCGGTGAGCAGCTGGCCTTGCTGGCCCGGCAGCTGCATGGGCGGCAGAGCTGCCTTGAATACAGCGAGCTGGTGGCTGCAGCCGAATCAGAACTGAGTCCAGCGGCGGAGCCGGCCGCGAGGCGCAACCTGGAGCTGTTGCGGCAGGAGCTGGAACGGCAGCAGCGGCTTGATCCGGTGTTGGTGGGCCGGATCGCTGAGGCCCAGGCCCGGGGTTACGCGCTCTGGCAACAGGCCAAGGCGGCCCGTAACTATGGCCTCTTCTCCCCGGCTTTGGCGGAACTGGTGAGCCTGCGCCAGGAGCAGGCGCGGCAACTGGCGGAGCCGCGCAGCTGTTGGGAGACCCTGGCCCAGGGGTTTGAGCCGGACATCAGCAAGCAGCGTCTGCAAGAGCTATTCCAGCCGCTGCGTGAGCAGCTGCCGCTGCTGCTGGAGCAGGCCGCTGCCCTGCCACCGTTGCCCCCTGCCGACTGGGATCTGGACGAAGCGGTTCAGGACCAGCTCTGCCAGGAGCTGCTGCAGCAATGGGGCTATGACGCCAGCCGTTGCCAGCGCTCCCGTTCACCCCATCCCTTCTCGAGCACCATCGGTCCGGCCGATTTCCGCATCACCACCCGCATCGTGGCCGGGAGTCCCTTTTCGGCTTTCCTGGCCACGGCCCACGAGTGGGGCCACTCTCTTTATGAGCAAGGTCTGCCCCGCGGTGGCGATCACTTCTTCCCCTGGCCCCTTGGCGAGGCCACCTCCATGGGGGTCCATGAGAGCCAGAGCCTCTTCTTTGAATGCCGGCTGGGCAGAAGCGCCGCCTTCGCGCAGCGCTGGTATCCCCGCTTCTGCTCAGCCCTGGGTCGCGATTCCTGGGGCGATGGTCGGCGCTTCTGGCGCGGTCTCAATCCGATGCAGGCCGGCCTGACGCGGGTGGAGGCCGATGAACTGAGCTACTGCCTGCACATCGTGCTGCGCTTTGAGCTGGAGCTGGAACTGCTCGAGCAGGGCCTGCCGGTGGCGGAGCTGCCAGAACGGTGGAACCGCGGCATGGAGCAGTTGCTCGGGCTGCGTCCGGGCCATGATGCCGAGGGCTGTCTTCAGGATGTGCATTGGAGTGAAGGCCTCTTCGGCTACTTCCCCTCCTATGCCCTTGGGCACCTGATCAGCGCCCAGCTGAGCGAAGCGCTGGCCGCCGAACTGGGGCCGATTGAGACGCTGATCGCCACGGGCAACGAAGCAGAAATCCTGGCCTGGCTGGGGCGCAACGTCTGGTCTCTGGGCCGCAGGGTTAATGCGGAGCAGCTGGTGGCTCAGGTT
The DNA here is from genome assembly GCA_945872185.1 of Synechococcus sp. UW140. Taxonomy (GTDB): domain Bacteria; phylum Cyanobacteriota; class Cyanobacteriia; order PCC-6307; family Cyanobiaceae; genus Cyanobium. The sequence continues at coordinate 9,276 of CAMBZX010000008.1, read as the reverse complement.
ACGGGCCGGCCGCTCAGCGCCGAGGCCTTCCTCACCCACCTCAAGGACAAACTGGCCCGGCTTGCCGCCTGACCAGAGCCAAGGGGGCCGCAGTCACGGGGCGGCGGGCTGGGTTTCGGAGGCACTCCTTAAGATGGCCAAGCGATTCCTGAGCCCATGGCGAACATCGACCACGCACCGAGCCGCACGATGCTCAACCTGTTGCACGTGCTGCCCGCTTTTGCCGATGAGGCTGAGCTGCGGCTGAATGCCATCGTGGAGCTCAACTCCAACACCATCAACAAATACGAGCTGATCACCGAATCGGGCCAGCTCAAGCTCGACCGGGTCGGCTACTCCTCCCTCGCCTACCCCTTTGCCTACGGCTGTATTCCCCGCACCTGGGATGAAGATGGCGATCCGCTCGACATCGAAATCGTGGGCGTGACGGAGCCTCTGGTGCCTGGGTCCCTAGTGGAGGCCCGCATCATCGGCATCATGAAGTTCGATGATGGTGGCGAAGTGGACGACAAAGTGATTGCCGTGCTCGCTGACGATAAGCGCATGGATCACATCAGCAGCTATGAACAACTGGGGGCTCATTGGCTTAAGGAAACCCAGTATTACTGGGAGCATTACAAGGATCTCAAGAAGCCCGGCACCTGCAAGGTGAATGGCTTCTTTGACAGCAGTGAAGCCGTGCGCATCGTCAAAGACTGCGAACAGCGCTACCTCGACACCATGGAGGCCAAGCTGGTCAACTGAGCTCCCATCTCTTAAAACATCCCTGCCACGGTCCCCTGCCTACCGCTCCGCCATGTTCGCCCCCATCCCTGTTGCGTCCAGCCAGCTGCGCCTTGCGACGCGCTCCGCTGTCCTGATCCTGAGCTGGGGCGCGATGCTGGGGCTGGCAGGGGCAGCAGCCTCAGCCCTTGACACGCTGCCGCCCCTGCCCGCTCCAGTCGCTACGGGCGCTGCAACGGCCACGGGCATCCCAGGGCCGCCGACGACCAACCCAAGCACCACCTCCCCCGCAGGCGCCGGCATCCCGAGCTTGCCGGCGCCTGCCACCGCAGCGATCACCAGCAGCCGCCGGATCCTGCTGGAGCTGGGCCGCCGCACCATCAGCCTCTACGACGGCGACAAAAAGCTGGGCAGCTGGCCGGTGGCGATCGGCGACCCCGCTACCCCCACCCCCACCGGCAGCTTCAAGATCCGCAACAAGGTGATCAATCCTCAATACCAGAGCACCAAGAGCGGCAAGAACAATCCCACCATCGGCCCGAATGGACCGCTCGGCGATCGCTGGATTGGCTTTCACACCACCGCCAAGGACCAGTACGGCATCCACGGCACCCCACCGGCCTGGGCCTGGGCGGTGAACACCAGGGCTGCGGTTTCCCACGGCTGTGTGCGCATGCTCAATCCCCACGTCCAAGCCCTGTTTGATCAGGTGGAAGTGGGAACGCTGGTGGTGGTTAAAAACTGAATCCTGGCGGCTGGGGGGACGGCTTGAGCCCCCCCGCTGGCCCAGTCGATCGGCGCTGCCGGTAACTCCCGAAGACATTCGGGAGATCACCCCCCAACCCCTGGTGTTGTCTGGGTACAAACACCTAAGGTCGTTCCATCTGCTCCAGGCGGCAAGCCGTTAACGCCGTCAACCCCATGCTCCACTCCTCCACCCACACCATCGATCAGCTCAACAGCACGGCGCTCAAGTGGGGCCGTGATGGCGAATTGTCCGATCTCGATCTGCAGCGCATTCTCAATCTGCTGTCTCAGGCGGATCCGGTGGCCGAATCGCTGCTCAGCTCTCGTTACGAGGGCTGAACCCGCAACCGTGCGGCGAGGGCCCTGGCCATGCCATCACGACTGGCCAGGCCCCGTAGGGCGTTGATCGGCAGACCACCGGATGGCAAGCCCTGGGGGAGATACCCCGCCGCTTTAGCCGGCATCTCAAAGATCGGAATCTGGCGCAGCCCATCCGGGGTGAGTTGATCCTCAAGCTGGTCAAGCCTCGAGGCCAGCGGTAGCCAGATCAGGTCGGTGCGACGGCAATCCAGCAGGCTCAAGGGCTGATCGCCAAACACCGCCGCCCCCGAAAGCGCACGCTGTAAATCGGCCAGGGTCACCAAGCCCACCGCCGTGCCATGTTCCTGGATGAGCAGGCAGTGGCCATGGGCTTCGATCAACAGGCTCAGGGCTTCGGCCGCCGGTAGGTCGGCCATCAGCACCAGGGGACTGAAAGGCTCAAGGGCCTCCGCCACAGGCAGGTCGGCCAATCGCTGGCGCCGTTCCTCTTCGAGCGGGTCTGGACCCAGCAGGCCCGGATCGCGGTAGCCCTGCCAGCGCTCCACCAGGGCTGCACTGAGACCAGCCGCCGCCATCAGCGGCAGCACGATGCGGATGTCGCGGGTGAGTTCGAACAACAGCAGCAGGGCTGTCAATGGTGCCCGGGCACTGCCGGCCAGCACCGCCGCCATGCCCACCATGGCGTAGGCGGGGGGTTCGGCCACCGGCAGGTGCAGCCAACCTTCCCCCAGCAGCTGGCCGTAGCAACTCCCGAGCACGGCCCCGAGAAACAGAGAGGGAGCGAAGCCACCGCCGACAAAGCCACTGGCATTGCTCACGGCGGTGGCCAGCAGCTTCACCCCGATCAGGGCCAGCAAGGTGAGCAGGGGGATGCCGCCATCGCTGCCGAGTAAGGCTTCGATCGTGTCGTAGCCCACCCCCAGCACCTGGGGGAAGGCCAGGGCCATGGCACCGACCGTGGCACCACCGAGGGCCGTCGCCAGGCCTGGGGGCAGGCGCTCGATCAGCGCCTGCATCCGTGGCCCACGCCCAGCCGCCATCAGGCTGACGAGCAGCCAGGACATCAGGCTGGCCAGCACTCCCAGCCCCAGATAGAGCGGCAACTCGAGCAGCGATCGCACCTCATAGGCGGGCAAGCGCAGGATCGGTTCATCCCCCAGGCACAGCTGGGTCACCAGGGACGAGGCCACCGCCGCGATCAACACCGCCCGCAGACTGGGACGACCGGGAATCGCACTGAAGCTGCCTTCGAAGGCAAAGAACACCCCGGCGATCGGTGCCTTGAAGCCTGCCGCCAGGCCGGCCGCCACCCCAGCGGCCACCAGGGCCTTCTGGGACTGGGGTGAAAGCCGTGCCTTCAAGCCCACCCAGAGGCCGAGATTGGCGCCGCTTTCCACGCTCGGGCCCTCGGGGCCCAGCGAAGCGCCACTGCCGAGACTGAGAGAGGCTGCCACCAGCCGCAACAGGGGAAGCCGCGGCACCGCGGTCAAGGCGCCATCGGCCATCGCCATCAGGCTGGCCAGGCCGGGCCCGATCGTGCCTCCCAGCCAGCGCAGCAGACCCACCGCCAAGCCGCCCAGGGTGGGCACCACCACCACCGGCCAGAGTTCCAGCCAGTCGAGGCTGGCGGGCAGGGCGATGGTTGCCGGTTCCACCGGGGCCGGCGGCGGTGGTGTCGTCGTCAGCAGGCCGATCCCGCCCAGGCCGAGCTGCAGCAGTGCTTTGAGCGGTGTGCCTCCCTCGTCCACCAGGGGCGGCAGTTCGATGGTGGCCAACTCAGCCGGCGGACCCGAGGACGAGGCCCTGCCCACGGCAAGCAGCCATTCGACGAACGGGCCGTAGAGAAAATTGTTGATGAAGCCCAGCAGTTCGTGAAAGCCCACCACCGCCAGGCCGGTGAGGGTGCCCACCAAGGCGGCCCAGGCCAGCAGGTTCCACTGGAACGGCAGGGAGCGGACCTCGGCGCTGGCCGGCTCGGCTGTGCTGGCCGTGTCAGGCTTCGGGCCGGACGCTTGCAAAGATTCCCTCCAGGATCTCGCCGGCACCCTGGGCCCGCAGGGAGTGGGCCAGGGCCAGGCCAATCGCTTCGGGATCGTCCTGGGGGCCGCGGCTCTGGTCGCGGATCAAGCGCAGGCCATCGAGGCTGGCCACCATGCCGGTGAGCACCAGTTCGTCGCCTTCAAACGCGGTGTTGACGCCGATCGGCACCTGACAGCCCCCCTCCAGTTGGCGCAGGAAGGCGCGCTCGGCCAGGCAGCGCCGGGCGGTGGGCTGATGCTCCAGCACCTTGATCTGCTCGAGAACAGCTTGATCCCCCAGGCGGCATTCGATGCCGAGGGCGCCTTGGCCGACGGCATGGAGCGAGATCGAGGGATCGATCAACTCATGGATGCGAGCGCCCAGGCCCAGCCGGCCGAGGCCGGCAGCCGCCAGGATCAGACAGTCGTACTCGCCGGCATCGAGTTTCTCAAGCCGCGTGATCACATTGCCGCGAACATCCTTGAAGGTCAGCTGGGGATAGTGGTGACGTAACTGGGCCAGGCGCCGCAGGGAACTGGTGCCGACCACACTGCCTTCGGGCAGGCTGGCCAGGGTTTTGTCCTGATGATTCTGGTGGACGACCAGGGCATCGGCGGGATCCTCCCGCTCGGTGATGCAGCCCAGCATCAGCCCCTCGGGCAGGTTGGTGGGCAGATCCTTGAGGCTGTGGACGGCGATATCGGCCCGATCCAGCAGCATCTGGGCTTCGAGTTCCTTGGTGAACAGGCCCTTGTCGCCGATCTTGGCCAGGGCCACATCGAGAATCTTGTCCCCCTGGGTGGCCATGGCTTCGATGCTGATCTCCAGGCCCGGATGGGCCTTGACCAGCTCATCGCGTACCCAATGGGTCTGGACCAGGGCCAGCTGGCTGCGGCGGGAGGCGATGCGTAAGGACGACGCGCTCGCAGAACCGGAAGCTGGGCTGGACATGGGCTGATGGTTCGGCAGGAGGGACTGCGTACGACTCCAGCAAGAGAAGCCGTTGGATTTTAAAAAGCAAGCCTAGGCCGCCGCCGCAAGCGACTCTCAGGGCTGGCCATGCTGCGGGGCCCCTCCCCGGAACACCCGTTCGGCAGGGGGACCGACTAGGCGGCCCTCCTCTAGGAGGCGGCGAACAGATCCAGGGGCAGCGGGCCCCATGTGTCCTCCTGCTCGGCATCGGCAGGCTGGTGCCCGGTGATCAGCACCCCTTCACCCAATCCGGCTTCGGCGCGGATCAGGAAGCGGCCGTTGCGCTGGTTGCCCTTGAGGAAAACGGCCGCGTTGGCCGGCAGCTCGGCCGGGGCCGGGTCCTGGGGATCCAGAGGCGGCCAGCCGAGGGCCGCTTCGCACTGCCGCAGCACGTTGAGGGCCATCGCGGTGTTAGGGGCCATCACGCCGATGGTGAACCATTCGCAGCGGTCCAGGGCCGTTTGCAGCTCCTGGCGCAGCAGGGCGCGCTCGGCGGCCTCGAGGGCCGGTGCCGTGCGCAGGCCCCTCAGGCTGGAGAGGGTGGGGAAGCTGGCGGTCATGGGGAGGGGGGCAGGGAAGGGGGCTGACGCCAGGTTGCAATGCAGACCACCAACCAGGCCAGCCCCACCCCGCCACCGGCCAGTAGATCGGTGGGCCAATGGGCCCGGGCATAGAGGGTGCTCAGCCAAACCAGCAGCACCCAGAGCCCGGCGCCGAGGGCCAAGGGGCGTCGCAAGTGCGGATGGTGGGCCGCCAGAATCACGACCATGGCGCCGTAGAAGGCCACGGCACCGGCGGCATGGCCACTCGGAAAGCTGCGGCCATCCACCTGCAGCAACTTTTCCGGCGGTCGGGCGCGGTCAAACAGCGGTTTGAGCAGCAGATCGACGATCACGAGAATGCCGCCGGTGGCCATCACCAGCAGGCGTAGATCTCGCCACCAATGCCTCAGCAGTACGAAGATCAGGGCTGCCAGCACCAGGAAAGAGGTGAAGTGTTTCCCGCTGAGCCGATAGACCATCAACAGCACATCGCCGACCGGCCCGCGCAGCTGCTCCCCCAGCCAATGCAGCACGGCCTCATCCAAAGTGGGCGGACGGCGCGGGTCGATCAGGACGGCCAGAACAGCCAACAGGCCAGCGCAGGCGCCGAGCACGATCCAGTCGCGGCGATGGAAGCTGAAGCGCATCACGGTTGCAGATCCTCGCGAGCGACGCGCCACAGTTGCTGCTGACCGCGCCGCTCGAGAAGTTGCACCGCCCCTGCGGCCAGTCCGAGATCCTCCAGATCGCTCCTGTCGCCGAGCAGCCGCACGGAGGGGGTGCCGGGCTTCAGGCCGAGGCTGGTGGGATCGTCCTTGAGGCGATCGCGCAGGCTGCCCCGGCCGGAGAGAAAGACCGCCGATTCGCCGCCATAGAAAAGGGTGCTGTAGCGCTTGGCTCCCACCACCCACAGCGGTTCATCGGCCAGGGCCTGGAGCCGGGACTGACGGGCCAGCTCGCGGAGGGGCAGCTGGCGCTCCCGATCCAGCAGCGGCGCCAGGGGCGGCACCACCAGGGCCAGAATCGCCAGGAAGCCCAGCAGATTCGGCAGCCATAGGCGCCCCTCCCCTCCCTGTTGGCGCAGCAGCCACACCAGGGCCAGCGCAGAGGCAGCGAGGATGGCCGCCAGCAGCAGGGGCAAGCCTGAGTGATTCAAGGCCCTGGCCAGCTCCGGATGGGCCGGATCGGTGGCGGCCCAGCGGGGGGCGATCGCTGCCGCCACGGCCAACAGTGCCAACAGGCCCCCATTGATCCAGCCGCTCAGCCGCAGCCAGCCGGACGGAGCGGGGCTGGCGGTGGGGAACGGCTTCCAGGCCAGGGCCACCAGCAGGCTGCCGGCTGGCACCACCGGCAGGATGTAGCCCGGCAGCTTGGTGGCGGCGGCGGAGAAAAAAGCCACGATCAGCACCAGCCACAACAGCAGAAACAGGGGCAACTCCAAGGCGGGATCGGCCGCGGCACGGCGCCAGGAGCTCAGACGCCAGAAGCGCAGTGAGGCGAGGGCCGCCGGCAGAAACAGGGACCAGGGCAGCAGCAGCAGCAGCAGGCAGGGCAGGTAGTACCAGGGTGGGCCGGGATGCTGATAGAGAACTGTGGTGAACCGCTGCAGATTGCTGAATCCAAGGAAGCCGCCCAGGAAGGCCACGCCGTTGACCTGGGCCGCTGCGGCGTACCAGGGCATGGCCACGCCGAGGAACAGGCCCAGCATCGCCAGCAACGGCAGTGGCTGCAGCCAGCGGCGCCACTGCGCCGTCAGGGTGAGGAACACCGCAATCACCAGCCCAGGCAGCAGCAGCCCCACCGGGCCCTTGGCCAGCACGGCCACGCCACAGAACAGGGCGAACAGCACCCTTCCCATCGGAGCCAGCATGGGCTGGTGCTGATGGCGATGGGCCAACAGAAAGCCATATAGGGCCAGGGTGATGGCACTGGCCAGAAACATGTCGGTGGTGGAGGTGCGGCCCCAGCCGACCCAGCCCGGGGTCGTGGCCAAAACCGAGGCGGCGAGCAGGCCCCGGCCCCAGCGGTCAGCCCGCTGCTCCTGGGGGGGCGCCCAGCTCACCACCAGAGCGAAGGAGGCGATCACCACAGCCGAGGCCGCCAGGGCCACGGGCAGGCGGGCGGCCCATTCGGAGACACCGAACACTTGGAACGACAGAGCCACCATCCAGTAGCCCCAGACGGGATAGTCGAAAAAGCGTTCGCCGTTCCACCAGGGGGTCACCCAGTCCTGGCGCAACACCATCTGATGGCCCACCTCCACGAACAGGGCTTCGGTCTTGTCCATGAGCCCGAGGGCGCCGAGCCCATGAAAAAAAGCCAGCCAGCAGAGCAGGGCCAAGGCCAGGCCCACCAGCCAGGGCAGTCGGTGTGGATGGCGCTGCCAGTACGCCGCCATGCGGTCCGTGGCCATGGGGACGCTGCCCGCAGCAGGGAGGGTCAACTTAGGAGCCGGCCGAACGTCGCCGCCAGAGCCAGCTCAGGTCTGAAGATCCTGCGATGGGATGCCCCCAGCTCCTGCCACCACACCATCGCTGCGGATGGCCAGGACAGACGGCTCGGCAGTTGATCCCGACAGGCGCCTGAAGCAAGTGGGCGCTGGGGCGATTGTTGCCCTCAACGGTCGACCTGGCCTTTGATGCCGATGATCGATTCAGCCAACAACCGTAGAAGGTGAGAGCTCCCAGATTGGATTGAAGCGTCGCTTGTCGGGAGCAGTCGGTACAGACCTTACTTGATGTATTCCTTGAGAACACCGTTGCGGTTGGGATGGCGCAACTTGCGTAGAGCCTTGGCCTCAATCTGGCGAATCCGCTCGCGGGTGACATCAAAGATCTGGCCGATTTCCTCCAGCGTTTTCATGCGGCCGTCGTCGAGGCCGTAGCGCAGCCGCAACACGTCCCGCTCCCTTGGGCTGAGGGTGGCCAACACACCTTCCAGATCCTCCCGCAGCAAATTCTTGGCCACGTCCTGCTCCGGATTCTCAATATCGGCTTCGATGAAATCACCGAGGCGAGAGTCTTCCTCCTTGCCGATCGGAGTCTCCAGAGAGATTGGCAGCTGGGCCGATTTGGCGATAAAGCGTAGCTTCTCGATCGTCATCTCCATGCTCTCAGCAATCTCCTCTTCCGTCGGCTTGCGGCCAAATTCCTGCGAGAGGGTCTTGGTGGTTTTCTTGATGCGGGAGATGGTTTCGTAAAGGTGAACCGGCAGGCGAATCGTGCGGCTCTGATCGGCGATCGCCCGGGTGATCGCCTGACGAATCCACCAGGTTGCATAAGTGGAGAACTTGTAGCCTTTTTCGTGATCAAACTTCTCTGCTGCCCGAATCAGGCCAAGACTTCCCTCCTGAATCAGATCCTGGAAGGACAGGCCGCGATTCATATATTTCTTGGCGATCGATACCACCAGGCGCAGGTTTGACTGCACCATCTTTTCCTTGGCCCGTCGGCCCAGCATCAGGCGCCGCCGGAACTTGATCAGCGGCATCTCAAAGATTGCCGCCCATTCCTTGGAATCGGGAAAATGTCCTTTGTCGGCTTCAAACTCGGAGGCTTTCTCCTCCAGCTCCAGCAGATCGGCGATCTTGCGGGCCAGTTCAATCTCCTCATCGGGCCTGAGCAGGCGGATGCGGCCGATTTCCTGCAGGTAGACCCGAATCGAATCCTCGGTGTACACCCCCTTCGGGCCCACCTTGATGCTGGCCAGGGCTTTGGCGGACTTGACATCCTTCTTATCGGCCCCGTCGCCGATGGCGAGCTCAAGGTCATCACCTTCCCCTTCGGCCCCGGCAGCAGCCGGCGCACCATCGGTGGCGGCCTTCAGCACCACAACGGCACCCGCTTTGGCCGCACCTTTGGCGGCGGCGGGCTTGCGAGCCTTGGTGGTTTTGGTGGCCTTGGTGGCTTTGGTTGCCTTCGCCGGCTTGGCTGTGGTTTCGGTTGTTGCGCTC
>CAMBZX010000007.1 GCA_945872185.1 Synechococcus sp. UW140 | reverse complement strand
AGCGCCAGCGCCTGGGCCAGTACAGACAGCGCAGCGACGCCACCAGGGCCCAGAGCAGCAATCCGCCCACACACCAGCCCGGCAGCCACAGAAACGGCGGCCAGGGCCGCAACAGCAGCGCCACGGCGGCCAGGGCCGCTGCTCCCAGGGCCCGGCGACGCTGGCCAGCCCCCGGCAAGGTGGTCAACAACGGCGGCACCGCCGGCAGCCAGGATTGCGCCCACTGGCTCAGGCGCTGCGGCAGGGACAGCAAAGACACCGAGGCGGAGCAGGGCAGTGCCCAGAATGCTCCCCGATGGTCTGGTTCAGAGCCCTTGACGCGCCTCTCGATGTTGCTGGCCGTCTCCTGTCTGGGCACCGGCGTGGCCCTGGTGGGAGGCCGGACGCTGCTGGCGAGCCTGCCCCCGCTCACCCCGGACACCCCGGCCCCGACCCTGGAACGCCTGAGGCGCTGGTCGCCCGATCCCTGGCAACGGCGTGAGGCCAGCCTGCTGCTGGAGCGGCAGGCCGAAGCGGCGGCGGATCCCCAGCGGCAGGCGCAGCTGCTGGCCGGCCAGGGCTGGGGCCCTGACCCCCTGGCGGCGGTCGTGCTCAAACACCAGGCCCTGGCCGCCGAGACCCTTGGCCAGCCCGCCCGGGCCACCAACCTCTGGCGCCAGCAGCTACGGCGCTTCCCGGCCAATGCCGCCAGTGCCGACGCCCTCTATGCCCTCGGCCGCCAGAACCCGCTGCAGCGCCAGCAACTGCTGCAGCGCTTCCCGGCCCATCCCGCCGCATTGGCCGCCGCCGTGGAGGCGGGGCCGGCGGCGGCAGCGGCCCAGGCCGGAGCCCTGCACCTGGCCCGCTGGGGCGCCCGCTGGCCCGGCGCCCAGACGAAGATCGAGAACAGCTGCAAGGCCGGCGGGCGGGCGGGCAGCCCCGGGGGGCTCAGCCCCAACCAGCGCCGCCAACTGGCAACGGCCTTGGCCGAACTGGGCGACCCCCAGGCCGCCCTCCGCTGTCTCGGCCAGGACAGCAGCCTGGCGCTCAGCAGCCTGCCGCCAAGCGGCCAGCTGGCCCTGGCCCGACCCTGGCTGCAGGGAGATGCAGCCGACACGGAGCGAGCCTTGAACCTGCTGGTGGCGCTGGTGCGCCAGGCGCCAGACAGCCCGGAGGCCGAGGAGGCCGTCAGGCTGCTCAGCCAGCAGGAGGGGCCCGCCAGTGCTGGGGCCCTGCGCCAGTTGCCCGCTCGCTGGCGCGCCAGTGCCCCAGTAGCGGCCCACCAGGCCCTGGCGGCGGCCGGCGGCCGTGAGGCCAGGACAGGCGGCACCAGTGGCCCGGCCCTGGAGGTGCTGCGCCGCTGGCCGGATGATCCCGCCAGCTGGGACCTGCAATGGGATCTCAGCCGCCGCCAGCTGCTGGGCGGCCAGTGGGGCGCAGCGCAGACCCTGCTGCAGGCCATCCCCGCCACCCAGTTGCCACCGCCTTTGGCCGCCCGGCAACGCTTCTGGCTGGGCTACGTCCAGCGCCAGCTCGGCCAGCCATCCGCGGCCCAGGCCACCTGGCAGGAGCTGAGGCGGCGCAACCCCGGCGGCTACTACGGCTGGCGCGCGGCACTACACCTGGGTGAAGGCCAGCTGCGGCTGGATGCCAGCGGCGATCGCACAACGGCTGGCCAGGAGACCAGCTGGCAGCCCCTGGCCAGCGGTGAGGCCGGCCTCGATCGGCTCTGGCGCCTGGATCAACGCACCGAAGCCTGGGAAACCTGGCGCCAGCGGCGCGCCAACGTGCCCCCCAGCGACAGCCAGGAGCTGCTGCTGGAGGGACGGCTGCGCCAGGGCGTCGGCGACGACTGGACCGGCCTGGCCCAGCTGGAGCGGGCCGCCCTGCGCCTGAAGCCCGCCCAGTGCCAGCTGCTGCCCCAGCTGGAGCGGAGCCTCCATCCCCCCCGCTTCCTGGACCTGTTCCGCACCGCCAGCCGCGCTCAGAATCTGCCAATGGCCCTGCTGCAGGGGCTGGCCAAACAGGAATCGCGCTTCACGCCGGCCGTGCGCTCTGCGGTGGGAGCCGTCGGCCTGATGCAGCTGATGCCGGCCACCGCCGCCGAGCTGGCCGGTCAGCCCCTGAGTTCGGCGGACTTGGAGGATCCCGCCCGCAATGTGGAACTCGGCAGCCGCTACCTCAGCGGCCTGTTCCGGCAATGGCAGGGCGAACCTGTGCTGGCCGTGGCCAGCTACAACGCCGGTCCAGGGGCCGTGCAGGGCTGGCGAACCGACCAGCTCCAGCGCGCCCCCGAGCTCTGGGTGGAGGCGATCCCCTATCCGGAAACGCGCCTGTATGTGAAAAAGGTGCTCGGCAATGCCTGGAGCTACCAGCAGCAGCAGAACAGGGGGCCGGAACCGAGCTGTCAGGGCGGCGTCTGAGTACGGAGGTGGCCGACGCGGGGCAGGACCCGATTCGGGACTGTCCGATTCGGACTTGCCTGATTCGAGCTTGCCTGATTCGGGCTTGCCTGATTCGGGCTTGGGGATGGGGGAGACAACCTGCCTGAGGCCGGTGAAGCCGCCAGAGGTGCGGCCTGAGAAGGCTGGCGCCGTGGCTGGGGTGCCAGCGTGCGGCGGGCCAGTGGCGCCTGCAGCGGTTCGTAGCGAGCCTCCAGTACCCGGCCCAAACCCGCCCCGCCCAGCACCAGCAGACTCAGCAGCGCAGCCATCAGCAGGGGAGGGGGCAACACCCGGATGCGCACCAGATCCAGCCGCGCCAGCAACACCGTGGAGGCCAGGATCAGCACATTGGAGAGCACATCCAGGTGCAGCAGATAGAGCCCGCCGGTGATCACCAGCAGCAAGGTGACCACCAGGCTCACTACCCGGCTGGCGGCCATCAGGCTTGAAATCTGACGCAGCAGCAGGTCGGGCATGGTGCAGACCACCACCACCACCAGGGCCTGCAGACATTCCGCCGACCAGACCAGAGTGCCCAGGGAGGCCAGCTCGCTGGCCTCCACGGTGATCGGCCGGCTCCAGTGCATGCCGAGATAGGTGCTGACCGCAAACAGCAGCAGCAGCATCGGAGCCTGCACAGGCAGCAGCATCAGGCGCAGGATGGATTTCATCGTGTCTCCAGGACCAGAGCGATGGCCTCCAGCGGGCAACTGGGAATGCACTGTTCACAGACCAGACAGTGGGGGGCCTGAAAGCTGAGCCGTGCGGTCGCACCATCAAAGCGCAGGGCACCGCTGGGGCAGACACTGGAGCAGATGCCGCAGTCGACACAGAGCAGTGGATCGACGCGGATCTCGCCCGGGACGCGGTTCAGGCCCAGCCCCTGGCGTTCCAGCCAGAGTTCGGCCGCATCGAGCTCGTCGATGTCGCCCGAAAGCTCCACCACCATGGTGCCGCTCTGATTCGGCGCGATCTGGGCGCGCAGGATCTTGGCGGCAATGTCGAAATCAACGGCCAACCGATAGGTGATCGGCTGATGCACCGCCTCGCGCGGGAAATGGAGTGTGAGGCGCCGCTTCACGCATCCGTGCCCTGGACGTTGAAACTAGCAAGCTCAATCCCAACCTACCGTCGCCAGCATTGCCTTGGTCTGGATTGCCCAGGGCTGGCGGCTGATGAACCTGCTGGACCTGAACGGAAAGCGCCTGGGCCGCTGGCTCCAGGCAGCAACGGCAGCAGCCCAGCCCCCACGAGCGGCAGCCCGAAGCCAGCCGGCCCCAGGGGCGAGACCCGCCCACAGCCCCAAGGCAGGGCCCCTTCGGAGGGGGCAGCCGTCTGCTGAGGGGTGCCGCAACAACTGCCAGAGTGCCTGCGGTCTGCCCTTGGCCCTCGCCATGCCTGCCAACCTGCCGGATCCGGCCCCCCTCCCCGCGGCCAGCGCCCTGGGCCGGCGTGAACGGATGCTGCTGGCCGCCGTGGCCGCCATCCTGGCCCTGGTGCTGCTGTGGATGCGGGGTGGCCTCAACCCAGCGGGCCAGCTGGAGCAGCTGGCGCGCCAATCGCCGGAGCTGCCGGTGGCCCTGGCCGATGGCCGCCCCACCCTGGTGGAGTTCTATGCCGACTGGTGCGAGGCCTGCCGCACCATGGCGCCGGCGATGGTGCGGCTGGAACAACAGCATCGCGGCAGCCTTGATGTGGTGATGCTCAACGTTGACAACCCCCGCTGGCAGGGGGAAATGGAGCGCTACGCGGTCAATGGCATTCCCCAGCTGGAGCTGTTCGATGCGGCGGGCCAGGCGGTGGGTCGCTCGATCGGCGCCCGCAGCGGCGGCGAACTGGAAAGCCTGGTGGGGGCCCTGCTCAGCGACACCACCCTGCCCCAACTGGCCGGGGTGGGAGCCACCAGCCGCCTCGACAGCGAGGACGACCAGGGCGCAGCCCCAGCCATGGCCAACCCCCGCAGCCACGGCTAAGAGCCCCGGATCCGGCCAGGAGCTCGTCACCTGCAGCGCATCCCCAGGCGCCACGACGAAGTCCCAGTGCCAGGCTGCGTGGCGAAGCGCCACCCCGAAGAGACCACTGAACAACCTGTCTCGGCCCTAGGTGATCGCTTCGCCAGCCGACAACCCCATGCTCAGAGGCTTTCTGCACGGCCCACAGAATGTTGCTCCGGTCTGCTGAGGCCATGGCAGAGCGCCCCAGCTTCAGCCGGCAACCCAGTGGTCATAGGGTTTCTAAAGGGGCCGGCAGCACGTCAGTTCGGTCTGCCGAGCGGTTGTTCAGCGGGCGCCTGAAGCGTTCACTGCCAAGCTCCAGGTCGCAGCTCGGCGCTCCTTGGCCAGACTGAAATGCCCAAGCTGGGACCTTCAAGATTGAACGGTTCAACACTGACCGGTTCAACACTGACCTGGCGAACGGAGACCTGACTGAACCCTGACCTGACTGAACCCTGAATTGCCCGACGCTGAAGCTGAAATTGCCGACGCTGAACCAGCCAACGCCGAACCGCTTCTCCAGCCCACCTCCCCCCGTCGCCCCCGCCGCCATGGATCCCCGCTTCCGGGTCGCCCTGATCGCCGCCACGCCCAATCCCCAGCAATGTGTCTATGCGGGCATGCACCAGGACTACAGCGAGGGCTTTGTGGTGGCCGATCAGGCCGATTGGCCCGAGGAAAGCCGGGCCGGCGCAATCTGCGTCAAGCGCCTGCTATCCGGTGAGCGCGGCCATTACGGTCCGCTGGAGCACGCCCAGATCGTGCTCAATGTGGGCTGGTTTCCCCACTCAGTGATGCAGCAGGCCCGCACCCACCGGGTGGGGGTGAGCTTCGATGTGCAATCAATGCGCTACACCGGCGATCGCATCCGCAAGGCGGCCGAAGGTGAACTGGAGCTGGAGGAGGTGTTCTATCTGCGGCCGGTGGGCGACTACAGCGATCGCCAGGGCAAGAAGTATCACTACGGCGACGACCAACGGGCGATCGACCTGGAGCTCTGCCGCGCCGCCGCCAACCGCTACCGCGACCTGCTGGCGGCCGGCTTCGCCGAGGAGCACGCCCGCGGCATCCTGCCTTTCGACTATCGCCAGCACTTCGTGGTGAGCTTCACGCTGCGGGCCTTTCTGCACTTCCTCGATCTGCGCGCCAAGCTCGATGCCCAGCAGGAAATCCGCGAGCTGTGTGAGCTGATGTGGCCCCATCTGCAGACCTGGGTCCCCGAGTTCGCCGAGTGGTACGAAAAAAGCCGCCTGCACAGAGCCCGGCTGGCCCCATGAAGCCCGCCCCCCAGCTGGAGCGCCTGGCTGCCGATATGGCGGTGCTCTGCGCCGATCCCGGCGACCTGCCCCACGCCCTCGATCTGCTGGCCGCCAGCTACGCCACGCCGGCCGCCGAAGCTGCCCGTGCCCGGCTCAAGGCCGACCCGGCGATCGCAACCCTGATCCAGGAGCGCTACTGGGGCAACTGGCCCGAGCTGGCGGCCCTGGCGGCCCTGCCGGCCGACAGCCTCGGCCACGCCTATGGCCATCTGCTGCTGGACCAGGGCCTGGAGCCCCTACCACCGCCGGTGCTACCGCCGGGAGCCGATGGCGACACCACCTACCTGCAGCTGCGCATCCGCCACTGCCATGACGTCTGGCATGCGATCGCCGGCTGCCCCACCAGCCTGGCCGGCGAGGCAGCCATGAACGGCCTCACCACCGAGCAGCTGCGCTGGCCCGGCTGCGCCCTGTTGCTCGCCGCCGATCTGATCCATCGCGTCCACGACGACCTCGATCCGCATGGGCCCACCGGGGTCGATGTCGGGCGGGCGATCGCCTACGGACTGGAGCTGGGGGCCAGCACCAGCGCCCCGCTGCTGGCCCAGCGCTGGGAGCAGGGCTGGGAGCGGCCCCTGGCCGACTGGCGCCAGCAGCTGGGCCTCACGGCCCTGATCGCCCGCAATCCCTTCGCCGCGGCGGTGCTGGCGGGCCAGGCTGAAGCCGGCGGAGAGGCCAGGCTGGGCCCACCGTGAGCGGGTAGCCAGCCTGGGTTGCCAGCTTTGATTCCCAGCTCTGATCGCCCGCCAGCCGTTCAGCTGAGTTCCGCTCTGAGCCTGGAGCCCTGGCCTGTGGTCCGCCGGGGCCGGCGCCACCCAACCCAGCGCCGCTTCAGATCACCGCCAGCCCCCGCAGATCGCCGCTGTAGCCCGTGATCTCCAACACCCCATCGCTGGCGGGCTGGAAGCCGGCCACGGCATCGTTGAAGGCTACAAAGGTGCGGGTTGTCGGCCCGGAGCCGAAGCTGAAGCTGGCCGCCTGATGGGCCTGGAACGTGATCGCCGTCAACAGGCTGGCCACGCCCAGCTCGCTGAGGGCCGCCACGGAACCCAGCTTGGCCACCTGGGCGGCAGCCAGGGCGGTCGGGCCATCGAGGCTGTCGCTGCCGATGCTGAAGTCGGTGATGCGATCCAGGGCCCCCAGCAGCGACTGGCCCAGGCTGGTCACCCGGAACACATCGTTGCCCGCCGAGCCCGTGAGCAGATCAGCGCCAGGGCCGGCCTTGAGCAGATTCGCGGCGGCATCTCCGCTCTGATAAGCGGGGTTGCCGCTGCTGGCGGCCAGCTGGGCGGCGCTGGTGGCCCACAAGGCGGGCCCCGTGAGCATGCCGCTATCACCCAGGCTCAAACCCTGGTTGGCATTGAAGCCGACGCTCACCGAGGCACCGGCGGCGAGGCTCGCTCCCCAGTCTTTGCCGCTCAAGGTGGAGCGATAGAGGCCGCCAGGCAGCTTCACCTGGCTGAGGCTTGCCCCCCAGGGAGTGCCACTGAGCACATGGGTGGTGTCAAACGTGAGGCTCCAGCTGCCCAGGGCTGAGGGTCCGGTGTTGGTGACCGTGATCTGGGCCGTGAGCCCGCGGTACCAGACGGAGCCGGCGACGCTCACCT
This sequence comes from Synechococcus sp. UW140, assembly GCA_945872185.1. Lineage (GTDB taxonomy): Bacteria > Cyanobacteriota > Cyanobacteriia > PCC-6307 > Cyanobiaceae > Cyanobium. The sequence goes on along the minus strand of CAMBZX010000007.1, from coordinate 32,274 downwards.
TCAGGAAGGGCGAACTGGGGGTGGGTATCGCCGGCTTGATCGCGCCGCCGGGATCGAAGATCGGCTGATCAAGCGAGGGGGGCACTGCCGCGGGGATGGCGACGCTGCTGCTGTAAACAGTTTCGCCGAATCCCTGGCGATCCTGATAACTGAGCTGCAACCGCAGCGTCTGGCCCTGCTGGGCCGCAGCCGGCACAAAACTGGCACCGCTGGCACCGCTGATCGCCTGCCAGGGGCCGGTGCTGTTGGCCTGAGCCTGCCATTGGTAGACGAAGGGGCCATTGCCATCGGGATCAGCCTGGGTCTCACTGGCCGTGAGCGCCAGCCCCACAGCGCCGCTGCCGCTCAGAGCAAAGCGCGCCTGACCATCATTGACATAGGCCACCGCCACTGACGAACTGAAGGCTGTCTCGCTGAATTGGGCAGCATCGAGATAGCTAACCTTGAGCCGAACCGCCTTGCCCTCCTCCGCGTGGCTCACCAGCAGAGCAGCGGCATTCGTACCGATGGCGGCCCAGCTCTGGCCCGCATCCGCAGAGGCCTGCCACTGGTAGCTGAAGCCACCACTGCCATGGCCTTCCGGATCATTGGCGCTCTGAAGCGCCGTGAGGGTCTGGCCGACGGCCGCCGTACCGGTGATGACGAAACTGGCCCGCCCCTGGTTCACGGGTGCAGGGGATGGGGTTGAGGTGGGACCTGGGGTCAGCGTCTGAATGGTGACGCCGGGCAGGGCATTGAGCTCCTGATCCGTCAGAGCGATGCCACCCTTGAGTTCGACACTGCGAGCAAAGGCACCCGCGAGACCAGCGTTGTAATCCAGTGCCACCTCATTGGAGACGTAATCACTGCGCAGATCGACATAGGAGGTGTCATTCGCCTGCGTGGGACCACCCACCAGGGCACCGAAATTAATGTGGACATTGGGCAGGCCATTGCGGAAACCATCCCAGCCCACTCCCGAGGCCTCGCGGCTATGGGGCTGCTGGGGGAAGTTATTGCCATAGCCCACCAGGTAACTTGAGTTGCGGGGGTTGGCGCCAAGGATATAATCCACGGTCTGCCGTGCCAGCGCGGTATAGACCCCGTTCGGATCGTTGACACTGCTGGCATAGACATCGGCCAGGAACGCCGTATTGGCGGCATAGCGCAGGGAGCCCCATTGGCTGATCCAACGCAGGCCGCCCGCCGTGATCTGCACGCCGTTGCCACCGGTCACCCAGTTGTTCAACCAGCCCTCCACCTGCTGCTTGATGGCCGCCGAGCCACTCTGCTGGGCCAGCAACACAGCCGTGGCATAGGAGCTGTCATCCCAATTTCCCGTCCAGCCCTTGCTGATGCCACCAACATTAGAATTATAAAGATTGAGCGCCTTATTCAAATAGGCGGATCCATCGCCGCCCTGGGCCTTCACGGCCTGGGCCAACCACACGCCACCATTGGCCAGCTCGTCATAATAGCCACTATAAGAATTATAGAATCCCTGCACCACTGGAATCGAATCCGAATACTTACCCCGATAGGTATCGGCGAACTGATAGAGCGTGATGGCACTGCTCAGCAGCTTATCGGCATAGGCCACCTCACCATGGCGGCGAAACAGAATGGAAGCGGCAGCCATCGCCGCAGCACTGCCACCGGCCACATCGGAGCCTGGCTTGCTGGCCGTCACCGCCATCGCCGGTCTGAGGATGGTTTCGGTTTCAGCCGGTTGCCAGAGCTTGTGGTCGGCGTCAGCATCACCCACCTGGGCAACGAAAAAGGAGGTCTTGCCGGAAGCATCCAGCACATGGCACTTGAGCAGGTAGTCGGTGCCCCATTTCACGGCAGCCAGCAGCTCATCGCCCTGGCCTGAGGCGGCATAGCCCTGAGCGAATTGCAAACCGCCCCAGGCGAGGTTGGTGAGGCTGGAAGCCAGAGGCAGGCCGAATTTTCCGTAATCACCGGCATCGTGATAGCCACCGGTGAGATCAAGCTTCAGGCCTGCCTGAAGATTGGCACTGGTGTTGTTGCCAAAATAAAGACCATCCAAACCATCGTGGAGGCCGGAATCCCCGCGCCAGTCGATGCGATTGCTGGCCTCATCGAGATTGCCGGAACGCTGGGCCTCATAAAACAAAAACGACTTCTGCAGAGCCTCGGCATAATTCGTGCCACCGCCCTTCACCGCAAAGGAACTGGGGTTCACCTCGCCCGTTGGTGACGGTGACGGTGTGGGCGTTGGCGTTGGCGTGGGCGTGGGCGTGGGCGTGGGGCTAGGCGTGGGTACTGGCGTCGGGATCGGGGATGACACAGCACTCAGCACCGGCTGGGTCACGAACAGATCTGCAGCCTGCAGGGCGCCACTGGCCGCGCCAGGCGGCCGGCTGGCCGTGAACCCGACCGTGACCGAGCCACCGACCGCCAAGGCCGAACCCCAGTCCAATCCTGTGAGCGTGTAGGAGTAATGGCCATCAGGCAAGGTGGTGACGGCAAACCTCATTCCCCAGGGAGTGCCGCTGATCAGCACATCGCTTTCAAAGGAAAGGCTCCAATCTGCCAACGCAGACGCCCCCGTATTCGTGATCGTCAACTGAGCCGTCAATCCGCCATCCCAGAGGGTTCCATCAAGGAGCAGATTGAGGGACTTATCCCCAGTGCTGCTGATTTGTGTGGCCATCAGAATCTTTAGCTACCTCTTGAGTCAAGACCCCGGGCCGGCAGCTGGCGATCCCCCAAAGGGGACACTCACCCCACCTCTCAGCAACTCCATCCACAGGGCGAACCAGCGCAACGGATCTGACCGATCCCAGGCGCAACCGGCAGCGGACTCGGCATGCGCTCGTTCACATTTCATTTAATGTTGCTAGAATCTGGCGATCTGAGGGCCACGCTAGTGGATTTAACATACAAAATCTCGGCACTCATCCAAAGCCGTAAGTTCATCCTTGAGGCCATAGCCAGAACCGGGATTGAGCCTTCTTTAGCCATCGCCATGAACCGGGAAGAGCAGATGCTTCCCCTGATGTTGGCGATCAGGAATCCCAAGCTTATCCGCTACGTGGGAACCGATGCCGCCAGCTGCCTGGAAACGGCCCGCAACAAGCCGATTGGTGTCTTGATCTGCACTGATGTATTGGAGGAGGGCGATGGCTTCCAGCTCTGCCAAAGCATCAAAACTGTGAGCCCAACCACCAAGACCCTACTGATGTGCACAGGCCATCAGATTGATCAGCGCGCCTTTGCCGCCGACGAAATCGATGGCATCTTCTGTTACCAGGAGCTCATCGAAGCCCGGGGAGTTCTGGGAGCCTCGATTCTGGCCGCCAGTGGTGGCAGACGCTACCGCAGCCAGCGCATTCGCGACATCTCCGAAAAAGCATCAACTTACGACCTCAAAGACAGGGACTATGACGTTCTCCATTGTCTGGCCGATGGCATGAGCAATCGCGACATCTCCGAAGCACTCCAAATCAGCGAGCAAACAGCCAAGACCTACACCAAGCGCCTGATCGGCAATCTGAGCGCCAAGAATCGGCTCCATGCCCTCATTCTCGGCCTGCGCTATGGCCTCACCAGCGTCCGCTGAGGAACAAGTAGCGTGGCCGGTAGTCAAATCACATCTTCGCCAGGGTCACCCGTTCGGGCTGATGCTGATATTTGCCGGCCCGATCCTGATAGGTGGTTTCACAGGGATCCCCTTCAAAGAACAACAGCTGGCAGATGCCCTCATTGGCATAGATGCGGCAATCGGCGCCAGAAGAATTGCTGAACTCCAAGGTGAGATGCCCCTCCCAGCTGGCCTCGGCCGGGGTGGTGTTGACGATTATGCCCAGTCGGGCATAGGTGCTCTTGCCCAGGCAGATCACGGTGATATTGGCCGGCACCTTCATGCGCTCCAAGGCAACGCCAAGGCCATAGGAATGGGCCGGCAGGATGAAGTACTCGCCATCGCCATCGCTGTGCAGCAACGCCGGCTCCAGATTCGCCGGGTTGAACCGCTTCGGATTCATCACCGTGCCAGGCACATGGCGGAAAATCAGAAATTCCTTGTTCGAAAGCCGCAGGTCGTAGCCATAAGAGGAACAGCCAAAACTCAGCACCGGCCCGCTGCGGGCCTCAGGATCGAGATGGCGCACCAGGGTGGACTGGAAGGGCTCGAGCATGCCGGTGGCGGCCTGCTCGTTGATCCAGCGGTCGTTCTTGAGCATCGGCTTGGAGAAAAAGCGGCCGGCGCCATCGCCTAAGGAGCGCGACGCAGCTGGGTGACCTGATCGGCCATCGCCATCAGCGCCGCCGGCATGGAAGGACCCGTCAGGATGACATCCAGCTGGGCGGGCCTTTGCTCCAGGGTGGCGGTGACCTCATCCGCCGCCAGATAGCCCAGTTCAATCGCCAGACCCAGTTCGTCGAGCACCATCAGATCCACCGAACCCTCCAGCAGACAGGTGCGGCTATAGGCCCAGACCTCGGCCACCGCCTCCCGGGTCTGGGTCTGGGTCTGGGCTGAGGCCGCCAGCCCAGCGTCGACCGCCTCAGCGGCATGGGGCGCGGCGGCACTCCCACTCCCAGCGGCTGCGAGCTGAACCGGCGCGGGAACCAGAGGGGTCTCGATGCACTGCAGGGTGGCGGGCCGCAGCCACTCCAGCCGGCCGCACAGCCACAGGCTGCCGGCCACCCCCTGATCCACACCGCCCTTGAGGAACTGCGTCACCAGCACCCGGCTGCCCAGGCCGGCCGTGCGCAGGGCCTGGCTGAACACCGCCGCAAAACTGCCCCGGAAGGGCGCCGTGTGGATCTGCAGCAACCCTTCGGGCTGGGGCACCAGGCGCAGGGCGGGCCCGGGCGCCGGCATCGGCGCCGGGTGGGCCGGCGCTCCATGGCTGGGGGACTCCAACCGACCGCCGCCGGCAGGCCTTGGGCTCTGGCGATGGCTGGCGAGGCTGGTGGTCATGGCGATCCTGTTCACAGGCCTGGGGCGAAATGGCGGGGCGGGCCTGCCGAGGCTCCCGATGGCGAATGTAGCGGCATCGACAAGCCGCGCACACCACCCCTGGTGCAAACAGACGTACCACTGCCGGGGCCTAGCCTCCTGGTGGCGTGCCGCCGGCCGCCCCTATTGCCCGCCTCTGCCCTGCAGCCGTGACCCCCAGCCCCGATCCCAGCCTGCGGCGCGATGGCCGTACGGCCACGCAGCAACGCCCCGTCCAATTCCTATGGGATCCCCTTGGCTTCGCCCTCAGTTCGGTGCTGATCGCGACCGGAGAGACCCGGGTGCTCTGCAGCGTCTGCCTGCAGGAGGAGGTGCCCCGCTGGCGACGGGGCAGCGGCAGCGGCTGGCTCAGTGCCGAATACCGCCTGCTGCCGGCCTCCACCCCCAGCCGCCAATCGAGGGAACTGATGAAGCTCTCCGGCCGCACCCAGGAAATCCAGCGGCTGATCGGCCGCAGCCTGCGGGCCGCCCTCGACCTCAAGGCCCTGGGAGAACGCACCCTGCTGGTGGATTGCGACGTACTGCAGGCCGATGCCGGCACCCGGACGGCCTCGATCACCGGTGCCTGGGTGGCCGTGGCGGCGGCGGTCGCACGGCTGCAGCGCCAGCAGCTGCTGACCAGCTCCCCGCTCAAGCACCAGGTGGCGGCGATCTCGGTGGGGCTGGTGGAGGGAGCCCCCCTGCTCGATCTCGACTACAGCGAAGACAGCCGGGCCGAGGTGGACTTGAATGTGGTGCTGGACGATCAACTGCGGCTGCTGGAAATCCAGGGCACCGCCGAAGGCGCTCCGTTCAGCCGCAGCCAGTTGAACACCCTGCTGGACCTGGCCGATGGCGGCATCCACAGCCTCCAGCAAGCCCAGCGCCAGGCCCTGGAGGTCGCTCCCGCGGACTCACCGCTGGCGATGCTGACAGGGCCGCTGGGGGGAGCCAGCGCCTGAGGTGCCGAATTGTGCCATGGTAAACAGTGTGGATTGCTACAAGGCAGGGCCCAACCGCTCCTTAGCTTCCAAGCCAACTCGGCAGCCCGTCATGGTCGGCGCCACACGCGGTTTCAGCCGTTACGCCAGCACCCCATCCACCGGGGCCCCCGGAGCCGTCGCTGCCATCGGCACCGCTGCCACGGCCGGTCCCACCCTGATGGAGGTGATTCGCGGCCTCTCCGGCAGCAATGTCGAATCGATCGAACGGGGAAAAACCATCTTCTTCCCCGGCGATCCCGCCGAACGGGTCTATCTGCTGCGCCGCGGCGCCGTGCGGCTGTCGCGGGTCTACGAATCGGGCGAAGAGATCACGGTGGCCCTGCTGCGCGAGAACAGCCTGTTCGGCGTGCTCTCCCTGCTCACCGGCCAGCGCTCAGACCGCTTTTATCACGCCATCGCCTTCACCCGGGTGGAGATGGTGACGGCGCCGGCCACCTCGGTGCGGCGGGCGATCGAGCAGGACGCCAGCGTCGGGCTGCTGCTGCTGCAGGGGCTCTCCTCCCGCATCCTGCAGACGGAAACCATGATTGAAACCCTCACCCACCGCGACATGTCGTCACGGCTGGTGAGCTTCCTGCTGGTGCTGTGCCGCGATTTCGGCGTGCCCAGCAGCGAGGGGATCACAATCGATCTGCGCCTCTCGCACCAGGCGATCGCCGAGGCGATCGGCTCCACCCGCGTCACCATCACCCGCCTGCTGGGTGATCTGCGCAACGATGGCCTGGTGCAGATCGACCGCAAGAAAATCACGGTTTTCGATCCCATCGCCCTGGCCAAGCGCTTCAGCTGAGTTCAGCGTCCAGAGCCCCATCAAGGCCCTCCCAACGGCCTGGTCACGGCGATACTGAGCAGTTCTGGGAGCAAGGCGTGTCGGGCTGGCTGCTGATCCTGACCTTGCTGCTGCTCGGGGGCGTGCTCTCCACCCTCGGCGATCGACTGGGCACCCGGGTGGGCAAGGCACGGCTCAGCCTGTTCGGGCTCAGGCCGAAGAACACGGCCGTGGTGATCACCGCCCTCACCGGCGCCCTGATCAGTGCGCTCTCCCTGGGCCTGATGCTGCTGGTGAGCGAGCAGCTGCGGATGGGCCTGTTTGAGCTCGATCAGATCCAGGCCCGCCTGCGAGACAGCCGCAGCGCCCTGCGCCAGAGCCAGGCCAACCTGGATCGCAGCCGCGGCGAACTCAGCCGGGCCGAACTGGGCCGCACCCAGGCGATCGCCGGCCGCCAGCGAGCCCTGGATAGCCAGCACAAGGCCGAGGGCCAGCTCCACGCCGCCCAGACCCGGATCGCCTCCCTGCGGCAGGAACTGCAACCGCTGCAACGGGAACGGACCCGGCTGGAGGCGGAGCGCCAGCGGCTCAGTCGCGAGGTCAAGGGCCGGGATGCTGAGATCCGCCGCACCGAAGGCGAACTGACCAGCGTGCGCCAGCGGATCGCCGCGGGCGAGAAAGAACTCAAGGGCCTGGAAAGCAATGTGATCGCCCTGCGCCGCGGCGATGTGGTGATCGCCAGCGGCCAGCCCCTGGCCACGGCCAAGGTGAAGCTGGACCAATCGAGCCAGGCCCAGAGCGTGATTGAGGCCCTGCTGCAGCAGGCCAATCTGACGGCCTTCCAGCGCCTGCTGCCCGAGCAGAAACCCGACCGCCAGATCCTGCTGGTGCCCCGCAATGACATCGCCCGGCTCAAAACCATGCTGGCCAAGCGGGGCACCTGGGTGGTGAGCATCCGCTCGGCCGCCAACGTGCTGCGGGGCGAACAACGGGTGCTGGCCTTTCCCGATCTGCGACCCAATCGCCAGGTGGTGCGCAAAGGTGAGGTGCTCTCTCGCACCACCCTGGATGGCGACGAACGGGGAGCCGAGCTGGTGCGCAGCCGCCTGAATCTGCTGCTGGCCGCCGCCTTCGCCCGCGCCCAGCGCCAGGGCACCCTGGTGGATGGCCTGCAGTTCGACGTCAACGACTTCAACGAGCTGGGCCGGGCTCTAGCCGATCGCCCTGTCGGCCAGGAGGCCACCCTCGAGGCCACGGTCCGCAGCAACGCCGATACCCCCGACCCGATCGTCGTCGAGCTGCACTGGCTGAATCCAGGCCCGGCCAGCGATCGTCGGCGCGAACGGCAGTCATGAGCGCCGCCGCCAGCCGCCCCGGCCCGGGCCCCCTCGCCGGCCTCGATCCAGGCCGCAGCAAATGTGGCCTGGTGCTCACCGACGCCGAGCGTCAGCAGATCGTCGCCGCCGCTGTGCTGCCTCCCCAGGACGCTTTGGCGCTGCTGAGCCACTGGCAACACGGCAGCGGCCTGGCGGCGGTGGTCCTGGGCAACGGCACCGGCTCGAGCCTCTGGCAGCAACGGCTGGCAGCGGGTGGCTTGTTGGTGCTGCCGGTGGAGGAACGGGGCAGCACCCTGGCCGCCCGGGAGCGCTACTGGCAGCTGCACCCACCCCGGCTCTGGCAGCGCCTGCTGCCGCCGGGCCTGCGCCAGCCACCCCGGGACTGGGACGATGTGGTGGCCCAGCTGCTGCTGGAACGCTGGCTGAGCCGTCCCCTGCTGCGGTCGCAGACCCTGGCCGTGCCTCAGAAGCTGGCGCGCACCGTGAAGGCGTAGTCGCCGCCGGGTTCGAGCTGATAATCCGCCTGGAGCAGAAAACGCAGCAACGCGTCCTGAATCAGGGCCCGACCCAGGGAGGGCTCCACACTCAGCTCGCCGCGATCAAAGGCCCAGCAAAAGCTCCACTGGAAGCCACCGGCACTCACCTCCCCCTCCAACAGGCAGGGGCTGAAGCTCTGGCGCAACACTCGCAGCCTGGCCGTGGTGGTCGGAAGACGGCTCATGCTTCTGAGGATGCCGCTGCGCCGGCCCGAAAACTGTTCAGCCGGTTACCGGCCCGCTCCAGGCCCGAACGCCGGATCAGCTCGATCCCGGCGATCACCTCCGCCAGCACGGCCTCCAGCAACGGCCGCTCCGCGGCTGAAAACCGGCCCAGCACGTGGGACACGGTGCGCTCCCGGCGCTCCTGCGGATTGTCGGCGGGGGCACCGATGCCGATGCGCAGACGGGGAAAATCCTGGGTACCGAGATGCTGGATGGTGCTGCGCAGGCCGTTGTGGCCGCCGGCGCTGCCCGAGGCCCGCAGCCGCAGCCGGCCGAGGGGCAGATCCATGTCATCGACCAGCACCAGCAGCTGCCCAGGGTTAAGCCGATACCAGTCGAGGGCAGCGCGGATGGCCCGGCCGCTCTCATTCATGAACGTCTGCGGCATCAACAAACGCAGGCGCTGCTCACCGTTGCCGATTTCGGCCAGCTTGCCCTGCAGCCGGGCCTGCGGGCGGAATGGGGCAGCCGCGGCGGCAGCCAACCGTTCCAGCACCATGAAGCCAACGTTGTGGCGGGTGTCGGCATAGCGATCGCCTGGATTGCCAAGACCGACCAGCAGTTGCAAATCCACAGGATGTTGAGCGAGCCCTTCAGCCGACCGTTTCTACAGGCTGGGAGCTGGACGCAACCGGGCTGCTGGCTTCGGGCGTGGCACAGACCTCGACCGCAAGGGCAGGTTCAGCCGCAACTGGCATGCCCGAAACCTCAGGCGCGGCACCGAAGGCCGAGGCACCCAAGGGAGTGGAGGCCTCGCCTGGGGCGATGGCACTGCGAAACTCCTGTTCAAATTCCTGCGAAGCCGACTGGAAACCCCTGAGGGTGCGCCCCAGGGTCTTGCCCAGTTCCGGCAGCCGCTTGGGGCCGAACACCAGCAGGCCGATGGCGGCGATCACCGCCATCTCTGGCAGCCCGATACCGAAAATGTTCATGGATGCTGGGGGCGGAAATCGCCGATGAGGTCAGCCGACGCCGTTCCAGTTGACGGTGATGCCCTCAAGCAGCAGGGACTTGTTGTACAGCTGCAGGATCACCAGCAGGAAGACCAGGAACAGGGCCATGAAAATGCCCATCACCGGCGTGGTGCCCCAGCCGGGAACCACCTTGCCGTATTCAGAATTCAGCGGACGCAGGATGTCTCCCAGGCGGGTGCGTTGAGCCATGGCAGATCGGTGCTCTCAAGCAGAAGATCGTTCTGGTTACTGTAAGGGCCTTGCAGGCCTCATTGCGTTGGGCTGTCGGGAGTTGTGATGCACGGCCACCTCGCCGCACGGCCCCGCAAACCCCAGCCCGCTCGCCCCCCCGCTCCCCTCCCCTCCCCATGGATCCCTCCAGCAGCTCTCCCGCCCTCTCCGTTGCGATCGCCGTGCTGGCGGTGCTGCTGGCGCTCACCGGCTTCGGCGTCTACACCGCCTTTGGTCCTCCCTCCAAGCAGCTGACCGACCCCTTCGACGACCACGAGGACTGAACCCAGGCCAGGCCTGGGCCCGCGGCGGCAGCAACCGGGCCCCTCACGACCGGAACATTCAGCCCGGGGCTGGTGGCTGCCAGCGGATACGCCAGAACGCCAGCTGCCAGGGCCTCAGCAGCAGGCTGTCGCCCGTACCCGCCCAAGGGCGATCGAGACCGTCGAGCCGTTCCAGCACCTGCCAGCCAGCTCCCAGCTCCAGCCGGCGCCGGCAGGGGCCCTCGTTCTGAACGCTCAGCACCAGCTCAGCGCCCCAGGGTTGGGCCGCCAAGGGCTGGCCAACCCTGTCAGCGGCGGCGCCGGACACACCGGCACGATGTCTTGGCGCGACTGAAGAAACTGAAGAAACCGATGCAGAGCCAAGCTCAGACCCAGGCTTGGCTGCAGGAGCAGTGGAAGTGGGAACTGCAATGGCAGCGGGAGTGGCAGCGGGAGTGGCAGCGGGAGTGGAGGGGCGCAGTCCCACCAGCCGCAGGTCCTCGTCCAGGGGCGGCAAGGCCGGCCAGCCGTGGCCTGCGAAGAGGGGATTCTCTGCCTGAGCGGCTCCAGCTGGACTGGATTCAACCGGCGGGCGGGGGCGCAGCCACAGCGGTTCGCGCAGTCGGCGTGCCTGCTGCGGCACCCGCGCCGGGCGCCAGCCCGCCGGCGCCGCCATCAGACCCAGGCGCTGGCGTTGCCAGCCGTTGTCGGCGCCGGGATCGGGCCAGGTGGGGGCCCGCAGCAACGAGACACTGAGGCGATCGGCCGCCGCCGAGACCCCCTGGGGGCCATCCAACAGCACCGCCAATCCAGCCGCGGCAATCCAGCTGATCGCCGGCACCTCCCAGCGGGCCTGCTCCCGCGGCGTGTGCGCCACCGCCGGTCGCTCGATCACGCCGGCCGTGGTGTCGGCCGCCCAGCGCTCCGCCCGGCGGGCCAGGGGAATCTCCAGTTGCAGCAGCTCATGCCGCTGGCGCCAGTGCTGGCACAGCACCAACTCCAGCCAGGGACTGCCGGCCAGCAAGCGCAGCTCCAGCCGCACCGGGCTCGCCCCCACCCGGCCGCGCCAGCGGAGCTGGACGGCGAGGGGACCAGCGCTGATCAGCGCGGCCGGGCCGTGCCACTCCCAGGGCAGGGGGTGCTGGCGGTGATCGGCGGCGAGATCCCAGGCATCCCAGAACTCCCCCCGATCAGCCCAGCGCTGCCAACGCAAGGGAGCCGCCAGTAGGGATTCACCCAGCCCAGCGGCCGAGCCTGCCCCCAGCTGTTCCACACCCGCCGGCCCGATCACCGCCTCGATCAGGCCATTGCCGAGGCGCCAGTGGTCGGGCCCGAGCTCAGGAGCCGGAACGCAATGAACCGGCTGCACCGGCTGCAGGCTTGGACGTGGTGGCGATGGCTGCGGCCGCGCGGATGCTGGCTGAGACTGGGACTGGGGGTGAGGCTGGAGCGTTGGCGTTGGTGGCTTCTGTGGTGACTGCAGCGATGCCGATGCCGATGCTGGTGCAGGTGCAGGAGCTGGCAGCAATGGGGATGGCGGCAAGGCTGACGGCAGGGGTTGTGGCGCCTGGGAGGGCGGCGGCGGCATAGGCGGATTCCGTGCTGGCAGCGGCTGCAGCGATGGCGGCTCCTGCGTTTGGAGCAACGGCTCCTGCGGCAGCCGCGGCTCTGGTGACAGCAGCATTCCTGCCGTTGGCGCTGGCGGCGGAGCCGCAAGGGGCTGCCCTGCGGAAGCGAAAGGCAGGGCCGGTGGCGACTGCTGCAGGGGCTCGGATGACGGCCGCCCTGGCCCCGGGGAGCCCGATGGCGATGCCGCACGACCCCCGGCAGGGGCCGAGGCAGCGCTGACCCATCGACGCCGCAGAGCCAGCACCGCCACGCCGGCGGGAACAGGCAGCTGAATCCAGACGCCCCCCTCGGCGGCGGCCTGGGCGGGCAGGGCCCACTCCTGGCCATCAGCCTGGATCAGGCTCCAGGCGCCGGGGGGCAGCCGCAGCGTGCGGTCCATGGCCGGCAGGGTCTGCAGCTGGGCCAGCCACCAGAGCTGGTCGCGGGCCTGAGCGCTGACCGCGCCGCCACCAGCCGGCTGACACTTGAGCGAGGTGGTCGCCGGGGGAATATCGGTCCACCAATGAACCGCCGGCCGGCCTGGCCACAACCCGGCGGGCGGTGGCGCTGTCGCCACCAACAACGGATCCGGCAGTGGCATGTCCAGCGTTGCCGGGCCTGGCAGTGGCAGGACCGGCAGTGGCAGGTCTGGAAGTGGCAGGTCTGGAGGTGGCGGACCTGGCAGGACTGGGGCTGTCGGTGGGACGGCAGACAGGGCCAGGCCAGCATCCCGGGCGGTCACAACGGGCTCCAGCCCGGCCAGCAGCGTCTGCAGGTCCCGATCGCGCTGGGCGCGGCTGCAACGGCGGGCCGCCCGCCATTGGGACTCAGCCTGCTCGAACACCTCCGGAATCGAGGTGCCCGGCAGGATGTCGTGAAACTGCTGGAACAACAGCGGTCGCCAGTCAAGCGCCGTCTGCCCCTTGGCACCGGCCGCGGCCGCGGGCTGGCCCGCAGGAGCCAGCTCACCAGCGGCCGCCGCCCCCGGCTGGTCAACCGCAACCACCACGGCCAGGAGCAGGGCCCGGGCCAGCTCCGCCTCGCGCAACAGCCGCTCCAGGGTGCGGTTGTGGCGCTTCTGATCGGGCCGACTGGTGGCACAGCCTCGGTGCAGCTCCAGGTAGAGCTCATCCCGCCACACCGGCAACTGGGGCGCCAGGGGCGCCAGCCGCTCGAGATAGGCGCGCAGGGTGCCGTGGCGCTGGGGTACGGCGGCCGGTTGCTGCTGCCAGAGCGCCAGCTGCTCCAGCATCTCGGCGGTGGGGCCACCCCCGTGATCGCCGACCCCCGGCAGCCAGAGGGCGTCGCCGATGCCGGTGGCCTGCTGCCAATCCAGGCGATAGCTCTCGATCGCCAGCGGATCGCCGGCGGTGCCGATCGGCGCCGTCATCAGGGCCAGCACCTCGCTGCCACAGCGGCTGCGCCAGCGGAACAAGCGATGGGGGAAGGGGTTGGTGGCGTTCCAGGCCAGCTTGTGGGTGCAGAACCAGCGCACCCCGGTGGCGGCCGCCACGGCCGGCAGGCCGGCGGCAAAACCGAAGCTGTCAGGCAACCAGGCCAGGTTGTGGTCCCACTCCGGGAAAGCGCGCTGGCTGTAGTGCTGCCCCTCCTGGAACTGCCGCAGCAAGGAGGCGGTGTCGAGCAGCACGCAGTCGCTCTCGACCCAGGGGCCATTCAGCGGCTCCCAACGGCCGGCCCGCATCGCCGAGCGGATGCGGGCGAACAAGGCTGGCCGCTGCAGCTCCAGCCAGGCGTAGAGCGCCGGAGTCGAATGGCCGAAATGGAGCTGCGGGAAGCGCTCCATCAGATCCAGCGCGGAGCTGAAGGTGCGCTCGGCCGCCCGCCAGGTGTCGGCCACCGGCCAGAGCCAGGCGAGATCGAGGTGGGCATGACCGAGCACCTGCACCGAGCCGCTGGGGGCGGCCTCAGGCTGGCCCCGTTGCCGCCGCAGGGCCGCCAGGGCCGCCAGGGTGGGGGCCAGCAGGCCGTCGGGATCAGCCGGATCAAGCGGTTCGAGTTCCAGCCGGCTGTGGATCAGGGCGCCGTCGTCATGGCAGGGACTGCGCAGGCGCAGCTCCAGCTCCAGCGGTTCACCAGCCCACCAGCGTTCCGGTAGGGGCCAACGACAGGCGGTATCGAACAGATCACCGCCATGCACGGGCTGCGCGTCGACCAGCAGCTCCATCGCATCGGCCCACCAGCACAGACAAAGGCGCGCCACCGCCCGTTCAGGCCCGAGACAACGCCAGGGCTCCGGGCAGACCAGGGTCAACCGCAGCTGCCGCACCTGGCCGCCCCGGGGCCAGATGATCAGCCCCCGGGCCGCCCAGTCGGGTCGATGGGCCCGCCCCCAGGGATCTTCCAGGGCCGGCCGTGGGCCCTCTGCCCCTCGCTGCGCGAGCCAGAAGGACTGAAGATCAAGAGTCGGGTCCAAGGGCAAACGTGACTGAAACGTTTCAATCCAGGCAGGAAGACGCTGCTCCAGGCCCCCTGCCATCTTGGATGGCCATTCAAGCCCCATAGGATGACGCGGCTGCCGTTGGGTCCACCAGACCCCACCCGGCGCCTGTCACTCCCTGTCACCCGCCGGACAGCCATGCTCGCCCTCAAGATCTCGGTCTACTCGGTCGTTTTCTTCTTTATCGGGATCTTCGTGTTCGGCTTCCTGGCCAGCGATCCCAGCCGCACCCCGAGCCGCAAGGATCTCGAAGACTGAAACCCAGCAGCTCGATCCCGGCTGGTCCGGAAGACACCCATCACGACAACCGGTCTGAGCCGACCGCTGCCCTGTTGACCCACGTGGCAGGATCGCCGGCGACCTGACCCACGATTCCCGGCTTCCTGTGCTGCCTCCCGCCCGGACAGTCCGCAGGGCCACGACCGTTGCCGGTCTTGGACTGGCTGGAGCCCTGCTCCTGGGGGCCCAGCCGGCCCCGGCTCAGGACCTGATCGAGCGGCCCCAGCCCTCGGCCTCCTATCCGGTTGCGCCACCACCACCGCTGGCAGGTCCCCTTCCGCTCGCCCAGGCACCTGCCGGTGCGGACCAGGACATCCCTGCTGCCGCCACCACCAGGCTGCCGGCAGATCTGAATCCCTTCGCCGCGGCGCCCACCCCTGGGGCGCCGGAGGCAACACCGTCAGGCGGGGGCAGCGCCAACCCCAAACCCCCTGCCACGCCGCCCTCCCCCCTCCTGCCAGCGGCAGTGCCGTTGGAGCTGGAGCTGCAGGCCAATCGCCAGGGCTACGACGCCCAGATGCGGCGTTTCGTCAGCAGCGGCAATGTTTCAGCCCGGCTGGCTGGCGCCCGGCTGCTGGCCGATCGGATTGAGATCGACACCGAATCACGCACGCTCTACGCCTACGGCAGCGTGCGCCTGCAGCGGGGCATGCAGTACATGCAGGCCAGCCGCCTGCGCTACAGCCTGCTGGAGGGCATGGGGGAACTGGAAGACGTCTACGGCGTGCTCGATCTCGACGGCAGCCAGACCGACTTTGATCTGGCCGCCATGCCCTCGGTGCCGCTGGTACCGGCGGAGCCCCTGGCCTGCCCACCGACGATTCCGGCCCCACCCCAGTGGCACCCCTACCCCTGGGCCGTCACCGCCTGGGCGGGCCAGATGTTCGCGGCCAACTTTGGCGACACCTTCATCTTCAAAGGCCGGCTACGGCCGGAATATCTGACCGGGCTGGGTCTGCAGCGCCGCCTGATCGATGCCGGCCCCCTGGCTCTGGAGCTGGACACCAACCTGCTCGGCCACCGGGCTGCCCAGCAGCCCGGTGGCCCTTACAACCAGGCGGTGCCCTACGCCGATACCCCCGCCCAGACCTTCGCCGAAGCGACCGTGGGCCTCGGCGCGCGGCTGTGGCTGCAACCCTGGCTGAACCTTTATTTCGTGGAAGGCGTCAGCCTGCTCAGCCAGCCAAGTAATTACGAAAAGACGTTCCGCCAGAACTACAGCACCTTCCTCAACTACCTCGCCTTCGAGGTTGAAGCGCTGGTGACCCCGCAATTATCGGCCGTCGGCCGCATCCACCATCGCTCCGGCGCCTACGGGGTGTATAGCGGGGTGAGTGAAGGCAGCAATGCATATCTGCTGGGCCTGCGCTATCGCTGGGGCCAGGCCAAACCGCTCGTGCCGCCCCTGGAACTGCCCCCGGCCCAGGGTTGCCCGGGAGCCCCGGAACCCGGCCAGGAGAAGCCGGAGAGCCTGGCGGAACAACTGCAGGTGGTGACGATGGGCCCCAAGCGCCTGGCCCAAGCCACACCGGCTGCACCAACAGCCGCGGCGCCAGTCTCCAGCCCGGGCACCACGGCCAGCCCCCCCCCGGCCGCCAGCCAGCGGCCCACCACCCGTCAGGGCGTCTGGGCCGCAGCCCGGCAACAGGAGCGGCAACGCCAGGCGGCGATCGCCGCCCTTGATCAGCGCGTCACGGACGTGCAGTTCCAGCAAAGCCTGGTGGCCGAGCGCCGCCGGGGCTTCCCCAACTACTCCCTGTCCACCGACACCGCCAACAACTACGGCGGGATCCGGCCCAGCCAGCTGAGCAGCCTGTCCACCGCCAGCAACAAGCAGCTGGTGCGCGGCACCATCAGCCGCTGGCGCTTCCAGGCCCGCCGCCTGCGCATCACGCCCACCACCCTCAGCGGCGATCGCGTCGGCTTCAGCAACGACCCCTTCACCCCCGCCCAGTCGTGGCTGGATTCGGAAAACGTGGTGGCCACCCTCCAACCCAATGGCGACACCGTGATCAAGGCCTCCCGCAATCGCCTGCGGCTGGAGGATCGGCTGCCGATCTCGGTGACCCGCAGCACCACGATCCAAAAGCAGGAGGAGGTCGATAACCGCCTGGTGTTCAGCTACGACCAGGAAGACCGCGACGGGTATTACCTGGGCTACAAGATTCCAATCGCTTTCGGCGCCAAGGGCACCACCACCTTGACCCTGGAACCCCAGTTCCTGGCCCAGCGGGCGATCAACGGCAGCACCGAGGTATATCCCCTGCCCGGCCAGCCGGTGCAATCCGCCGGGGTGTATCAACCGGCCACCAGCAGCGACCTGTTCGGCCTTGACGCCAAGCTGAGCGGACAACTGCTGGGCTTCAACAGCAGCGCCAGGGTGGAACTCTCCACCTTCAATCCGGAGAACATCCCGGATGGCACGCGTAGCTGGGCTGAAATGGCGCGCAACATCAGCTTGCCCCTCTTGGGGGATGCCACCGCTCGACTGTTCGGGGCCTATCGCTTCCGCACCTGGAACGGCACCCTCGGAGAGCAGGACGTCTACACCGCCTACGGCCTTTCCTTCGACGACACCGGCACGCTGCCCACCTGGGGCCGGCTGAGCAGCAACTACTACTGGCGAACCGGCATCGGCAACTATCAGAGCAATCCGTATCAGAGCACCAATCTCAGCGATCTCTGGCGGGCCAATGCGATCGGCTCCCTCAACCTCAGCTACAACATCTGGACCGGCAAACCGGCAGCCCCCACGATCGACAAAGCCTTTCTCAATACAGCCCAACCGGTGGTGCCCGGCTTGAGCCTCAACGCCAATGTGCTGGGCACGCTGGCCTATTACGGCGATGGCACCAACCAGAACACCATCGGCATTTCGGGGGGGCCCACGCTCACCCTGGGCCACTTCGTGCGCCCCTTCCTCGACTTCACCCAGCTCACCATCACCGGCGGCGGCACGCTCAAACAGGGCATCAGCCCGCTGAGCTTCGACCGGGCCGTGGACCTCAACACGCTCGGCATCGGCCTCACCCAGCAACTGGTGGGCCCCCTGGTCTTCAGTGGCGGCATCGGCCTGAACGTCGATCCCAATTCAACCAATTACGGCGACGTCACCGGCTCCTACATCGAGCTGCGCTGGCAGCGACGCGCCTATGAGATCGGCCTCTTCTACAGCCCCTACGACGGCCTCGGCGGCCTGCGGATCAAGCTCAACGACTTCAACTTCAAGGGCACCGGCCGCCCCTTCGTCCCCTACACCTACAACCCCAGCCAGACGATCCTGAACCGGCCGTTCTGATCGGTGCCCACCAGGCTGGGGGCGTCGCACTGGCGATCAATCGCGGCCCGATCAGGAGATCAGAAGATCAGGAGATTGAGTCGTCCTCAAAGGCCCTCAGGTAGGGAAGCCTGGTGGCCGTGAGCCGGAGGGCTTCGTCGTGGGCCACCAGCTGGCTGGTGCCATCCCACTGGCCACTCACCAACATCCGATGGGGGCCCTGGGCCAGGCTGAACGGCCAGCTGCGCTCCGCCGCCGCCGCCGGGCTACCCAGCAGACGCACCTGAAGCGCCTCAAGATCGAGCACCAGCTCAGCGGCGCGATCGGCCGTGATCGCCTGCTGCAGGGCCAGCACATCGTCGTGGCCCGCGGTGAGGCAGGGGATGCCCATCGCCAGACAATTGCCGAAGAAGATCTCCGAATAGCTCTCGCCGATCACGGCCCGGATTCCCCAGCGCATCAGCGCCTGGGGGGCGTGTTCGCGACTGGAGCCACAGCCGAAGTTGCGATTGACCACCAGAATCGAAGCGCTCTGATGTTCGGGGTGATCAAAGGGATGATCGCCGCCCAGCTCGGCGCGATCATCGGCGAAGGCACCGACGGCCAGCCCTTCAAAACTGACGCACTTAAGGAAGCGAGCCGGGATGATCCGGTCGGTGTCGATGTCGTCGCCGACCACGGCCACCGCCTGACCACGGCAGAGACGGATCGCACCGATGGGGAACGGGACGGGGCTGGCGGCGGGGCTCGAAGCGGAGCGCATCGGATTGGGGAGGGGGAAGGGCGCGGCGGAGCAGGGCTGACACCCAGCTCGAGGGGACAGCGAATCAGCCAGGCGTGCCCACGCCAGCCGGGCGACTGGCGCCAGCAGCGCCGGGCGCAGCCAGCAGCTCGCGGACATCGACTACATGGCCGGCCACGGCGGCGGCGGCCACCATGGCGGGACTCATCAGCAGGGTGCGGCCACTGGCGGAGCCCTGGCGACCCTTGAAGTTGCGATTGGAGGAGCTGGCACTGATCTGCCGGCCCTCGAGCCGATCGGGATTCATCGCCAGGCACATCGAGCAGCCCGGTTCGCGCCATTCGAAGCCGGCGGCGCGGAATACCGCATCGAGGCCCTCGGCCTCGGCGGCGGCCGCCACCTGCTCCGATCCCGGCACCACGAAGGCCTTGATCCCCGCCGCCACCTGACGCCCCTGGGCCACGGCAGCGGCGGCGCGCAGATCGCTGAGGCGGCCGTTGGTGCAGCTGCCGATGAAGCAGACATCCACCGGAGTCCCGGCGATCGGGGCGCCCGGCACCAGGTCCATGTAGCGATAGGCCTCCTCGGCGATCGGTCGCTCGTCGGGCTCCAGCTGCGCGGCGGTGGGTACCGTTTCGTTGACCCCGATTCCCTGGGCCGGGGTGATGCCCCAGGTGACAGTGGGCGCAATCAGGCTGGCATCGAAGCTCACTTCATCGTCGAAGACGGCCTCGGGGCCACTGGCCAGGGAGCGCCACCAGTCCACCGCCCGGGCCCAGGCCTCTCCCACCGGCGCCTGGGGCCGGCCCTGCAGGTAGGCGAAGGTGGTGGCGTCGGGGTTGACGTAGCCACAGCGGGCACCGCCCTCGATCGCCATGTTGCACAGGGTCATGCGCTCCTCCATCGAGAGCGCCTCAATCGCCTCGCCGGCGAACTCATAGGCGTAGCCCACACCGCCTTTGACCCCCAGCATGCGGATGATGTGCAGGATCAGATCCTTGGCGGCAACACCGCTCTGCAGAACGCCATCCACCCGGATGCGACGCACCTTGAGCTTGTTCATCGCCAGGCTCTGGCTGGCGAGCACATCGCGCACCTGGCTGGTGCCGATGCCGAAGGCGATGGCACCGAAGGCGCCATGGGTGGAGGTGTGCGAATCGCCGCAGGCCACGGTCATGCCCGGCTGGGTGAGCCCGAGCTCCGGAGCGATCACGTGCACGATGCCCTGGCGACCGCTGCCCAGACCATGCAGGGTGATGCCGTGCTCGGCGCAATTGCGCTCCAGGGTGGCGAGCATCTCCTCGGCCAGCGGATCGGCAAACGGCCGCGCCTGGGAGGTGGTGGGCACGATGTGATCCACCGTGGCCACGGTGCGCTCGGGATGGCGCACACCCAGGCCCAGATCCCGCAGGGCCGAGAACGCCTGGGGGCTGGTCACCTCATGAATGAGATGCAGGCCGATGAACAGCTGGGTGGCACCACCGGGCAGCTCGGCAACCCGGTGCAGGTCCCAGACCTTGTCGTAGAGGGTGCCGGAACTCACCGCGACTCTGCGAGGGAATACAGCACCCTAAAACCGGGCGGGAGGCAACCCCCAGGGCGAAGCTCAGCCTGGAGATCGGCTATCCCCCCTGCAGACACCGTCTCAGGCAGGGTTGACCACATGGATCGGCCGGCCGGCCAGGATCGCCGCCACGTTGCGGGCACTGACGGCAATCAGCCGCTGCCGAGCCTGGCGCGTGGCCCAGGCCACATGGGGTGTGATCAGACAGTTGGGAGCGGTCAGCAGCGGATGGTCGGCCCGGGGCGGTTCGAGGCTGAGCACATCGAGGCCAGCGCCGCCGAGCTGGCCGCTGGCCAGGGCCGCCGCCAGATCGACCTCGTTGATCAGGGCGCCGCGGCCGGTGTTGATCAACAGGGCACCGGGCTTCATGCACCGCAGATGGGCGGTATCGATCAGGCCCCGGGTGGCTGGGGTGAGCGGACAGTGCAGGCTCACCACATCGCTCTCCTGCAGCAGCTGTTCGAGGGGCACCGAGGCCGGATCGGGGCGGCGGCGATGACTCAGCACCCGCATGCCGAAGGCTTCGCCGATGCGGGCGACGGCAGTCCCGATGCGCCCCATGCCCACCACCCCGAGGGTCTGGCCGGCTAACTCCACCAAGGGCTGATCCCAATAGCAGAAGTCGGGCCCCGCCGACCAGCGCCCCTGACGCACCGAGGCCGCCAGGGCGCCGGTGTGATTGGTGAGTTCCAGCAGCAGAGCGAAGACGGCCTGGGCGACGGACATAGTTCCGTATTCCGGCACGTTGCAGACCGGCAGGCCGAGCCGGCGGGCCGCCAGCCCATCCACCACATCAAAACCGGTGGCCAGCACCGCCACGCCTCGCAAGCCGGGGGCCGCGGCCAGGGAGGCGGCATCGAGCTGGGTCTTGTTGGTGAGCACCACATCGGCCTTGGCGATGCAGGCCGCCACCTGCTCGGGGGCCGTGCGCGGGTGAATCGTCAGCTCGCCGAGCCGCTCCAGAGGTTCCCAGTCGAGATCGCCGGGATTGCTGGTGTAGCCATCGAGCACCACCAGCTGCGGTCGCGGGGAGAGGGACGCCATCGGCGGCGGGACTCAGGACGAAAACGAGGAGGGAGAGGGTTCGCGCCGGAACAGGCCGTCCAGGTAGTGGCGAGCCACGGAGCGGTCCTGGCAGCCCTGCTGGAACAGGAAGCCGGCCAGCGCCGCCTGCATCAGCCGGTACTGATCCCACTGGGGGTGGACGCGAATGAACTCCGCCATAGCTTCAAACAGGTCCTGGGGCATCTGGTTCTCGATGCTGACGAACTGGGGGGAATGGTCGGGGATTTGGCTCAAGCGGCGTCCTTCGCGAAGTCGTCCCCATCACCTCACGGCGTGCCCCATCCCGTCAAAGCGCCCCCCGCCGCACCCGTCCCATCGGACCCGCGGCTGGACCTCAGCCAGGCCAGGCCCTCAGGCCAGCGCTACGGACGCTGAACGCCGACGGGCCGGCCGCAATCGCCGCGGTCAAGGGGAGAGGCAGTTTTCCACAGAAAAACTTTGAAGTCTTGTCGTACCAAGGCCTGGCCAGGCGATAAATGGGGGAAAACTCAGGGTGCTCTGTTGAAAACCTCGGAGGCAGAGCGGAAAACTTGACCCGTCAGCATTGGTGATCGATCCAGCCGCCAGGCCGCAGCGATGCCGATCACCGCCGGCAACCGGCCAAGGGTGGCGCAGCGGTGCGACATCCTGGCGCCTAGCGCCAACCCTGGGCTCAAGCCTGTGGTGGCCAAGCCAGCGGGCGGCGCATGCAGCCGTTGGGGCCTTGCCGTGGCGGCCGGCGACGGATCCAGCCGCCGGATCAGCGTTCGCGCCGAGGCTCCGCGGCCCTCGGATCAGTCCGGATCAGCTGACAACGGCCCTGCTCGGTTCGCGCCTGTCCTGAGGCTGGCGTCCAGGCCGTCCGTCCTCAGCGGCGCCCTCAGCCCAGGGCCAGGCGCAGGCGCAGGCGATTCAAGGCCTCGCCGATGCTGAGGGTCTGGATCCAGCCGCGGCCGCGGCTGGCGCCGAACTGCACCCCCTCGCTCGTGCATCCCTGGGGGCCGGCCAGGGCCAGGTGCACCAGGCCCACTGGCTTATCAGCAGTGCCACCGCCCGGGCCGGCGACACCGCTCACCGCCAGGGCCCAGGTGCTGCCCGTCTGGCGCTGAACGCCTTCGGCCATGGCCCGGGCCACCGGATCACTGACGGCGCCATGCTCCTGCAGCAGCTCGGCCGGCACAGCCAGCAGCTGCTGCTTGACCGCATTGGCGTAGGCGATCACTCCACCGAGGAACACATCCGAGGCCCCCGGCACCGCCGCCAGGGCGGCCCCCAGGCCGCCACCGGTGCAGGATTCAGCCACCGCCAGGCTCTGGCCCCGCTGGCGCAGCGCCGCCAGCACCACCGAGGCCAGGCTGTCGTCGTCAGCACCGAAGCAGGTCGCCGCCGTGCGGGCCCGCACCTCGGCCTCGAGCGGATCCAGCAGGGCTGCAGCAGCGGCCCGATCCGCCGCCGCGGCCGTGAGCCGCAGGGTCACCTCACCGGCACCGGCATAGGGCGCCACGGTGGGATTGGGGCAGGCCAGCAGGTCTTCCACCTGGCCCGCCAGGGTGGATTCACCCACGCCCCAGAAGCGCAGGATGCGACTGGCGAACACCCCCTGGGCCAGGCCGCTCTGCCGCAGCCAGGGGGCTGCGGTGGCGTTCCACATCGCCTGCATCTCGCTGGGCACCCCCGGGAAGGTGAGCAGGGTGAAGCCCGGCAGCGGCGTCCAGATCATCCCCGCAGCGGTGCCGGTGGGATTGGGCAGCAAGGTGGCACCCACCGGCAGCAGGGCCTGGCGGCGCAAGGCGGCTGAGGGGATGCCGCCGCGGCGCACCAGCTTGGTCTGGATGTCGGCCCACACCTCCGGCCGTTCCTCGAGAGGGGTGTCGAAAGCGGCGGCGATCGCTTCGGTGGTGAGGTCGTCGGGGGTGGGACCCAGGCCGCCGGTGGTGATCAACAGCCGGCAGCGCCGCGAGGCCGATTGCAGGGCGGCGATCAGCCGGCCCCGGTGATCCCCCACCACCTGCTGGCGAAAGTGGGGGATGCCGAGGGCGGCCAGCTGATCGGCCAGCCAGCGGGCGTTGCTGTTGACGATGCTGCCCAGCAGCAGCTCGCTGCCGACGCAGAGAATCTCGGCGCCTGTGCGCTCGGGGAGGTGCGGCGCGCTCACCCTGCCTCCTGCTGCATCTGGCGGCGGAACACCACCACCACGGCGATCAACACCGCCGTGGCCAGGCCCAGCCAGAGAAAGCGCAGCTCGGCATCGGCCACCACCAGGGCCAGGGCCGCCAGCCACTGGGTGAAGGCATAGATCAGCACGACGGTGCGGCGATGGCTGAAACCAGCTCGCAGCAGGCGATGGTGCAGATGGCGCCGATCAGGATAGAAAGGGGAGCGCCCCTCGCTGAGGCGCCCCATGATCACCGCCGACATGTCGGCCAGGGGCAGGGACAGGATCAGCAGCGGCAGCAACAGGCTCACCCCGGTGAGCCCCTTGGCCGGCCCGACGATGCTGATCGCCGCCAGGGCGAAACCAAGGAAATAGGAGCCGCCATCCCCCATGAAAATGCGGGCGGGGTTGAAGTTGTGGCGCAGGAAGCCGAGGCAGGCCCCGGCCAGAGCCGCCGCCAGCAGGCCAGCGGCCGGTTGATGCAGGCTGTAGCTGACCGAGAGCAGACCCACCGCGGCAATGCCGCTGACACCGGCCGCGAGGCCATCAAGGCCATCAAGCCAGTTGATCGCATTGGTGATGCCCACCAGCCAGATCACGGTGGCCAGCAGGCTCAGGGGCGGCGACAGCTCCAGGTTCGGACTGTGGCCGAACAGGGGAAAGGGAAACTCAATGTTGCCGATGCGCACCCCCTGACTCCAGACCGCCATCGCCACCGCCAGCTGGCCAGCCAACCGCGGCAAAGGCGGCAGAGCGAAGAGGTCATCAGCCAGGCCGATGAGAAAAAAGCACAGGGCACCGGCCAGGGTGGTCCAGATCAACTGGTCCTTGTCCGGGGGCAGGTTGGCGAAGCCCCCCAACAACCAGGTGAGGGCGAGGGCGAGGCTGAATCCCCCCACGATGCCGACACCGCCGAGGCGCACCATCGGCGCTGAGTGTTGCTTGCGCGGATCCGGAGCATCGACCAGATCCCAGCGCAGACCAAGCTGCCGCACCAGCGGGACCACCAGCGCCGTGAGCAAGGCCGCAACGGCAAGGGTGAGCAAGGCCGCCGCAATGGGGCTGTAAGCGAGCGTCACAGGACAGGGACGGGAAGCAGCAGGCCGATGGGGGCCACCTTACGGGCGTCGCCAGAGCTCAGGCGTTCTGAAGCTGACGTTGTTGCGCGTAGAGAGGAAAACGCTGACAGAGATCAGCCACGCGCTCGCGGCAGCGCTGCTCCACGGCGGCATCCTCCCGCTGGATCAGTCGATCGGCGATCACATCGGCCACCTCGAGGAAGGCCGCCGCATCGAAACCGCGGGTGGTGAGGGCGGCGCTGCCCAGGCGCAGGCCGCTGGTCACGAAGGGCGATTCGGGATCGAACGGCACCGTGTTCTTGTTGGCGGTGATGTGGACCTCACTGACCAGCAGATCGGCCACCTTGCCGGTGAGGCCGATCGACCGCAGATCCAATAACACGATGTGGTTGTCGGTGCCGCCGGACACCACCGTGATGCCCCGCTCCTGCAGCCTGGTGGCGAGAGCCCGGGCGTTGAGCACCACCTGCTCGCTGTAACTGCGGAAAGCGGGCTGCAGGGCCTCACCGAAGGCCACCGCCTTGGCGGCGATCACATGTTCCAGGGGGCCGCCCTGGGTGCCGGGGAAGACCGCCTTGTCGAACTGCTTGCCGAAGTCGGCGTCATTGCAGAGGATCAGGCCACCGCGGGGGCCGCGCAGGGTCTTGTGGGTGGTGGTGGTGACCACATGGCAATGGGGCAGAGGGCTGGGATGCACCTCGGCCGCCACCAGGCCGGCGATGTGGGCCATGTCGGCCAGCAGATAGGCGCCCACCTCATCGGCGATGGCGCGGAAGGCGGCGAAATCGATCGTGCGGGGGTAGGCGGAACCGCCGCAGATGATCAGCTTGGGGCGATGCTCCAGGGCCAGCTCGCGGATCAGCGCGTAGTTGAGGGTCTGGGTCTGGGGATCAACGCCGTAGTGCACAGGCTTGAACCACTTGCCCGACACATTCACCGGCGAACCATGGCTGAGGTGACCGCCATGGGAGAGATCCATGCCCAGAATCGTGTCCCCGGGCACCAGCAGGGCCAGGAACACGGCGAAGTTGGCCTGGGCGCCGCTGTGGGGCTGCACATTCGCCCAGGCGGCACCGAACAACTGCCTGGCCCGCTTGATCGCCAGCTCCTCAATGGCATCGACGTGCTCACAGCCGCCGTAGTAGCGCTTATGGGGCAGGCCCTCGGCGTACTTGTTGGTGAGCACCGATCCCTGGGCCTCCATCACGGCCTGGGAGGCGAAGTTCTCGCTGGCGATCAACTCCAGATGGGTCTGCTGACGTTCCAGCTCCTTGGCGATCAGGGCGGCAATGGCCGGATCGGCACTGCTGAGGGGGGTGTCGATCTGGTCCGCCATGGGAGCCGCACGGATAGTGATCGGATCGTAGGCACGGGGCCGCCACCGCCCGAGGGCCGTGTGCCGGCCCGGACGGAGCCGGAACGAAGCCAGAGCAAAAAAAAGCCGCCCCGGAGGACGGCTGATGAAAGGACGCGCCTGGAGAGATTCGAACTCCCGACCCTCTGATCCGTAGTCAGATGCTCTAATCCGCTGAGCTACAAGCGCCTACCCGTTCATTTTCACCGCATAGGGTGCCCATCCGTCAACCAGGCTGGTTCGCGGCGGCGCACCCCTGCCCAGCCCCATCCCGATCTCACCCCCCCGTAACCCCATGCCGATCCGTTGGTACGGCCCCGCCGATCCCGCCGACCCCACCTACCGGCATTTCGAGCGCATCGTCAATTTCACCCTCCATGCCGCGGCCTTCGCCGCCCTCAACAGCGGCCTCTGGTTCGTGCAGGAGCTGCGCCATCCCTGGCCCCACCTCAACTGGCTGACCCTGGGCTGGGGTGCGGCGCTGCTGGTCCATGGCAGCGTGGTGGTGGCCCTGCGTCCCAAAGCCGCCAGCGAACCCTCCCGATGACGATCGACGCCCGATCCCTCGATGAACTGAGCCGTGCGATCGCGGATCGCCTCTATGTGCAGATTGCCGGCTGGCACCTCTATCTGGGGGATGCGGGCCTGGCCGAAACCCTGGCGATCGAATGCGCCGGCCGTCTCAGCCAAGGGGCAGAGATCTGCGCCCGCCAGTCGCTTGAGGCCGTGCAGGTGCCGATCGGCGGTGGTGCCACCCGGCTGCCCCTGGCGCGCCTGGTGCCGCCAGGCCAGCTGCGCGATCTGGAAGAACTGCTCGAGCCTTTCTGCGAATAGGGTGACAGTTCCCGCGATCGGGCCGTGCTGATCATTGAGGTCACCAATGCCCGGGAAGTGGTGCGCCAGCGGATCGGACGCCTGGGTGGGCGGCTGATCGGCAAGGTGGTGGACGCCGAAGCCCAGGTGGAGAAGGCGTTGATGCAGGAACTGGAATCGGCCTTCCGCGATTTCGGCATCGAAGCCCGCATCTACTCCGTCGACGGCCCCCAGATGCTGGGCCGCTCCCATCTGGAGATCCCGGTGCAGGTGCGCGAAGAACGCCAGGTCAAGCAATCCTGAGCCGGACCTGAGCCGGACTGGGCCGACGCCCCTCAGACCGCCTTGCGGCGCTGCAGCAGCTGCAGCAGCTGGGCGGCCTCCGGCACCCGGAAGAGGGTGGCCAGCAGCCCATAGAGCCCCAGGGCCAGGCCCGCACTGAGGGCGTTCTGCAGCAACAGCCCGAACAGACCAGCCGGCCAGGTCACCCCGTGGGCCAGCAGCCAGCCGAACAGCGCCCCGACCAGGGCAGCCACGGCCAGCAGACCGGTATCGCGCAACCACACCTGCAGCGGCAGCTGGCCAAGCCTGGCCTGCAGCGCCAGCAGCAGCCCCAGACAGGTGATCACATTCACCGAAACCGTGGCCAGCACCAGGCCAGGAGCGCCGAAGTTGAGTGCCGGCAGCTGCTGGCCCCAGGGCGTCGGAGCCCCCACCAGCAGCCAGTCAAAGCCCGCATTGAGGCCAATACCGGCCATCGACCAGCGGAAGGGCGTGACCCCATCGCCCAGGGCATAGAAGACGCGCACCAGCACATCGCGGGCCAGGTAGGCAGGCATGCCGATGCCATAGGCCATCAACAGCCCCCCCACCAGAGCGGCGGCCTGCTGATCGAAGGCGCCCCGCTCGTACACCAGCGACACGATCGGACCGGCCAGGGCCACCATCACCGCCCCCAGGGGCAACATGCTGGCGTTGGACATCATCAACCCCTGGCGGATCCGGCCGATCAGCTCGGGGCGATCAGCCCGGGCCGTGAGCCGGGCGTACACCGGCAGCAGCGGCACCAGCAGGGCATTGGAGAGCAGGCCGAGGGGCGTCTGCACCAGCAGATTGGCGTAACCCAGGCCCGCCGCCGCGCCGACGATGCCGGAGGCGAAGAACAGATCGACGAACACGTTGATCTGCAACATCCCCGAGGAGAGGGTGGCCGGAGCCATCACCTGCAGCACCTCGCGCACGCCGGGATTCTGCCAATCCCAGACCAGCTGAAATTTGCTCAGACCCTCCTTCGCCAGGGCCGGCAGCTGGATCAACCACTGCAGCACCGCCCCCACGGTGGTGCTGGCCGCCAGCACCACACCGCCGATCACGGCCCATTGCGGCAGCACGATCGCCGACCCCAGCTGCCACCAGAGGATGGCGATACCGCCGATCACGGCCACGCTCGAGAGCAGCGGGCTCACCGACGGCAGCCAGAAGACATCGGCGGCATTGAGGGCGCCGAACCCAAGGCCGATCAGGCCGGCGAACAGCGCCATCGGCGCCATCCAGCGCAACTGCAGCACCGCCAGCTCATGGCGGGTGCCATCGAGGCCGGGTCCCACCAGGGTGACCAGGGGATCGGCCGCCACGATCAACAGCAGCGTCACCCCGATCAAGGCCGCCCCCACCAGGGTGTTGATGGCGGCCAGCACATGGGCCCCCTCCTGCCGCGGCCGGCGCGCCAGCACGCTCACCATGGCGCTGTGGAAGGGCCCGTTGATGCCGCCCAGCAGAATCAGCAGGAAGCCCGGCAACACATAGGCATAGTTGTAGGCGTCGTAGGCGGCACCGACGCCGAAGGCAGCGGCGATCACCTGCTGGCGCACCAGGCCGGCCACCTTGCTGAGCGCCGTGGCCAGGGCCACGATCAACGCAATCCTTTTGAGCGATCTCGCCATCGGGGCCTGGGCTCGAAGCTCAAACGGAGACAGGGCAGTATGGCGGGCGTTCCGGCCTGAGCCAGACCCGATGCCCAGGGCCGCCCACCCCTCCAGCCCGCCGGCTGCCACGGCCGCAACCTCGCCGGTGACCGTGCTGACCACCGGCCCGCTGGTGGAAGGCGTGCTGCTCAAGCGCTACAAGCGCTTTCTGGCCGATGTGGCCCTCGACAGCGGCGAACAGGTCACCGCCCACTGCGCCAACACCGGCCCGATGACAGGGGTGCTGCATCCGGGCGGACGGGTGCGCCTGCGCCACGATCCCTCGCCCAGCCGCAAGCTGGCCTGGACCTGGGAGCAGGCCGAGGTGACCGGCGCCGACGGCAGCGCGATCTGGGTGGGCATCAACACCGCCCTGCCGAACCGACTGGTGCGCGCCACGATCGAGGCCGGCTGCCTTGAGCCCTGGCTCGGCCCGATCGGCGCGATCCGGGCCGAAGTGCCCTACGGCGAAGGGCGCCGCAGTCGCATCGACCTGCTGCTGAGCCCGAGCGAAGGGGCCGCCGATCCGCGGCCGATCTGGCTGGAGGTGAAGAACACCACCTGGAGCGACGGCCGCCTCGCCCTGTTCCCCGACACGGTGACCGAACGGGGACAGAAACACCTGGTGGAGCTGATGGCGTTGCTGCCGCAGGCGCGGGCCGTGCTGGTGCCCTGCCTGAGCCGCCACGATGTGGACCGTTTCGCGCCGGGCGATGCGGCCGATCCCCGCTACGGCGAGCTGTTCCGCCAGGCCCTGGCCGCCGGGGTGGAGGTGCTGCCCTGCCGCTACCACTTCAGCGGTGACACGATCGACTGGCTCGGCTTGGCGACGGTGCAGGAGCATCAGGGCTGAGCCACGCCGCCGGCTCCGGCCGCGGCATGGGAGAGCCCCATAGAGTTCCCGGGTGCCTGAGCAGCAGCAGCCGTGGATACCCGAGCTTTCAAGCGTTCCCTGCACCATTCGGAGCGTTACAACCGCCGCGGTTTCGGCCTCGGCGAGGAGGTGGCCGGCAGCCTCAAAACCGCCTACCAGAGTGACCTGGTGGCCAGCCTGCGCACCGACGGCCACGAGCTGCGCGAAGGCCGGCTGACGGTGCGACTGGCCGAGGCCTTCGGCTTCTGCTGGGGTGTGGAGCGGGCCGTGGCGATGGCCTATGAAACGCGCCGCCATTACCCGAGTGAGCGGATCTGGATCACCAACGAGATCATCCACAACCCCTCGGTCAACGATCACCTGCGTGAGATGAACGTGCAGTTCATCGATGTGAAGGATGGCTGCAAGGACTTTTCAGAGGTGGGCACCGGCGATGTGGTGATCCTGCCGGCCTTCGGCGCCACCGTGCAGGAAATGCAGCTGCTCAATGAGCGGGGCTGCCACATCGTCGACACCACCTGCCCCTGGGTGTCCAAGGTGTGGAACACGGTGGAGAAACACAAGAAGCACGCCTTCACCTCGATCATTCACGGCAAGGTGAAACATGAGGAAACCCTGGCCACCAGCTCGTTTGCCGGCACCTATCTGGTGGTGCTCGATCTAGCCGAAGCCCAGATGGTGAGCGACTACATCCTCGCCGGCGCCGACCACGACGATCAGCGCAGTGCCGCAGACCGGCAGGCCTTCATGACCCGCTTCCAGCACGCCTGTTCGCCGGGCTTCGATCCGGATCGCGATCTGATCCGCGTCGGGGTGGCCAACCAGACGACGATGCTCAAGAGCGAAACCGAGGACATCGGCCGTCTGTTCGAGCGCACCATGCTGCAGCGCTACGGCCCGGCCCGGCTCAACGACCACTTCCTGGCCTTCAACACCATCTGCGATGCCACCCAGGAGCGCCAGGACGCGATCTTCGCCCTGGTGGATGAACCGCTCGACCTGATGGTGGTGATCGGCGGCTACAACTCCTCCAACACCACCCACCTGCAGGAGATCGCCATCTCCCGTGGCATCCATTCCTTCCACATCGACACCCCCGAGCGGATCGGTCCCGGCAACCGGATCGAACACAAACCCCTGGGCGGAGAGCTGGAAACCCTCGAACCGTTCCTGCCCGAGGGAGCGATCCGGGTGGGCATCACCTCCGGCGCCTCCACCCCGGATCGGGTGGTGGAAGACGTGATCCGGCGGCTGGTGGAGCTCACCGAGAGCTGAACCAGGGCCGCGCCGCTGTCACGGTGGCGACACTGCACTGGCTGCGGGGCTTTACATTCCCCTCTGCACCTCTGTTCGGGGCTCCCTGCACTGATGAGCCACGACCGCCATCCCCTGTCCCAGCCGGTCGCGTCCTCGAGTCAGGTTTCACCCCCCCGGATCCCCAGCACCCCTCACCCCACGCCCCCCACGACCTCCCCGACTCCGCAGACCGCCGCAACCACCCGACCTTCCGGCACCAGCGTGACGGCAGAACCCCTTTCCGAACCCACCTTGCTGCGTGCCAGCGAGGATCCACGGGTCCATCGCTACGCCAGTGCCTTTGCCGATCTCATGGAGATGCGGGCACCGGCCTCGGTGGTGGCCGCCTACCTGGATTGCCATGAGGGCTGGTTCCGCCGCTGTGCGGCGCCGATGGCGGTGACCCCCCTGGGGATCAACGGCTACGTGCTCACCCTGGGGCGCTTCGGCAACTTCGGCTTTGAGGTGGAGCCCACCATCGGCCTCGAGCTGCTCCCCCAGGACGAAGGCATCTACCGGATCATCACCGAGGCGGTGCCGGATGCCGATCCAGCCTTACAGGCCCTCTACGACGTCGATTTCAACGCCTCGCTGCGGCTCGATGAGAGCACCGGGCCGGAGGAGGTCTCCCACGAGGAGGTGGATCGGCTGATGCTGCACACCCTGGTGCGCTGGCAGCTGGAGCTGTCGGTGTGGATCCGGCTGCCGGGCATGGTGAATCTGTTGCCGGACAACCTGGTGCAGAGCAGCGGTGACCACCTGCTGCGCCAGATCGTGCGCCAGATCTCGCGGCGGCTCACCTGGAAGGTGCAGGAAGACTTCCATGGCAGCCACGGCATTCCCTGCCCGCCACGGCGCCGGGCTCAGTTCTGAGCAACGCGGCGCTGGCGGCCCGAGGCGCCGTGCGGCAGGCCAGACCCGGCAGCTTCAGGCCGCCGGCGTCAGCAGTTTCTGCACGATCTGCATGCCGGTGAGGGCTTGCCACAGGAACAGGGTCACCACCGACATGTTCAGGCCCACATGGACCTTGCGGGCGAGCAGGTTGCCGGCCTGCATGTGGGGCGAGAGCGCGGCCGCCACCGCCAGCAGGCTGGTCATGGCGATGCCCACCAGCAGGTGGGGACCGACGAACAACTTGCCATTGTTGAGGTAGGTGACAGCCATGCCGCCGAAGGTGCCCAGCACCATCAGGGCCAGCACCAGGCTGGCGATCTGGAAGTGGCGTTTGCCGAACTGCCCCTTCACCAGCTCCTTGCGCTGCTCGGGAGTGCCAGCCCGGGTCTTCTTGGCCTTGATACCCAGCACCATCGAATAGAGAGACAACCCCAGCACCGCCCACATCAGCAGGGGATGGAGAAAGTTGAGGTTGAAGGCCAGCGCCTCGGGGATCTCAAAGGGCATGGAACTGGGGGGTGCCGAACTGAAAGTGAAACTACAACTGGCTGGGCCAAAAGCGTGTCGCCCTGGCTGAAGTCAATCCTGAACGGTCATCAGCAGACAG
>CAMBZX010000006.1 GCA_945872185.1 Synechococcus sp. UW140 | reverse complement strand
ATCGCTTCCACATCGTCGCCGAACAACTCAATGCGCACCAGCCGATCTTCGTAGGCCGGCCCGATCTCGAGCACATCGCCCCGCACTCGGAAACGACCGCGGGAGATCTCCACATCGTTGCGGGAGTATTGGTTGTTGACCAGATCCCGCAGGGAGCTCCGTAGATCCAGGCTTTCGCCCACCTTGAATTTGACCGCCGCCTTGAGATATTCCGAGGGGATGCCCAGACCGTAGATACAGCTGATCGAGGCCACTACGATCACATCACGCCGCTCAAATAATGAACGGGTCGCCGAGTGGCGCAGCATATCGATCTCTTCGTTGATCGAAGCCGTCTTGGCGATGTAGGTGTCCGAAACCGGCACATAGGCTTCGGGCTGGTAATAATCGTAATAAGAGATGAAATATTCAACCGCATTGTTCGGGAAGAACTCACGCAGCTCATTGCAGAGCTGGGCCGCAAGGGTCTTGTTGTGGGCCAGCACCAGGGTGGGCCGACTGGTGCGGGCGATCACATTGGCGATCGAGAAGGTCTTGCCGGTGCCGGTGGCGCCCAGCAAGGTCTGATAGGGGTCACCACCATCGACCCCGGCCACCAGGGTCTCGATCGCGGTGGGCTGGTCGCCCTTGGGTTCGTAGGGGGCGTGAAGCTGAAAAAGCATCCGACCATTCTGGGGCCGCTGGTCTGCAGTGCGAGCCTGGGGAGAACCGTCCAGACAGAAAAGCCGCTGCCACCGAGCCCGATCGCGCCATCGATCAGCGCACCGGTGGCTGCCTGGGCGAGTCCAGAAGACTGCGGGTGCTCGTTGTCAGAGTCCCCAGATCCACGCTTCGGCAATCCATCGGGCTGCATGGCCCAACCCTCGCTGTCCATGGCCTCCGACATCAGCCCCGCGGCGGCAGCCCGCAGAACGTTGGCAACCCTTCAGCCGATCAGCCAATGGAGCCGGACAGCAGCTGGGCCATCGCCCGGGTGAGCGGCACTTCCAGGCCCAGCACCTTGAGGATGAAGTAGCTGAGCACGCTGTAGACCAAGGCCCCCAGGGCGGCGCTCACCAGTCCGTTCTTGAGCCGGAACCCTGGGATCAGCCAGGCCGCCAGCCCGAACAGAATGATCGTGATCAGCCAGTTGAACAGGAAGGAGATCGGGCCGATCAGGCCTCCCAGGGAGGTGATCGCCCAGATCGGTGCCAACAGGAACTTGAGCGGCAAGACCAGCAACGTGCCCAGCAGCCCGATGACAACGGCTGACAGCAAGGCGATCGGGAAGCTGACCATTTCCACCCCCAGGGGCAACTTGGAAACGAGCAACAGAATCAAGGCCCGGATGGGCCATTGCACCAGCCAGATGAGCGCGCCCATGGGGTGACACTTTGAAGGTTCCGGGCTTCAACCTAAGGAGGGCCAGCTCGAGGCACAACGCCATGTCGCAATTCGGGAGCTCCCGGCCGTCAATCACCATCCCCAGGCTTTGGCAGGGTGTGGGGGCTGAAGTGCCAGGGCGGCTCCCAGGTGCGGGATCGAACCCGGAGTGATTTTGTCGTGCAGGGCCGCTGGCTAGAGCTCACTGCCCCTGGAGGATTCAGGGAGCGCTGGCAACCTCAGTACGCCCAGCTCAGGCGGCTCCGGCGACGCGGCTGGCCACCGGGGTGATCGCCTCCCGCAGCCCACATACCACAGCCAGCATCGCCAGTTCATCGCTGAGCCGGTTCACCGCTGAGCCGACGCCCACGCCAGCCGCTCCGGCCGCCAAGGCCAGGGGCACGGTGGCACTGGAGAGGCCGGAGGCGCACAGTACCGGGCAGGTCAGATCGGCCGCGGCGAGGGCCCGGCTGATGGCATGGGCCGCTGCCAGGGTGGGAGCCGCTTTCTCGATCAGGCCGAGCACGCCAGGGCTGAAGGGCCGGGCGCTGGTGCCGCCTTCGGTCTGGATCAGATCGGCACCGGCGGCCACCAGATCCAACGCCAACTGTTCCTGTTGATCAAGGGGCAACACGTGCGGCACCGTCACCGAGAGCACCACCTGGGGCAACAGCTCCCGGGTGCGGCGGGTGAGTGCCAGCACCTCGGCGGCAGAAAAAATACGGCCCTCGGCGTAGAAGGCATCGAAGTTGCCGATCTCCACCAGCTGGGCGCCAGCGGCGACGGCCGCCGGGAACAGCTCGGGATCGACAGCGGACACGCAGATCGGCAAACCGGGAGTCGCCTCAGCCACCTGACGCACCAGGGCGGCGTCACAGGCGATGTCCACCAGATCGGCACCACCGGCGGCGGCGGCGCGGGCGATCGCCAGCACGGAGACGCCATCATGATTGGTCAGGCCAGCGATGACCTTGAGCAGGCGGCGTTCCTCGATGGCACGGGCCAGGGAAGGGGGCAGGCTGGAGAGACGCGTCATCGACGGCGAGCGGAATGGCTGAGCCGATTCTCCCATCCGAAGCCGGCCCGGATCCCGCCCGCTGGGGTGCCGATCAGCACCGGCTGCATCGCCATCTGCTCCGCCAGCCCCAGCTGCTGCCCCAGGGCGCTTCGCTGTTGCTGGCCATCTCCGGCGGCCAGGACTCGATGGCGATGCTGGAGCTGTTGCGCACACTGCAACCCCTGCATGGCTGGACGCTGCGGCTGTGGCATGGCGACCACGGCTGGCGGCCCGAGGGCAGCCAGCAGGCCCTGGAGCTGGCCGCCTGGGTCCGGAGCCAGGGACTAGGCCTGCACGTGGAACGGGCCCCAACCAGTGCCGCTGGCGGCCAGGCGGCTGGTAACCGTGAAGCGATCGGCCGCCAGTGGCGCTACGACCGCCTGGCCCGGGAAGCCCTGCAGCAAGGCTGCCGCCACGTGCTCACGGCCCACACCGCCAGCGACCGGGCCGAAACCGTGCTGCTGAATCTGGCCCGCGGCAGCCATCGGCGCGGTCTCGCCAGCCTGCGGACCAGCCGTCCGCTCTTCGGCCCTTCCGGCGGGCGCCTAGCTGACGAGCCGCAAGCTGACGAGCGGCGCCGCGAGGACAGCTTGCAGCTGGTGCGGCCATTCCTGATCTTTTCGCGGGCCGATACGGCCCGCATCTGTCAGCAACGGCGGCTGCCGATCTGGCACGACCCCAGCAACGACGACGCACGACTCAGCCGCAATCGGGTGCGCACGGCGGTGCTGCCGGTGCTGGAAACCCTGCATCCCGGCGCCAGTCTGCGCATCAGCGCCCAGGCGGAACGGTTGGCAGCGGAACTGGAGCAGCAGCAGGAGCTGCTGGACCTGGCCCTGGCCGCCCTCACGCAGGGCAGCGATCCGGCCAGGCCGACCCTGTCACGCCCAGGCCTGCTGGCACTTTCGGTCGCGGGACAACGGCGGCTGTTGCGGCACTGGCTGGAGCGGCACACGGGCCCCGGCCTCGAGAGCCAACCGCTGGAAATCCTGCTCTCACGCCTGGTCCCAGAGCGGGGCCCGGGCCGGCTCTGCCTGGCGAAACGCTGGCAACTGTTCTGGGATCGAACCACACTGAGGCTGATCCGAGACGTTGAGGGCCATGGCTGAGTCTGCCGATCGCCGCAATCCCACCGAACGCTACGGCGCCATCGAACAGGCCTACTGCGCTGATCAGTGGGCCGAGGTGATCGACCAGGGCCAGGACTTGCTGCAGGAGATCCCACGCCGCAGCGCCCCCATCCCCGAGGGGCTGAAGGAGCGGGTGCAACTGCTGATGGCCCACGCCCATCTCTATGGCTTCAACGATCGCGCTGCGGCCGAAGACCTCTACAGCGATGTGCTCCACAGCAAAGCCGAGCTGGCCCTGCGCCAGATCGCCGAGCAGGGCCTGCAGCAGTGCAGCCTGGGGCTCCAGCCAACCGCCGCCGTGATCCAGGCTGGTGCAACAGAGGCGCGATCCCCGCGGCCTGGGGCGGCAGCACAGGAGCCGGAGGTAGCAGCGGCCCCAGCGGCCACCAGCTCCTTGGCCATGCCCTGGCTGGAGGCGGGCGCTGCGGTCAGCACGGCAGCTGCTGCAGCCGCTTCAACGGCGCCAACCCCCTGGACCACGGTGGCGACCCCAGCGGCGATTCCGGAGAACAGCCCACCGCCCCAACCAGAGGCGACCGCCAGCGAAACCAACGCTCCTGGAAGCGCAGCCAGCGCTCCTGGAAGCGAAGTCAGCGTGCCAGGTGACGAACAAGCCACCCTGATCCCGGAGGTGGTGGAGGAACCGGAACTGTTTGAGATCCACCAGGCCGATCCCAGCCTGGCCGAAGAACTGGAGCTCACGGAGCTGCAGCCACCAGCCACCATGGGCCGGCCTGACGAGGACAGAACGGCGTCAGCCACAGCGCTGTCGGTCGCCGCCGCGCTCGCCAGTGCCGAAATCCTGCGAAACCAGGCGCAGGCTGGCCCCGCAGCCCAGGCCGAATCCCTGCCGCGCCTGGACTGGCAGGAGTCCCTGGACCGCAATCAGAAGCTGGTGCCAGAACCACGGCAACGGAACCAGGCGCCTGCAGCGCCTACCGACCCCCAGCGCCTGGAGCCCCCCACGGCGCAGACGGAGCCAGCCCCTGACCTGGAGGAGGAAGTGGAAGGGCTCTGTGCGCTGTTCCGGAATCCTCCAGCTCCCGTGGAGGAGGAGGACCCTGAACTGCTGCTGGGGCTGCTGCGGGTGCTGGTGAGCGCCGGCTCAGCCAGCGACGGCGGCTGAACGGCGGCGACGGATCCGACCGTTGACCTCGGGCTCCTCCGCCACAACCTTGGCCGCCACCGGGGCTGGGGCTGGGGCTGGGGCGGCGATAGCCGCGGCCGTCACCAGCTGACGCTGGGGAGCGGCCTGGTCGCTGCGGCCCTGGCGACCGCCATCGCGGACAACGACCTCACGCGTTGCACCCTCGCGGCGTACCCGGGGGGCCGGCCGGCTGTCGGGCTCGCTGTCGGCCCGGCCTTTGTAGGCAGGTGTGCCGGCAGGAGCCGGCTGCACCAGGCAGATGATCAGGGGATCCACCTGCAGCTCACGCCGCAGACGGCGCTGCAGGCCCACCTCCACTTCGCGCTGCACGCCCACCCAGTCGACATCGGGCGCTTTGCCGCCGGTGTTGCGGGAGAGCTGATTCCAGCGGTTCTCGAGCACCCAGCCGATCTCCCGTTCCGCCCAGATCGAGAGCTTGCGGGGGTCGGCGGCGGTGACGACACCGCGCAGATTGACCCGGGGCGGTGCGGCCATCACGCCATCGGTGGTGATCACCGCCAGCAGCGTGATGACGCCGTCCTCGGCCAACTGCTGCCGCTCCTTGAGCACCCGGGCGTCGACGATGCCATTGCGGGAGGCATCGAGCAGTTCGATCCCGGCCTTCACCGGTTCACCCCTGCGGATCGAATCGGGGGTGAGCTCCACCACATCACCGTTGTCGATGATCAGGGTGTGATCGACGGGAATGCCCATCGAGTGGGAGGTCTTGGCGTGGGCCACGAGCATGCGGTGTTCGCCGTGCACGGGCACAAAGAACTTGGGTCGCACCAAGGCCAGCATCAGCTTGTGATCTTCCTGGAAACCATGGCCGGACACATGGATCCCTTCGCCCTTGCCATACACAACCTTCGCTCCCATCATCATCAGCCGGTCAATCGTGTTGACCACTGAAATCGTGTTGCCGGGAATCGGGCTGGCAGAGAAAATGATGGTGTCGGTGGACTTCACTTGCACCTGCGGATGCTCTCCCCGGGAGATGCGGCTCAGCGCAGCCAGGGGCTCGCCTTGGCTGCCCGTCATCAGCAGCAGGGTTTCGCGATCGGGGAGATCGCGGATCTGCTTGATCGGCACAAACAAATCATCGGGGCAGCGCATGTAGCCCAACTCCCGTGCCTTGGCGATCACGTTGAGCATGGAGCGGCCCAGCAGGCCGACCTTGCGGCCATTCTTCATCGCCAGTTCGAGAATCATCGCCACCCGATGAATCGAGCTGGCGAAGGTGGTGATGATCACCCGACCTTCGGCCTGGGAAATATGGTGATCAAGCTTGGGGAACACGGAGCGCTCCGGCGGCGCGAAACCGGGTAGCTCGGCATTGGTGGAATCACTGAACAGACACAGCACGCCCTGCTCGCCATAGTGGGCCATGCGCTGGATGTCGAAGGTTTCGCCATCCACGGGAGTGTGGTCAAACTTGAAGTCGCCGGTGAACACGATCACCCCCACCGGTGTGGTGATCGCCAGCGAGAAGCTGTCGGCCATCGAGTGGGTGTTGCGGATGAACTCCACCTTGAAGTGCTGACCCACATGCACCACATCGCGGGGGCTGATGGTCTGAATGGTGGTGCGATCGGTGACACCAGCCTCCTCCATCTTGCCCTGGAGCATGGACATCGCCAGCCGCGGGCCGTAGATGATGGGAATATTGAAATTCTTGAGGTGGTGGGGAATGCCACCGATATGATCTTCGTGGCCATGGGTCACCACCATGCCACGGATTCGCTTCTGATTCTCTCTCAGATAGCTGGTGTCAGGCATCACCACATTGACGCCATGCATGCCATCGCTGGGGAAAGCGAGGCCAGCGTCGACCAGCATCAGGTCGTCGCCGTATTCAAAAACGCAGGTGTTTTTGCCGATCTCGTGCAGGCCGCCCAGGGGAATCACCCTGAGGCAGGGCTGTTTGACTTGGGCTGCATGGCCTTGACCGTTTTGACTCGTCATGAAGGGATAACCGGATAATTCGTTCGTTTTGGACGTGGTGCCGTAGCTGGAAGCAAGCCTTGGCGTCAGGTGGGACGCAGGGCGGCCAGAACTGAATGCAGTCGTTGTCTCACATCGCGCTCAGCAGGGAGAAGGGGAAGTCGGGGGGCACCCACCGGCCAGCCGCTGATTTCAAGGGCGGCTTTCAGCGGCACGGGATTGGTGGTGCAGAAGAGAACTTTGAACAGCGGCAGCAGCTGCTCGTGCAGGGCCAGGGCGGCGGCGTTATCGCCCGCCAGAAACGCCTGGACCAGGGCGCGGATGGCCGGGCCGACCAGATGGCTGGCGACGCTGACCACACCAACGGCCCCAACGGCGAGCATCGGCAGGGTGAGGGCGTCGTCGCCGCTGTAGATGGCCAGGCGATTGCCGCAGAGGCTGCGCAGCTGGCTCACCTCCTCGGTGGTGCCGCTGGCGGCTTTGAAGCTGATCACATTGGGGCAATCCAGCAGGCGAGCGACGGTTTCCGGCGCCAGACTGCAGCCCGTGCGGCCCGGGATGTTGTAGAGCATCAGCGGTAGCTCGGGCGCCGCCGCCGCCACTGCCCGGAAATGGGCCTCAAGGCCATCCTGGGGTGGCTTGTTGTAATACGGCACCACCACCAGAGCGCCGTCGGCACCGAGAGCCGCCGCCTCCCGGGTGGCCTCCACCGCTTCGGCGGTGCAGTTGCTGCCGCTGCCGGCCAGCAGGGGCACCCGGCCCGCCAGGGCCTCTTTCACCGCTGCGAACAACTGGTGCTGCTCCTGCCAGCTCAGGGTGGGGGATTCACCGGTGGTGCCGCAGAGCACGAGCCCATCGGAACCATGGGACACCAGGTGCTCGGCCAGGCGGGCCGCCAACGCCAGATCCACCGCCCCATCGGGACTGAATGGCGTGACCATCGCCGTGAGCACCCGGCCGAAGGGGGCCTGGGGGCCAGCCGCTGTGCATGCAGCAGAGGCGGAACCGGCGGCTGTGGAACCAGCGGCAGTGGAATCGGTAGAGGTGGGGAGATCGGAGCTCAAGCCGCACCTCCTTGAGCCTGGGGTGCGCCGGCGATCAGCAGTTCGGCGATCTGGATCGCATTGAGAGCTGCCCCCTTGCGGATCTGATCGCCGCAGAGCCAGAGCTCAAGCGCCTGCGGATCGCTGAGATCCTGGCGGATGCGACCGACCGCCACCGGATCGCGCCCGGTGACATCGGTCGGCATCGGGAAGCGGTTGGCGACGAAGTCTTCGATCAGCTCCACCCCCGGCGCCGCGGCGAGCAAAGCTCGGGCTTCCGCCACCGGGAAAGGCGCTTCAAACTCGATGTTCACCGCTTCGGAATGGGCGCGCAGCACCGGCACTCGCACACAGGTGGCCGTCAGGCGCAGATCCGGCAGGGCCATGATCTTGCGGGTTTCGTTCACCATCTTCAATTCTTCTTCGCAATAGCCGCTGGCCTGCATCGGTGAGTTGTGCAGAAACAGGTTGAAGGCCAGCGAATGGGGCAGCACCTCACTCACCGGCTCGCCGCCTGCGAGCACCGTGCGGCTGAGCTGGCGTAGCTCCTCCATGGCCCGGGCGCCGGCGCCACTGGCGGATTGATAGGTGCTCAGCACCACGCGCCGGATCGGCCGCCGCGCCGCCAGCGGCGCCAGAACGACAGTCAGCAGGATGGTGGTGCAGTTGGGGTTGGCAATGATGCCCTGATGGGCAAAGGCGGCCTGAGGGTTCACTTCGGGAACCACCAGGGGCACCGCCGGATCCAGGCGAAAGGCACTGGAGTTGTCGATCACCACGGCACCAGCGGCCACTGCCCGGGGCGCCCACTGCCGGGAAATGGAGCCGCCGGCGGAAGCCAGCACCAGATCAAGACCGTCAAAGCAACCCTCCTCAACCGGCTTGAGCGTGAGGCTCTCGCCACGCCAGGGAATGGACGCACCGGCGGAGCGGGGTGAAGCCAGCACCGTGAGCTCGGCCACCGGGAAGGCGCGCTCCTCCAGCAACTGCAGCAACTCCTGACCCACCGCTCCGGTGGCTCCGAGCACGGCCACCTTCAAGGGCCGGCGGGGCAGGCCACCGGGACAGACAGAGCGGAGATCGGGGGAAGGGGTTGCAGTAAGGGCGGTCAACGGAAGGGACGGAATGGAAACAGGACTGTCGGAAACCGAAGGGGCAGGGGGCGAAGAAGGCTGCGCTCGGATCCTGGATTTGGGTGAGATGTCACACAACGACCGGTAGGGCTGTTGCGGTTTGCTGCTGCGCTGACGGTTTGCTGCTGACCTGAATCGGGTGCCGGAAGGCTCACTGGAATGACGGTTCGGCCCAATGCCGTTACCACCGGGGCAGGAATATGTCGCACGCTTGCGTCTTTCCGACAATACGCGCCTGCGGTGGACCGGCGAGGGTCGGCCGCGTCACTTTCTAGGATCGCGGGCTGCCCTGCTTGATCGGCCCCATTCATGAGTCCTGCCGCCGCCAGCCCCAAAGCCGCCCAGACCCCAACCGCCCAGAGCGAGGCCAGCCAGGGCAACGCCTCGCTGCAGGTCAGCACCAGCCCCCGTCCGGGCAGTCGACTGGCGGTGGAGATCGGTGTGACCGGGGGGCGCTGCCAGGCCAGCTACGACGCCGCCCTGGCCAAACTCAGCCGCAGCGTCAAGCTGCCCGGCTTCCGCAAGGGCAAGGTGCCCAGGCCGGTGCTGCTGCAGCAGATCGGCCCTCTGCGCATCCGCGCCACGGCCCTTGAGGAGCTGGTGGAGAGCGCCTTCCGCGATGCGGTGGGCCAGGAAAAGATCGAGGCGATCAGCCAGCCCCAGCTGAACGAAGCCTTCGAGGTGGTGCTCGAACGCTTTGAACCCGGCAAGGCGCTCACCTTCACCCTGGAGCTGGACGTGGAGCCCACGCCCAGCCTCAGGATCACCAAGGGATTGCAAGCCGAAGCCGAAGCGATCAGCTACGACCCTGCCCGGGTCGATGAGCTACTGGACCAGTCTCGTCGCCGTCTGGCAACGCTGGTGCCCGTGGAGGGCCGCGCTGCGGCCAGCGGCGATGTAGCCGAAGTGAGTTTCAGCGGCACCTTCACGGATACCGGTGAGGCGATTGAAGGCGGCAGCTCCGAGGGCATGGAAGTGGAACTGGAGGAGGGCCGCATGATCCCCGGCTTCATCGAGGGAATCGTCGGCATGGAGCCCGGCGACAGCCGCACGATTGCCTGCAACTTCCCCGAGTCCTATGCCCAGGCGGACGCGGCCGGCCGGCCGGCGGAGTTCGCGATCACCCTGATCGAGCTCAAAACCCAGGAACTGCCACCGCTGGATGACGCCTTCGCCCAACAG
This sequence comes from Synechococcus sp. UW140, assembly GCA_945872185.1. GTDB lineage: Bacteria > Cyanobacteriota > Cyanobacteriia > PCC-6307 > Cyanobiaceae > Cyanobium. The sequence continues at coordinate 32,144 of CAMBZX010000006.1, read as the reverse complement.
GCCAGCGACAAGAACAGCCTGGCCGAGCTGCGAGCCGATCTCGAAACCCGCCTGCAGGAAGACGCGGAACGGCGTCACCGGGCCAATCGCCATGACGCCCTGGTGGCAGCGCTGGTGGAACAGCTGGAAGTGGAGCTGCCTGAAAGCCTGATCCAGATCGAGATCCGCAACCTGATCGAGCAGACCGCCAGCCAGATTGCGCAGCAGGGCATGGATGTCAAGAAACTGTTCACCCCGGATCTGGTGCGCAGCCTCGTGGACACCTCCCGCCCGGAGGCGGAACAACGGCTGCGTCGCAACCTGGCGCTCAAGGCACTGGCCGCCGCCGAGGCGATCGCGGTGGCCGAGGCCGACATCGAAGCCAAAGTCAAGGAGGTGAGCCTCGGCCTGAGCGACACCAGCAGCATCGACCCCCAGCGGCTGCGCCTGGCCGTCAGCGACGATCTGCTGAACGAGCGCCTGCTCGCCTGGCTTGAGGCCAACAGCACCGTCACTGAAAAAGCCCCGGCAACCAGCGATGCGGAAGCTCTGGATGACGCCGCCGCAGCCACGGTCAGCCCCACCAAGACCGAGACAACGGCCGCCGGCAAGGACTGAGCCCATAGATTGCATCCATACCCAGGCCTGAGACTGTCCGCGTGATCGACGCCCAACCCAATCCGTTCCCCTCCCCCGGTGGCCTGCGGCGCCATCCGGTGCACAGCCACTGGAGCGGCCCCCAGCCCTGGAACGCCATGACCGCGCCGCCCCCCAGCGCGGCACCCGGCATCCTGCCCACGGTGGTCGAACAGTCCGGCCGTGGTGATCGGGCCTTCGACATCTATTCCCGCATGCTGCGGGAACGGATCATCTTCCTGGGCACCGGCATCGACGATCAGGTGGCCGATTCGCTCGTGGCCCAGCTGCTGTACCTGGAGGCCGAGGATCCGGACAAGGACATCCAGATCTACGTGAACTCCCCCGGTGGCTCCGTCACCGCCGGGCTGGCCATCTACGACACGATGCAGCAGGTGGCCCCCGACGTGGTCACCATCTGCTATGGACTCGCGGCCAGCATGGGCGCCTTCCTGCTCTCGGGCGGCGCCAAGGGCAAGCGGTTGGCCCTTCCCAATGCCCGGATCATGATCCACCAGCCCCTCGGTGGCGCCCAGGGGCAAGCCGTGGACATCGAAATCCAGGCCCGCGAGATTCTGTATCTCAAGGACACGCTCAACGGCCTGATGGCCGAACACACCGGCCAGCCGCTGGACAAAATCGCCGAAGACACCGACCGCGACTACTTCCTTTCACCGGCGGAAGCGGTTGAATACGGCCTGATCGACCGGGTTGTGACCGACAGCGGCCTGCAGGCCCCAGACTGACGTTCTTGCCCGGGAGATCCGTGCCCTGGGGCCAGACCAGCCCCATTCAGATCCTTAAGGAGAGCAAACGCCGCTGAGTTCCAGGTGATCCTTGGAATCAGCGGCCGCCCCTGTCCCCTCCTTGTTTCGCCCCACCCGTCGCCGATGGCCAAGTTCGACGCCCATCTGAAATGCTCCTTCTGTGGCAAGTCCCAGGAGCAAGTCCGCAAGTTGATTGCCGGACCAGGCGTCTACATCTGCGACGAATGCATTGATCTCTGCAACGAAATCCTCGACGAAGAGCTGGTGGATGGCCATGGCCACGGCAGCCGCCCCAGCCCGGAAACCAATCGCCGGACTCAACCGAAGAAAGCGCCCAAGCCGGCCCCAACCCTGGCCCAGGTCCCCAAACCTCATGAGATCAAGGGCTTCCTGGATCAGCAGGTGGTGGGCCAGGACGAAGCCAAGAAGGTGCTGTCGGTGGCGGTGTACAACCACTACAAACGTCTGGCCTGGCAGGGAGACGGCAAGGGGGAAACCGACCAGACAGCCACCCGGCTGCACAAGTCCAACATCTTGCTGATCGGCCCCACCGGCTGCGGCAAAACGCTGCTGGCCCAGTCCTTGGCGGAGATGCTGGATGTGCCGTTCGCAGTCGCTGATGCCACCACGCTCACCGAGGCCGGTTACGTCGGCGAAGACGTGGAGAACATCCTGTTGCGCCTGCTGCAGAAAGCCGACCTCGATGTGGAGCAGGCGCAGCGGGGCATCATCTACATCGATGAGATCGACAAGATCGCCCGCAAGAGCGAAAACCCCTCGATCACCCGCGACGTCTCCGGCGAGGGCGTGCAACAAGCCCTGCTGAAGATGCTGGAGGGCACGGTGGCCAATGTGCCGCCCCAGGGGGGGCGCAAGCATCCCTATCAGGACTGCATCCAGGTCGACACCAGCCAGATTCTGTTCATCTGCGGCGGCGCCTTCGTCGGCCTCGAAGACGTGATCCAGAAACGCATGGGTCGCAACGCCATTGGCTTCCTGCCCGAAGGGGGCCAGGCACGCCCGCGCACCGGCAAAGAACGCCAGGTGGCCGAAGCCCTGCGCCATCTCGAACCGGACGATCTGGTGCGCTATGGCCTGATTCCCGAATTCATCGGCCGCCTGCCGGTGAGTGCGGTGCTGCAACCGCTCGACACCGACGCCCTCGAAGCGATCCTCACCGAACCGCGCGATGCCCTCGTCAAACAGTTCCAGACTCTGCTGAGCATGGACAACGTGCGCCTGGACTTCGACCAGGACGCCATCGCCGCCATTGCCGTGGAGGCCCATCGCCGCAAAACCGGCGCCCGGGCCCTGCGCGGCATCGTTGAGGAGCTGATGCTGGAGGTGATGTACGACCTCCCTTCGCGCCAGGACATCCAGACCTTCACGATCACCCGGGACCTGGTGGAGCAGCGCAACAAGGGCAAGGTGGTGCAGATTCCCAGTGCCAGCCAGGACCGCGACACCCGGATGGACGAAGCGGCCACGGCCTGAAGCCGGCGCCAGTCGCCGGCCTTCGGGTCGGGCAATCCCCCCTGGGTCCGGGGCCAGCACTGCGGCTGCCGGGTCCAAGCTGATCGGGCGTCAACGCTGCCTGAACCGCCTTGGCCGCCGCCGACCACCTCCAGGCCCCCCGCCAGCACGGCCTGTTCATGCACCACGGCATCGACCTGGGGGATGGCACCGTGGCCCACTACCTGGAGGGTCGCGAAATCCTGCGCAGTCCTCGCCTGGAATTCAGCCGCGGCCAGCCGATCACAGCCGTGCCCTACGCGCCGGCCGACTGCTCCCCCGCCGGCGTCACCCTGCGGCGGGCCATGGGCCGGTTGGGGGAGCAGCGCTACAACCTGCTGTTCAACAACTGCGAGCACTTCGCCCACTGGTGCAAAACCGGCCGCCATCGCAGCAGCCAGGTCGAAGACTGGCTCCATACCGGCAGCCTCGGCGCCCTGGCCCTGGGTCAGTTCATGCCAGCGGCCCTGCTCACCGGCGCACGGGTGCTGTTGCGCCAAGGACTCAACCTCGATCCCCAGCAACTGGAGAAGGGCCGCACCCTGGCGCTGCGCAGCCTGGAGCAGATTGATGGCCTGCGACGTTCCCTGCAGGAGAGGCTGGAACAGGAACTGGCCAAGGCCGAACGGCGCTGGCCCGCCGAGGAGGGCCAGGACCAATTTCGGCGCCTGCGGCTGGCCGCCCAGCAATTGGCGGATCAGCTGAGCCAGGTGGAGGAGATGGAGGCCCAGCTGCAGCGGCTGCTTGACGCGGGAGAGGGCCGGTAGCCTGGGTGGCCCGCGGCGTCGCGCGGGGCGCTCTGCACCACCCCGTCCCCACGGGCGACCGCGATGGCCCAGGCCTACCAGCCCCTGCATCACAAGTACCGGCCGCAGCGCTTTGCTCAGCTGGTGGGGCAGGAGGCGATCGCCGCCACCTTGAGCAACGCCCTGCGCACCGGCCGCATCGCTCCTGCCTATTTGTTCAGCGGCCCCCGCGGCACCGGCAAGACCTCCAGCGCCCGCATCCTGGCGCGCTCGCTCAACTGCATCGGCGCCGACGGTCCCACGCCCGAGCCCTGCGGCGTCTGCGAGCTCTGCACCTCCATCGCCGCCGGCAACGCCCTCGATGTGATCGAGATCGATGCTGCCTCCAACACCGGTGTCGACAACATCCGCGAGCTGATCGAGCGCTCCCGTTTCGCGCCGGTGCAGGCCCGCTGGAAGGTGTATGTGATCGACGAGTGCCACATGCTCTCGACCGCAGCCTTCAACGCCCTGCTCAAAACCCTGGAGGAACCGCCGCCGCGGGTGGTGTTCGTGCTCGCCACCACCGATCCCCAGCGGGTGCTGCCCACCATCCTCTCCCGCTGTCAGCGCTTCGATTTCCGGCGCATCTCGATGGAGGCCCTGGAGGGTCACCTGCGCTGGATCGCGGAGCAGGAGGAAATCGGCATCAGCGTCGAAGCCCTCACCGTGGTGGCCCAACGGGCCCAGGGGGGATTGCGCGATGCCGAAAGCCTGCTGGACCAACTGAGCCTGTTACCGGCCCCGATCGAAGCGATCGCGGTGTGGGAGCTGCTGGGAGCGGTGCCCGAACAGGAGCTGCTGGAGCTGGCCGAAGCGATGGCCGCGGCCGCACCGCTCAGCGTGATTGAAACCTGCCGAGCCCTGCTGGAGCGGGGCCGGGAACCGAGCGCGGTGCTCCAAGGTCTAGCCAGCATGCTGCGGGACCTGCTGTTAGCCGGCGTGGCCCCAGACCGACTGGAGCTGACGAGCGTTTCACCCCAGCTGCGGCCGCGCCTGCCCGAAGTGGCCCGTCGGATCGGCAAGGCCAAGCTGCTGCACTGGCAGGCCCAGCTGCGGGGCGGCGAACAGCAGTTGCGCCTGAGCGTGCAGCCGAGGCTGTGGCTCGAGGTGCTGGTGCTGGGCCTGCTGGCCGAGCCCCTGGCCAGCGCCGCCCCGGTCGCCGAAAGCCGCCATTCCCGCTCGCCAGCTCAGCCCGGCACGGTGCTGGAACCCGGCACGGCTGTTGTTGGCATACCAGCTGTTGTTGGCATACCGGCTGTGGCACCGGTACCGGCAGTGGGCCTTGAAACGGCGGATGTTCCTGCCGCCATTGGTGTCACCGGAGCAGCCCCGGAGGCTCGTGGTGCCGGCATGGCTGGAGGCGCAGGAATCGCGACCTCTCCGCCGCCGCTGGCCGCCGTCGCTGATGCCGCTCCCACTGATGATGCGGTCGCCGGCCAGGCCGCTGGAGCCGCCGCGGCGGCCAACCCCGATCTGGCCGAGCTCTGGCAACAGATCCTGGCCGGACTGGAACTGCCCTCCACCCGCATGTTGCTTTCCCAGCAGGCCCAGCTGGTGCGCCTCGACGACCATCGCGCCGTGGTGCGAGTCGCCGGCACCTGGATGGCGATGGTGCAGAGCCGGGTCAGCTTGCTGGAGGGCGCCGTGGCCCGGGCTCTGGGCAGCCCGCGCCAGCTGCTGTTGGAAGGGGCCAGCGAGGCGCGTGCCGGTGCAACGGCTTCGGCGCCCCCGATGCCCATCCGGCCTGCCCCCGTGGCGGCAAGGCCCCAGCCGCCGCTGAACCCCATGGGCACCGCTGGCCCGCCGCCGCCGCCGGCAGCCCCCTCCGTGACCACGCTCCCCGTCAGCCCGGATCCGAGCGGCACCGCTGCCGCGGCCATCGATTCGACCCGCAGGTATGCCCCGGCCACGGATTCCGCCAACCCCGGTTCGACGCCTACCGGTTCGGCACCTACCGCTTCGGCACTTCCAGCTTCGGCAACCGGAGTGTCGGCGCCCCCAGCGTCTGCTCCTGGAGCTTCAGCCGCCATCCATCCAACCGGTCTGGCGTCGCTGGCCAACGACGCCCAGCACCCAGCACGCAGCGGCCCAGCAGCCAGCAGCCCCGGCGATCCGCTTGCTGCCAATGCGCCCCCGCCAGCGAAGCCAGCTTCCCCAGCGGCCCAGCCCACCACCAGCCCAGCCCAGCCTGCCGCCAGTGCCGTAGCCCCCGCCGGCGCCCTCAATCAGGCTCTGGGCTTTCCCTCGCCGATCGATGAGAAGGCCAAGCGTCTGGCTGATTTCTTCAACGGCGAGGTGGTGGAGCTCAATGACAGCAGCAGCAGCGCTGAGCAGAACGAAGCGGCCTGATCAGGTGCCGTTTGCTTGAGCGACGCTGGCCCTACCTCCGCGGTTTTCAGTTTCGCGGTTTTTGCCTCCACAGTTGTTGCCTCCGCGGTTTTTATCTCCGCGGTCTCTGCCAAACGCTGACTCTGCCTTCGCCGTGGCCTGCCAATGGCTCAGGCTTGGCCAGCCTCGGTCGCCAGATCGGGATCGGCTTCAAGGGCGAGCTGATCCACCATGGAATCCAGGGCTGCCAGTTCGGTCTCGCCGTGGGAGTCGCCGCCGAGGTGGAGGGTCTTGGCCCACACCAGCCGCTTGGGCAGCAGCGCCATGCGCACGGTGACCCAGGGAATCACCACAAACCAATGCACCAGGTAGACCATGCCGAGCACCACGGTCTGGGGTGTCATCAGCGGCAGGGCCGGGCCTTCGCAAGGGCGCCGGCAGCCGATCACGATCGTCACGGCTGACAAGCCCAGGGCAACGATCGAGAAGGGCCACATCGTCGGCGCGCTGCCGGTGAGCAAGCCGCCGATCAGATCGGCGGCGGCCATCACCGGCATCACGTACTGGAGCAGGAAGAAGGCGAGCAGATCGAGCTTCTGGCGGAAACCGAGGCGATCGGAAAGCAGTCCGGGGCCGTAATCAAAAAAGCGCTGCAGGCCGCCTTCGGCCCAGCGCTGCCGCTGCCGCCAGAGGGCTCTGAGGCTGAGCACGGCCTCCTCCTGAACCGGGGGATCCCAGAGCAGGCCGATCGGTTGGCGCTGCAGCAGCAGGCGGAAACTGAGATCGAGGTCATCGGTGACGGTGGCCTCGTTGAAGCCACCACAGGCGATCACGGCCTCGCGGCGCAGCAACTGACCGTTGCCGCGCAGTTCCGCCACACCGCCGCCGGCCAGGCGACCGAGCTGGATGATGGCATCGAAAGCCATCTCCATGGCCTGGGCCTGGGTCAGCAGATTCACCTGGGCATTGGCCACCGCCTTGCGCAGCTGTACAGCGGCCCAGCCACCGCTCTCAGCCCAGGGAAGCAGGCGCTCCAGCAGATCGATCTGCAGATCGGCGTCGGCATCGAGCACCAGCAACCAGCGGCCCTGGAGCTGGGGCAGCACCAGGTTCAGGGCTCCCGATTTGCCCCCACCGGCATCGCGGGGACGGCGCAGCACCCGCAGCTGGGGGTACTGGCTCTGGAGCTGGAGCAGCAGCTCGGGCGTGCGATCTTCGCTGCCGTCATCAATGACCCAGAGCAGCAGGCGTTCAGCGGGGTAGCGAAGCGCCATGATCCGCTGCACCAGCCGGGTGATCACCGCCTGCTCATCGCGGGCTGCGACCACCACATCCAGCAAGGGCAGCTCGAGGGACTCCGGCCGCTCACCGCCGCAGGCCTGGCTCTCCGGCTCGCTGACAACCCCGCGGGCGGCCTGGCGCAGCACGGTGCGAAAGCTGTAGCCACCCAGCAGCACGGCCAGGATCAACGCCGGCACCAGCCGCAGCAGCGGCGGCAGCCCATGGGGTGCCATTCCAGCGGCCGTGCAGCACAGCAGGAACAGCGCGGCCTTGCCGCGGCGGCCATCTGGTCGGCCATCCGGGCGGCCATCACTGGTACTACCGCCGCCGGTCATGGCATCCCCGGAAGTTGAGGAACTCTAAAGGGCATCGCCAAGGGCCTGGAGCGGCACGAGCTCCGTGCCTCGGTAATAGTGACGCAGGATCTGATCGCGACTCCAGCCCCGGCGGGCCTGATCAATCGCCCCAGCCTGGGACAGTCCGGCGCCATGGCCGAAGCCGGCGCCCTCCACCAGCCACACCCCGGGCCCCGCCGGGCTGACCCGGAACAGGGTGCTCGGCAACTGGCGCAAGGTGCGGCGGATGGCATCCAGGCGCAGCACCTTGCTGCTGCCGTTACCGCCAATCTCCAGGGCCAGCACCCTTCCGCTCGCGCCCCGCTTCAGCACCTTCAAGCGGCTGGGCAGAGCTCCCCCGGGAGCGCCCCCCGCCAGGGCCTCCTGCAGTTGGGACGCGGTGACCCGGCGGCGCCAGCGAAAGGCGGGATGGTCCGCACCCCAGGCCTGGCCTCCGTCGCTCAGCAGCTCCGGCAAGCGCGCCGACGCCAGGGGCAGGGGGAACCGGGCCGAAAAGGCTGCGGGGCCATCGGCGAAGGCCTGGAGGTAGGGCAGCGCCTCGCCCCGCCAGGCCTCCTCGAAACCGGCGGCCACCCCGCCATTACTGGCGTGATAGACGGCATGAATCGGCTGGCCGGCGGCGGCCAGCACCTGCCCTTGGCTGGAGTCGATCGCCTGCCGCACCTCGGCGCCGGCCAAGCGCGGATCGCTGTAAACCTGGCACTGGGTGTCGGCGCAGAGGTGGTAACCATCAACCACGAAGCGGTGGCGATTGCGCACCGCCCAGGTGCGGGCCAGCACCGCCTGGGCGGCCAGGGCCGCCGGCGGGGCGCCGGCACCGATCTCGTGGGGTACGACCCCCTCCAGATAGCGCTCCAGCGGCACCTGCTCCACCAGGCTCCAGGTGCCATAGGCATCGGCCTGCAACCGGAAGGGGCCGGCGTAGGTGCCCCCCTGCCAATTCAACCCCTGGGGTGCCTCGAGCCGCAGCGGTCCGCTCAGGTCGACGGTGCCCTGGGAGCGGCGCAGCTCCAGCACCAGCTGACTGGTCTCCGTACTGGTGACCAAGCGCACCGACTGACCGATCGGATCGGGGGCGTCGGGGGGGGCCCAGAGCTCCCACTCACCGGGTTTGGCGATTTGCACGCTGGTCCCCTGGGCTCGCCAGCCACGGGCCACCTGGTCAGCGCTTTCGTAGCTGGGGAAGGGGCCCACCACCCGCCGCTGGATCACCAGCGGGGCCGGCAGGGGCCGCCGCCGCCAGTGCAGCAGCAGCTGGGGCGTCATGAACCGCTGGCCCTTGGCATCGATCAGGGTGAGCGCCCCGCCCGCCGACTGCAGCCGCAGGGGTGGAGCGTCGGCGGCATCGTTGCCAGGACCGATACGAGCGGCCAGGGCCACCCACAGCACCGGATCGGCGGGCTGGATCGCCGCCGGAGCGGACACCGGCCAATGCAAGGGGCCTGGCGGTGCTGGCACCTCAGCGACCGGCGCCGCCGCCGGGAGTGAGGGGGGATCAGGCAGCGCCGCCGGGCCTGGGCTGGCTGGGGGCAGCGAGGACGCCCGGCAACCTCCCGCCAGCACCAGTCCAGCCACCAGGCTGTGACAGGCGGCCTGGACCAGCCGACGGGCAGGGAGGAGAGGCAGGGAAACAGGCATCGAAAGCGAAGCGGGCGACGGAGCGCGGCAGGGGGGTTGGAAGAAGGATCCTCCACGTCGTACTCTGCTTGTTTGTGCCTGCGCTGACCGCAATGCCGAAGCTCAAGACCCGCAAAGCGGCCGCCAAGCGGTTCAAGATCACCGGCAGCGGCAAGTTCATGCGCCGGCGTGCCTTCCACAACCACCTCCTCGATCACAAGAGCCCCAAGCGCAAGCGCTATCTGGGCACGATGGCGGTGGTCGACGATCGCGATCACGACAACGTCTCGCTGATGCTTCCCTACGCCTGAGCCCTTGGGCCCGAGGCCGGGACGGAAGCTTTCTGCGTCCCCCAGTCCGACTACCTGAAAATTCCTGAGTTCCAGCCATGACTCGCGTCAAGAGGGGCAACGTTGCCCGCAAACGCCGTAACAAAATTCTGCGTCTGGCCCGGGGCTTCCGCGGCAGCAGCGGCAGCCTCTTCCGCACGGCCAACCAGCGGGTGATGAAGGCCCTCTGCAATGCCTACCGGGACCGTCGCCGGCGCAAGCGTGACTTCCGTCGCCTGTGGATTGCCCGGATCAACGCCGCTGCCCGGCTCAACGGCCTGAGCTACAGCCGTCTGATCGGTGGCCTCAAGCGGGCCGACGTGCGTCTGAACCGCAAGATGCTCGCCCAGCTGGCCGTGGCAGACCCCGTCAGCTTCACCACCGTGGTCAACGCCGCCGGCTAACTGATCGGTCTCCCTGGCCCCCAATGAACGACTTGCTGCCCCAGGCCTATCTGATCGGCCTGATCGTCCTGCTGGGCGGCGCCGCGTTCGTGGTGGCCCGCCAGATCCTGCGGGTGCGCCGCGACGAGACAGCGTTGGTGCGCCTGGGTGGTGGTGGTGGCAGCGACGCTCTGCCCAGCGATCCCGGCACCCTCTACGAACTGGCTTCGGTGCAGCTGCGCAAGCGGCTCTATGCCGAGGCCACCGATACCCTCAAGCAGGCCCTCAAGGCTGCCGAGCGCGATCCCGTCCCGGACGAAGCCAGGGCGCTGATGGAGAACGCCCTCGGCTTCACCCTGGCGGCCCAGAACAAATATCCGGTGGCCGTGCGCCATTACCGAGCGGCTCTGCGGGCCAAGCCCGAATACCCGGTGGCCCTCAACAATCTTGCCTTCGCGCTTGAGAAGCAGCTCAAGCCCGAAGACGCTCGAGCCATTTATCAACAGGCGCTGAAGCTCGAACCCGACAACAAAACGGCCCGCAAGCGCCTCAAAACCCTGGATCGGCGCAGTGGTCTGACGGATCAAGACAGCCCTGAGGACGCCGGCAATGGCCGGGCGTTCAAAGGCGGTGGCCAGGGCATCGGCCGCAGCAAAGGCCGAGATCAAGGCCGAGATTAAGGAGCGTGTTGCACGTAGATCCCCGAGCAGCAATGGGGACGCTGCCGCTGCCGAGGAGATGCCATCCGGACCCGAACTGAGACCGAATTTGGCATTGGCGTGGAGTGAGTCTGGTCTTTTCGCTCGGAACGGTGTATGTGTGCAACAGGCTCCTGGGCCGAGATTCAAGGCAGTAGGCAACAAGGCAGTAGGCAAAAAGGCCGTGGCCACTCAGCCGCCTGATCTTCGGCGCCCTTAGAAGACTGCTGAAAACCGGTCTCGGTCACCTTGGGGGTCCTTCGCCACCCGGCCACACCCAGTGTTCATCGGCTCTGCCCGGTCGGCAGACATCGGGCAGGTCTTCTGATGGGGTAGTGGGGGCCCCAAGCTTCAACAGCAGGCTGCGATTGCTGGCCGGGAACAGATCCTGGCGTCCTGGTGCGGCGCAAAGATCAGTCTGGGAGGCAGGGCCATGGGCCGGTTCTGAACCGCTCCTGCAGCGCCATGACCTGCTGATCGGCTGGCGGAATTCAGGACCGCCCAGCCAACCGCTGGCGGCTTGAACCGGACGCCTCGAGCGATCTCCCCAGACTCAAAACTCCCTCAATAAAGCTTGACCAGCGCTCTCTGGATCCGAACAGCAGCAAGGCTCTGGCCGCCGTGAACTGCCGCCATGGGGGAATGGCGATTGGCCCTCTGGGCGAAGCTGCAACGCAACCCCACTGGGCTCAAAGCCACTCACCAGAGGCCGCGGATCGGGGGTGCAGACTCTGGCCGGGATGGGGCAGGGGAGGCCTGGGGAGCCAGGAGCAGGCGACCGCCGATGCTGGTGAGCCGAGGTGGCTGCCAGGTGACAAGGGGAAAGCCCTGCAGGCCGAGAAGCTGGCCACCAGGCTCAAGGTCTCCCCCCAGCTTGTCTCCCAACAACAGCAGATCCAGCTGATCGGATTTGGCGTTGAGATTGCCTTGCACCGGCGACTCCACACCGCCGACAGCCAGGCTGCCGCGGATGTCAACCATCTGACCGATCGCGGTGGCCGAAGCGATGCGCAGCTCCGCCGGCAGCTCAGCGGCTCCCACATAAGGGCGGTAGACCCCGCTCCAGGTGCGCGGCAGATCGCGAGCCAGCAGCTCGGCGCGACCGATGGGATCAAAGGTTTCGACCGGACCGCTGCCAAACAGCACGTCGGCACTGTCGGAAGCGGCCGGTGCGACGTAGGGCGCGAACGCATCGCTGGGCAGCGGGCTGACCGCAAGCAGCAGGGGCAGCGGCATGTCGTCCGTTCGCAGGTCCGGAGCGCAGACTAGGGGCGAGACGACCATTGCTGCATCCACCCGTGGCCGATTTCCCCCCAGCCACAGCCCCGTCCGGCGGTCCTAACGACCCCAAGGTCGCCGGAGCGGCCCCCTGGGCCCTGGGCCCCGACGCCTTGTCCCCCTCGGTGCCGGCGGTCGAGGACAGCCTGGTGATCGGCGGGCGCCGCTTCCGCAGTCGCCTGATGACGGGCACCGGCAAGTACCCCTCTCTGGCCGTGATGCAGGCCAGCCTGCTCGCCAGTGCCTGCGAAATCGTCACCGTGGCCGTGCGGCGGGTGCAGAGCCAGGCGGCGGGCCATGGCGGCCTGATGGAGGCGATCGACTGGCAGCGCATCTGGATGCTGCCCAACACAGCCGGCTGCGCCACGGCGGAGGAGGCGATCCGGGTGGCCCGCCTGGGCCGCGAACTGGCCAAGCTGGCCGGCCAGGAAGACAACACCTTTGTGAAGCTGGAGGTGATTCCCGACAGCCGCCATCTGCTGCCGGATCCGATCGGCACCCTCGCAGCGGCGGAGCAACTGGTGAAGGAAGGTTTCACGGTGCTGCCGTACATCAATGCCGATCCCGTGCTCGCCAAGCGCCTGGAAGAGGTGGGCTGCGCCACGGTGATGCCCCTGGGCTCGCCGATCGGTTCGGGCCAGGGGATCCGCAATGCCGCCAACATCGCCCTGATCATTGAGCAGGCGCGCGTGCCGGTGGTGGTGGATGCCGGTCTGGGTGTGCCGAGCGAAGCGGCCCAGGCCATGGAGATGGGCGCCGATGCCCTGCTGATCAACAGTGCGATTGCCCTGGCGGGAGATCCTGCCGCCATGGCTGGCGCCATGGCCATGGCCACCGTGGCGGGCCGCTGCGCATTCCGGAGCGGGCGGCTGCCGATCCGGGCCGACGCCAATGCCAGTTCGCCGACGCAGGGGCGCATCGGCGTCTGAGGTCTGACGCTCATCCCCCATGTGACGAACCATGCCGGAGTGGGCAAGCCCTGGCAGGGGATCCATAACGTATTGCGACTCACTGGACTCCTTCCATGCAGGTGACAGAAGAAGACGGCGGCAGGCTCAATGCCTTCGCCAACGAGCCCCGCATGGTGCTGATCGAGGCGGGCGAAGGCCGCTCCCGCAACCGCTTGCTGCTGATCGGCGGCCTGGTGTTGGTGCTGCTGCTGCTGGCTGTGGCAGCGGCCATCAGCTGAATCAGCGCCTCGTCGCCGGGGCCCGGCCAAAGGCCTGTAGTAGCTTGACGCGGCTGGGCAACTGCTCGTTCAGGAGACTGGGGTGAAGGTTCTCGTTCTCGGCGGTGACGGGTTCTGTGGTTGGCCCTGTGCGGTGAACCTGGCCGATGCTGGCCACGATGTTGTCATCGTCGACAACCTCAGTCGGCGCAAGATCGACATCGACCTCGGGGTGGAGTCGCTCACCCCGATCGCGACCATGCAGGAGCGACTGCGGGCCTGGGAGCAGGTGGGAGGCCGAGCGATGCGGTTCGTGCTGCTCGACATCGCCCAGGAGTACGACCGCCTGCTGGAGCTGCTGCGCAGCGAGCGGCCCGATTCAGTGGTGCATTTCGCCGAACAGCGTGCAGCCCCCTATTCGATGAAGAGCAGCGCCACTAAGCGCTACACCGTCGACAACAACGTCAACGGCACCCACAACCTGCTGGCGGCCATTGTTGAGAGCGGCCTGGACGTGCACATCGTGCACCTCGGCACCATGGGCGTCTACGGCTATGGCTCCCACCGCGGCGCCACGATTCCTGAGGGTTATCTCACCGTTGAGGTGCCCCAGCCCGATGGCAGCCGCTTCGCCGAGAAGATCCTCCATCCCACGGATCCCGGCAGCGTCTACCACATGACCAAGACGCTCGATCAATTGTTGTTCTTCTACTACAACAAGAACGACGCGATCCGGGTCACCGATCTGCACCAAGGCATTGTCTGGGGCACCAACACCGCCCTCACCGAGAAGGATCCCCGGCTCACCAATCGCTTCGACTACGACGGCGATTACGGCACCGTGCTCAATCGCTTCCTGATGCAGGCGGCGATCGGCTATCCGCTCACCGTGCATGGCACCGGCGGCCAGACCCGGGCCTTCATTCACATCCGTGATTCGGTGCGCTGCGTGCAGCTCGCCCTGGAACATCCCCCCAGTCACGGTGAGAAGGTGAAGATCTTCAACCAGATGACCGAAAGCCATCAGGTGGGCGAACTGGCCCGCAAGGTGGCGGCCCTTACCGAGGCCGAGATCAACTACCTGCCCAATCCGCGCAAGGAAGCGATCGAAAACGACCTGATCGTTGACAATCGTTGCTTCATTGAGTTGGGTCTGCGGCCCACCACCCTCGATGACGGCCTGCTGGCCGAGGTGGTGGATGTGGCCCGGCGCTGGGCCGACCGCTGCGACCGCTCGCGCATCCCTTGCGTTTCCGCCTGGACCAGCCGTCAGGCCCAGGCGATCCAATCTCCAGTGTGAGCCGGGGTCTGCACGCGTGAAGATCGCTTTTTTCACCGAAACCTTCCTGCCGAAGGTCGATGGCATTGTGACGCGACTCACCAAGACGGTGGAGCATCTCGTGGCCGCCGGCGACGAGGTGCTGATCTTCTGCCCGGAAGGGGCGCCGGCAAGCTATTGCGGCGCCAGGGTGGTGGGTGTGCCGGCGATGCCGCTGCCCCTCTACCCGGAGCTGAAGCTGGCCCTGCCCCGGCCAGCGGTGTCGGAGGCCCTGGAGAACTTCGCTCCCGACCTGGTGCATGTGGTTAACCCCGCCGTGCTGGGCCTGGGAGGCATCTGGCTGGCCAAGACCCGCGGCCTGCCCCTGGTGGCCAGCTACCACACCCACCTGCCCAAGTACCTCGAGCACTACGGCATGGGCATGCTCGAACCGCTGCTCTGGGAACTGCTCAAGGCTGCCCATAACCAGGCCCAGCTCAACCTCTGCACTTCCACCGCCATGGTGGACGAGCTGGCCGCCAAGGGCATCCAGCATACAGCCCTCTGGCAGCGGGGTGTGGACACCGATCTGTTCCGACCCGAACTGAGCTCGGCGGCCATGCGGGAGCGGCTGCACGGCGGCCACAGCGACAGCGGCAACCTGCTCCTCTATATCGGCCGCTTGTCGGCGGAAAAACAGATCGAACGTATCCGGCCGGTGCTCGAGGCCATCCCCCAGGCGCGCCTGGCGTTGGTGGGCGACGGACCCTACCGGCAGCAGTTGGAAAAGACGTTCGAAGGCACCGCCACCACCTTCGTCGGCTATCTGAGCGGCGCGGATCTGGCCGCGGCCTATGCCAGCGGTGATGCCTTCCTGTTCCCCTCCAGTACCGAGACCCTGGGCCTGGTGTTGCTGGAGGCGATGGCGGCGGGTTGCCCGGTGGTGGGGGCCAACCGGGGGGGCATTCCCGACATCGTCAGTGACGGCGTGAACGGTTGCCTCTACGACCCCGATCGCCCCGCCAGCTTCGTGACGGCCGTGGATCGGCTCCTGGGCGATGCCAACACCCGCCGCTGTCTGCGCCTGGCCGCCCGCACCGAGGCGGAACGCTGGGGCTGGGCCGGCGCCACCGACCAACTGCGCCGCTACTACCGCCAGGTGCTCGGCCTGCGGGATCTGCAGCTGGCCTGAAGCTCACCGGCCGTGACCGCTGCGGAACCAGGTGCTCATCAGCGCCCGCACCATCGGCGCCGCCACCGTGCCGCCATAGCCGCCACTGTTCTCGCCGAAGGCCACGATCACCAGGTCTGGTCGGCCGGCCGGGGCATAGCCACCGAACCAGGCATGGTCTGGCCGGGGGGGATCCTCTCCGGTGCCGGTCTTGCCGGCCACCGCCGGCAGCGTGGGATCGTTGAGCACTTGGCCGGTGCCCTCGGTCACCACCATCCGCAAACCCTGCCGCAGCACCCGCAGGGTTTCCGGCTTGAGGGCCAGCCAGTGGCGGGGGGTTGCGTGCTCCACCAGATGGGGAGTCACCAGGGTGCCGCCATTGGCAATGGCGCCGTAGAGCCGGGCCATCTGAATCGGCGTCACGGTCACGGCGCCCTGGCCGATCGCCGAGGTGATGGTGTCCACCGGAGTCCAGGGCTCGTGCAACACCGCTTGCTTCCAGGCCGGATCCCCCAGTAGCCCTTCGCTCTCCTCCTCCTTGAGCTCAATGCCGGTGTGCTGGCCGTAGCCGAGGCGCCGGGCCGCCTTGAATAACTGGTCGGGACCCACCTTCAGGCCCACCTGGTAATAAAAACTGTTGCTGCTCACCGCCAGGGCCTTCTGAAAGCCGATCGAACCGAAGGCGCCGTGGTCGCCGTAGCACTGGCCGTAATAGCAGAACTGGCTCATCGTCGGCAACGTCGAGTTGGGGCCGAACTTGCCGGATTCGAGCCCGGCGATCGTGGTGACGATCTTGAACGTGCTGGCCGGCGGAAACCCCTGGAAGGCCCGGTTCAACATCGGCGCATCGGGTCGGTTGAGATCGTGCCACTGGGCCGTGGTGGGCCCCTCCGCAAAGATGTTGGGATCGAAGTTGGGCCGACTGGCCATCGCCCGGATGGCGCCGGTGCGGGGATCCATGGCCACGATCGCCCCCTTGGCGACGGAGTCCAGGGCCCGTTCCGCTGCCCGTTGCAGGTCCAGGTCGATGGTGAGGCGCAGATCGCGTCCGGCTTTGGCGGGCTTGTCACCCAGCACCCGCTGCACCTGGCCCGCCGCATCCACCTCCAACTGTTGGCCGCCCCATTCGCCCCGCAGGGTGGATTCGAAGACCTTTTCAAGGCCACTGCGGCCGATGCGATCACTGAGGCGATAGCCCTTGTCGCGCAGTCGCTGGTACTCCTCCTCGGAGATGCTGCTGGTGTAGCCCATCAGATGGGAAGCCAACCGCCCGCCTGGGTAGGAGCGCAGCACATCGGCGGCCACCTCGGCCCCCGGCAGCAGGCCCGCCTGCTCGCGGAAGCGCAACACCTGAACGGGTGTCAGTGGGCCCGCCAGATGGATTCGGAAGGCGTCAGAGCGGCGCTGGCCCTGGCGCCACCGCAACTCCAGCTGGGCCGGCGGAATGGCCAGCAGCCGACTGAGCCGCTCCCTCAGGGCCGGCCATTGCCGCTCCTCCACCAAACGAGGTTGGAGATAGAGCTGGTAGGTGAGTCGGTTGGTGGCCAGCACCCGGCCATGGCGATCCAGCAGCCGGCCCCGCACCGGATCGCGAGGAATCAGGCGAATACGATTTTCATCGGCCATTGCCCGGTACTCACGGCCGTGCAGCAACTGCAACCAGGCCAGGCGGGCGGCGATGGCGCCGGAGAACAGCAGCACCAGCAGCAGCAGCAGCGCCGGTTGGGCACCCACACCGGTCTGGCGTGAGGACAGGCCGCCGTAGCCCATGTCAACGGCGCGCGGCTGGTTCGGCGGCTCCCTCGGCGGCGATCAGGCGCTGCTCCAGCAAGCTGAGACGTGAGGCAATGCGGGTGAGGGCACTCTGGAGTTCGGCCGGATCGGTGCGCTCCAGCGGCTCGGCACGTTCCAGCGGCTCGCTGGGCTCCACATCACGCACCTCCACCTTCACCACCGGATTGCCGAGACCAGGCTGGAATCGGTCCAGACCTTCCCGCACCTGGGAGGCCCCAGGCTCTCCCTCCTGACGCAGCTGGCCGAGGGGATCGGCGCTGCTGCCATCAAAGGCCGCCAGCACTTCCCTGGGGCCGCCACGGCGGGCCCGATCCACCATCGCCATACCAACAGGAAGCACGTCCTGCATCAGCGTCAGCCGCAGAGCGTCCAGGGGATCGGCAGCCATGGCCAGGAAGTAGTAGCAGGATGCCGGCAGTCTGGCGTGCCGAGCCACGCGCAGGCACAGGTTCAGGTTCAGGTTCAGGTTCAGGTTCAGACGGAGGGTCGCTGAATGCCGGGATCGATGATCACCTGACGGAAACAGCGCTGACTGCCGAACCACCAGCCCGCCGCGACGGCGATCACCAGCAGGGCCGAGAGCGGCAGCAGGGCCTGGCGGGTGGTGTCGAGCGAAAACCACTCCATCCAGCCCCGCAGCGCCCGATCGCGATCGAAGCGACGGCGCTCTCGCTGCTGCTCCTGCAGGCGGCGCTTCAGAGCCCGCTCAACCCAGCGCTCGAAGGCCTTCTTCTTGGTGACCGCCATCTTGCGCTCCACCTCCAGCAGATGGCCGGCGCTGAGCTCGGGATTGAAGGTGATGATCAGCTCCAGGCTCTTGAGAAACATCTCAACAGCACCGTCCTTGACGGCACGCTCCTCGGGCTCGATCAGCGCCCAGTCGAGCTCTGGATAAAAGCGCAGGCGGTTGGCCTCGATCTGTTCTTCGGGAAGCTGGCCGGGCTCCCGCAGCCAGCGATCGGTGTTGGCGTCAAAGCGGCGCCAGTAAAGGAAGGGGTTGAGGAAGACGGTCTTGCCGGCCAGCACGATGCTGTCCTGCTGGAGGCGGCGCTGCAGCTGCACGTCCGGCTCGGCACCGCTGGTGCCGGAGGATGACGTACTGACGACAGGTGGTACGGCAGTCACGGGCCAGGGGATCGGTGTCCGATGGTATCGGCGGCAGCCTGCCTGAGCCAGCCCAACCGACGACCGGCTGAAGCGGCACAGGGGCGCTTGTCGCCGCGGTTCGCCGATCGGAACAGCGGCGACAAGCGCTGGGTCGGCGACCAGCCAGCCCCTGGGGCCGGGATCGGGGGGCGCGGCGGTGTTGCTCCAATCCCTTGAAGGCGCAGCCAGATCGAAGCGCGCGCGCGGACGGATCCCCGTGGGGCTGGGTCCTTGCACCCTGAAG
Organism: Synechococcus sp. UW140; assembly: GCA_945872185.1. Classification (GTDB taxonomy): domain Bacteria; phylum Cyanobacteriota; class Cyanobacteriia; order PCC-6307; family Cyanobiaceae; genus Cyanobium. The sequence continues at coordinate 13,411 of CAMBZX010000006.1, read as the reverse complement.
TCCCTCCAGCTTCCGCCCCTCAGGCAGCGGGGTTTCAGGCCTTCGGATCTCGTGGGTGCTGATGTCCCCCAGCCCCGCGGCCTTGCCCCGAATGGACGGCCATCCAGCGGCGCACAACACACCCGCTGGCACTGTCCCATCCATGGAACTTCAGAAGCGGTTCTTGCTCAACCCTCTGAGATTGGGCCTGGCCTCAGGGGGGTTCTTTCAGAGGTCTGGAAGTGCCGTTGACATCACTATCCAGAAGACATCGCTATCCCGTCGACATCGCCATCCCGAAGACAGCAGGGCGCCATAGAGGCAGGAGCCAGAGAGCCCTGTAACGCCCTTACTCCATTGCCTGCAATGGTGAGGCCTTGGGCTACTCCCACTCGATGGTGCCGGGGGGCTTGCTGGTGATGTCGTACACGACTCGGTTGACACCGCGCACCTCGTTGACAATGCGGTTGGAAATCAGCTCGAGCAGCTCGTAGGGCAGGCGCGACCAATCGGCGGTCATGCCGTCTTCCGAGGACACACAACGCAGCACGATCGGATAGGCATAGGTGCGCTTGTCGCCCATCACCCCCACACTGCGCACCGGCAGCAGCACGGCGAAGGCCTGCCAGATGTCGTGATACAGGCCGGCGTTACGCACTTCCTCGCGCACGATCAGGTCGGCATCGCGCAGGATGTCGAGCTTGTCGTTGCTCACTTCCCCCAGAATGCGGATCGCCAGGCCGGGGCCCGGGAAGGGATGGCGGCCGACGATCTCCTCCGGCAGGCCCAGGTTGCGGCCCACCTTGCGCACTTCGTCTTTGAACAGCCGCCGCAAGGGTTCCACCAGCTTGAACTGCAGATCCTTGGGCAAACCACCAACGTTGTGATGGCTCTTGATCTTCACCGCCACCCGCTCACCGGTCTTGGGATCGATGCCCGTACCGGCGCTCTCGATCACATCGGGGTAAAGGGTGCCCTGGGCCAGGTAATCAAAGGGGCCGAGACGCTTGCTCTCCGTCTCAAACACCCGGATAAACTCAGCTCCGATGATCTTGCGTTTCTCCTCGGGATCGGAAATGCCGGCGAGCTGGGAGATGAAGCGCTCACGCGCATTGATGTACTCCACATTGATATGGAAACGCTTGTCAAAGAAATCCACCAGGAACTCAGGTTCCCCCTTGCGCATGAAGCCCTGATCGATGAACATGCAGGTGAGCTGATCGCCGATCGCCTGGTGCAGCAGGAAGGCCAGCGTGGATGAATCCACACCGCCGGAGAGGGCCAGCAACACCCGCTTTTCACCCACTTGGGCACGCACGTCAGCGATCGCTTCATCAATAAAGGTGGCCGTGGTCCAGTCGGGAGTACAGCCGCAGATGTGGTAGACGAAATTGCGGATCAGCGCCATGCCACAGCTGGAATGCACGACCTCCGGGTGAAACTGCACGCCATAAAAGCGCCGATCGTGGTTCGCCACGACGGCTTCCGGGGTGTTGTCGGTGTGGGCCAGACGCACGAATCCCGGCGGCAGCGCCTCCACGGAATCGCCATGGCTCATCCACATCGTCGAGCCGTCATCGACGTTGGTGAGCAGATCGGTGGGGTCGTCGACATGCAGGGGTGCCTTGCCGTATTCGGCTCGGCCAGCGGCGATCACTGAGCCGCCCAGTTGCTGCACCATCAGCTGCATGCCGTAGCAGACCCCCAGAATCGGGATGCCCAGATCCCAGAGCTCCGGGTCGCACAGGGGCGCCGCCTCCTCATAGACCGAATTCGGCCCACCGCTGAAGATGATTCCCCTGGGCGCCAGAGCCCGCAGCTCCTCGGCGCTGGTGGTGTAAGCCATCACCAGCGAGAACACCTCGGTTTCGCGCACGCGGCGGGCAATCAGTTCCGAATACTGGGAACCAAAATCCAGAATGACGATGGCAGGTTGGCGACCCGTGGCGGGGGCATCAGTCGTCGAAGGGGGCATCGTTAGAGTCGGTTCCGGTCTGAACGGTCCAATCGACCGTCAACCGCTGGCTGGCTGCGTGCACCCTAGGTCGGGCCCCTGAAGGCCTCCAGCAAGGTGGCGCCCACCGGCCCCTGGGCCCGGATCTGGCGAGAACGATCGAACAGCACCGCTCCCACCGCCGGCCCGCCGACCCCATGGCGTTGCAGGTAGGCGCCGGTGCGCGCTTCGACCGTGGCCGCGATCCGTTGGCGCAAGCGCTCGGCCCGGGCTGGATCGGCCAGGGCCAGCGTTGCCAGGCCCGCCTCCACGGTGGCGGCGCCATGGAGCTCGGCCAGGGCCTCACCGCTCAGTCCCTCCAGCGCCGCCAGGGCGGTGAGCACCTCAGCGCGGCCATCGGCCAGGTGGTGGTGGGTGTGGAAGATGCCGCCGGCCAGCTTGATCAGCTTGCCCTGATAGCCAAACAGCAGCAGCCGCCGCACCCCGCCCGCGGCGGCCGCCACCAGCACCGGCCCCAGCCAGTTGCCGCACTTGAGCAGCAGGGCCGCCGGCAGGCCCAGCCGGGGGGCCAGATCGAGGCCGTTCTCGCCGATCACCAGCACCAGATCACCGCCAAAATCGGAATCTGCCAAGCGTTCGGCCAGGGCCGCCAGGGTGCGCTGCAGCTGGTCGGGAGCGGCGCTGGCCTGCACCTCGGCCTGGGCGCCGATCAGGGCCAGGCCCTCCACCACGCCAAAGGCGGCATTGCTGGTGCGCTCAGCCAGCAGACGGCCCGCCGGCAACACCACCCGCAGCTGCAGCCGCCGTCCGGCGGGCAGCAGCGGCAGCAGGTTGGCTTCCAGCAGGTCCCAGGCGTACCCGGACAGGCAGGCGGCGCCGCCATCGGCGAGCACGCCTACCCCTTCGCCCGCCTCCAGCACGATCGAGGCTTGCGGGGAGCTTGGGTCGACGCCGGTTCCGTCCGCCGATTCCAGCCAGCGGGCCAGCACCCACACCACTAGGCCCCGGGTGAGATCGAGACCATCGCCCGGGTCACAGCAGGTTTCCCCCAGGGCCCAGCCCTCGTCGAGCCAGGCGGCGGCCCGCACCGGCACCGGCGCAATCCGGGCGGGCCGCAGCAACTGCAGCGGACACGCCGCGGCGAAGGGCTCCTGCAGCAGCACGGCCAGGGCGGAGCGGGCCGCGGCCGCCAGCCACACCGGCAGGGTGAACCCGCGGCTCGGCCCCGGAACCGCCGGGTTGGCACGGGCGTGATCGTTGCTCATCGGCTCAGGACGTTGGTGGGCAAGCCCAGCAGGGGCGGGGGCGGGAAGGCCGTTTTTTATGGTGGAGGATTGCAATGCCGCCGCACGGCAAGGCAAGGGCCCAGTTGCGCCCACCCAATCACTCAGCCGGGCACCGCTTCGCCCCCTCCATCCGCCCCATCCATCGCCGCGCCCTTCGCCAGCCTTCCCATGCAGGACAAGCTCACTCTGATGATTCCGGGCCCCACCCCCGTGCCGGAAACCGTGCTGCAGGCGATGGGTCGCCATCCGATCGGCCATCGCAGCGCCGATTTCCAGAAGATCGTCAAGCGCACCACCGAGCAACTGCAGTGGCTGCATCAAACCAGTGATGACGTGCTGGTGATCACCGGCAGCGGCACTGCCGCCATGGAGGCGGGCATCATCAACACCTGCAGCCGCGGCGATCGGGTGCTCTGCGGCGACAACGGCAAGTTCGGCGAACGCTGGGTGAAGGTGGCGAAGGCCTACGGCCTCGACGTGCAGGTGATCAAGGCCGAGTGGGGCCAGCCCCTTGATCCGGAGGCGTTCAAAGCGGCGCTGGAAGCGGATACCGCCAAGGCGATCCGGGCCGTGATCCTCACCCACTCGGAAACCTCCACTGGGGTGATCAACGATCTGCAGACCATCGCCGCCCATGTGCGCGCCCATGGCACCGCCATCACCATCGCCGACTGCGTCACCAGCCTGGGGGCCTGCGATGTGCCGATGGACGCCTGGGGCCTCGACGTGATCGGCTCCGGATCCCAGAAGGGCTACATGATGCCGCCAGGCCTGAGCTTCGTGGCGATGAGCGAGCGCGCCTGGGCGGCCTATGAGCGCTCGGACCTGCCGAAGTTCTATCTGGACCTCGGCAAGTACCGGAAATCGGCCAAGGCCGACAGCAATCCCTTCACGCCGGCGATCAACCTCTACTTCGCCCTCGAGGCCGCCCTCGAGATGATGCAGAACGAAGGCCTGGCGGCGATCTTTGCCCGCCACGATCGCCATCGCCGCGCCACCCAGGCGGCGATGAAGGCGATCGGCCTGCCTCTTTATGCCGCCGCCGGCCACGGCAGCCCCGCGATCACCGCGGTGGCCCCGGAAGGCATTGATGCCGAGAGCCTGCGCAAGGAGGTGAAGAACCGCTTCGACATCCTGCTCGCCGGCGGCCAGGACCATCTCAAGGGCCATGTGTTCCGCATCGGCCATCTGGGCTTCGTCTGCGACCGCGACGTGCTCACCGCCGTGGCGGCGATTGAAGCGACCCTGCAGGATCTGGGCCTGGGCAAGGTGCCCACCGGTGCCGGTGTGGCCGCCGCCGCTGCGGAATTGAATCGCTGAGGGGGGGATGGCAGGCCGGCGCAGGCGACTTAAGGTTCACTGCGAACATTTCCTCGATCCATGCGCCGCCCCCTGCTTGCCCTGACCTGTCTGCTGGCCCTGGCCAGCGTCGGCTGCCAGAAACAAACCATCGCCGAGCGCGAACAGAAGACCGAAAGCCAGATCTGCAGCCAGCTGAGCAACGTCGGCAAAGCGCTGGAGCAAGTGGCGGCCCTCACCCCCACCTCCACCGTTGGCGACGCAACCGCCGCCGACAAGGCCCTGGCCACAGCCCTCTCTTCCCTGGAAACCTCCAAGCAGAAGCTGGAGCAACTGCGGCTGCAGAACTTCAACACCCAGCTGAAGGCGTTCAAGGCCGAGGTGGCCAAGGTGGCCAGCGACAAGAAGCAAACGCTGGAGCAGGCGGCCGTGGAACTCAAGGCCAAGGCCCAACCGGTGATGCTCGCCCGTCGCCAGCTCTCCGCCGCCGTGAAGTGCGTGGAACCTGCCGCCATGAACCCCGCCAAGCCCTGACGGCGAAGCCGCTACGCCCTGGCCCCTAGTCAGCGGATCCCCTGATCCGCCCGGGACCAGGGCGTGGTAAATTACAAAGATGCGGATGTAATTCAGTGGTAGAATGTCAGCTTCCCAAGCTGAACGTCGCCGGTTCGAGCCCGGTCATCCGCTTTCAGTCCAGACCTGAGAAATCTCCCGAAAAGCCAGTTAGGCATTGGCTTTAGGGTTGCCAGCGGCTGACTGTCCCTGACAGACCGTGCCAGGCTGTAGGACCGACCTTCTCACAGACCTTCTCACATGGCTGAGGCAGCCCCCTGGGAGATCGCCATCCGTGTCGAAACCGCTCATGCCTTGTCCCGCAGGGGATGTCCAAGGGGCTGGGCTCTTACTGAGCACCGAGGCTTCACCCGACTCAACATCACGGCCAAAGCGGGCGGTGGCAAGCGCCATCAATTGCAACTTCCAATCCCATGGCACTTCGACAATGCCAAGAAGATTGGCGAAGTGGTTTGCAAGATCTACGACGATTTCAGCAGCGGCATAGAACCCGACCTGGCGGCAAAGAGGATCACAATCTCTCCTCCGGAGGGCATCAATGGCAGCCCTAATGCCAATGGCAAGGATGCTCTTGTCCCGCTAACTGACTGGAATGCTCTGATAGAGCGCTATCGCGAGTACAAGATCCGCAGCGGCGAAATCAAGGAATCGACATGGACCCGGGTGCACCGCCACCACATGAAGCTGGTGCTGGAAGCGCTGACGGCCCGTCAACCGCCACGAAGCGCCAGCCAACTGCTTGACCGACTGACCCTGCACTGGGCGGACAAACCAGGTGGGCGAACCCGGCAGATCCAGATGCAAGCCACCTCAGCCCTGCTTCGCTGGGCAGTGACCCAAGGCCAGCTGACCGCCACCAGCTGGGAGCCACCGACTGACCTGAGTCCGTTCGTGGGGCGGTCTCGGACCGCGAAAGCTGTCACCACTCCCCTGGAGGTGGAAGACATCCTGGCCCTGGACCGCGCCCTGCCCGATCCGCGCTGGCGTCTGGGCTTCCAGCTGATGGCCGCCTATGGCCTTCGCCCTGAGGAGCTGCAGCACCTGCAGCTGAGAGACGGGCGGCTGTGGTGCACCTATGAAAAGGTGGCCTCCCGCGGCAAGACCAAGCCCCGCGCCCTGCGACTGCTGCCCTGCGATGACTGGGCAGCTGACTGGCAGCTGGCGGACCGGTTCTCCCCGGACGACCTACCGCCGATGCGTGCTGGCTTTGGCGGCAACGACATCAGGCAGTATCTGCACCGGCGTCCTCTCTGGAACAAGCTCCGGCAGGAGTACGAGACCAAAGGCGAGAAGCTCGTGCCCTACTCCTGCCGGCACGGCTACGCCCATCGGGCCCACGTGATCTGCGACCTGCCTCCCAAGGTGGTGGCCGCGGCGATGGGCCACAGCGTGCAGACCCACTTGACGGCTTATAGCCGCTGGTGTGGGGACGACGTGGTGGATGACGCGTTCGCCAAGGCAGAGCGGCGGTTAGGCCAGGGGTCTGTTCGCGTTCAGAGCTCAGCGGCGTAGTGCCGCACGGCCTGCGAGAACCTGCTCAACCCTTGTTCCTTCAGGGTTACCAGGTACTCCTCGACTGTCTTGGGTGGGTTCTTCAGGCTGGCCCGGTGCTGCCGCATCGCCGTGCAGACCCGTTCGGCATCCAGGTTCAGCTGATCCACCAGAAACAGATCGGGATGACATGCGCCAAGGCCGTAGCCCGCCAGGGCGTGCTCTGGGAAATCATCCAGGTTGAAGGTGAGGATCAGATCGGCCCCGCACTTGATGGCGGCAGCCAGAACATGGCGGTCATCCGGATCTGGTAACTCCAGGGCTGGAATCAGGCTCTGATGGCCATCCACCAGCGCATCACGCAAGTGAGCATTCATCAGTGAGCGGGTGCGCTCTAGCTGCGCTCTGGAGAGATCAGGCCGGTTCCGCAGCACGGCCGTGATCCACTCCTGGTGAATCTGGTCACTCCAGCGGGCCCGGTAGAGATCCGTGAGTGCCAGGCGCATCAGCAGATCGCGGAGTGGAGCCGGATAGAGAACGCAAGCGTCGTAGACGGCGGTGAAGCGATTCACCTCAGTAGCCCATGCCCAGCTCCTGGGCCTGGGCAGCCAACTCGTCGAGGGCCGCGGCACGCTGCTGGTCGATGGCGTGCTTGTAGGCCATCAAGTCGGCCAGGCGAATGCGCCGGTGGGTTCCGACCTTGCGGAAGGGCATCTCCCCTTGCGTCAGCCGCTCGATCAGGAAGGGCCGCGACACGTTCAGCAGATCAGCGGCCTGCTGGGTCGTGAGCTCGGCGTGCACCGGCACCAGCGTCACAGCATTGCCCTGGGCCATCTGCGCCAGGATTCCCTGCAGCAACTCCAACACCGCAGCCGGGATCGGAATGGATGCGCGCTGGCCGTCTTCCAGATCGAGGGAGAGGCTGGCTTGACGCAGACCATGGCTGGCACGGAAACAGGCGAGATCGCGCAAGCTCGCTCCCGCGGCCTCAGCCGCCTCAGCCGTGGGGACCACGGGCTCAATGGAGCTGGAGAGAGCCACGGCCACGGGCAACAGGGAGACGGACCTCCCGAACGCTAACCGAAACAATCGCAGCAGTCGCAGCTTCTGCAAGGGCGACGGGGTAGGGCTGTCTCGGCCTGGAGGGGGCCCAGGTCTGCTCAGATGGTCTGCGGATCCACTTCGGTCGTCGACATCTACAAGTGCCGCCGGCTCCACCCAGTGATCGTGGCCTCCACGTTCTCCAGGTGCCACTGCAGCGGCCCCCGGCCCTGGGTGCAGCCCCAGCGTCGGTAGTGCTTCCCCGGGGTGAGCACCCCCCGCAGCCGTAGCTGGCGGAGGGTTTCCCGGCTCATCCCCAGAGCTGCGCACGCTTCTGCCGTTGTGACCCAGACCCGCTGGCGGGATGACGTTGTCGACGTGTCCATCAGCCTCCTGCCAGCTGAGCGCGGATGCGCTTGAGGGTGTCGATCAACCAGGAGCGGCGATAGCTCTTGACCTGGCGCGGGGCCCCGTCCACAAACTGTTGGCGACGAGGGGGTTCTTCGTCGAACTCCTCGCGGTAAGCCCTGGCCACGAGCTTGCCGGCTGCGCAGAACTGGCTGCGCGGCAGCACTTGCTGGAACACCTCCAGCCAGGCATCCCCCAAGGTGAGCTCCTCGTCAGTCGGGGCACCGGGCAGCATTCCCGAGCTCGCAGTGAGCAGGTTGCTGCGCACAATGTCCTTGAACAGGAGCTGATCGCGTTCATCCAGGCCGCCGAGCTGCTCGAACACGACGATGCTGCGTTCCACCAGGGCGATCACCTCGGCTTCCCGGAGCCGGGGCGCAGCAGTCGTCTCCATCGGTGCCGTTTGCGCTTGCTGGACGCTCTCCAAGAACCAGCCGTCCATCCAGACCGCGAACGGTGCGCTGATCCAGCGGGCCAGGTCGACTGCGACCTGGGGATGGACCCAGGTCCCACCACCGTGCCCCTGACGGGACTGGATCAGATCAAACACCGGAATTTCCGTTGTTTGGGACAGAGCTTCCAGGTAGAGCTGGCACCGGTCCGACTCGCGGTAGTCAGACCACCTCTTGTTGTTGGCCTTGCACATGGCCGTGGCATTGACGTAGCCGTCGGCGGTGCGCCGAGAGATCGGCGTGCCGTTCCAGGAGCGGGAGACCAGAGCAGGGTGATTCATCGAGGCGACAGGTGCAGCGAAAGGGGATGACGTCGTCGTGGTGTTCATCGGTCTGAAAACGGTGTGACGGGTTGGAGCTCACCGGCATCACTGCCGGCATCGGGGCGGAAGACGGTATTGGTGCTGGTCACCGGCCGTGGCGGCACGGGACCGACGAGCACGAGCAGCAGGGTGCTGAGCTGAAACGCCAGCCCCAGCAGCACCAGGCCGCGCAGGCAAGCCAGGCTGGTGGCCGTGACCATGACGACCGGCCGGCGGTTCCGGCAGAAGGCAGGCAACTGGGGACGGGGCCCGACGGCCCCGTTGCTGCGCACATGTGGCGAGGCCATCAGAAGGGGGCCTCGTCGTCGTCATCCATGACCCAACCCGCAGAGCTTCCGGCCTCTGTGGCTCTACCGGTGGTGTATCCATCGACCTCCTCGAAGCCATCGGTGGGGTCGACCTGTTCGTAGGGCACGAACTCCACGACCTGAACGGCACGCGGCTGGAAGGTCATGCCGCAGCCATTTTCCCCGTCCCAGTCGTAGATGTCGAAGGCGACGATCACCTTCGAGCCGTTGCCGATGGCGGCCCCATCCCAGGGCTGCTTCTTGGCATCGACGATGCGCGGCCCCTCGGAAAGGGAGCCGTCGCGCCGCTGGAACTGCGGCACCTTGAAGCGCAGCACGGTGATCTCGCTGGGCTTCTCCTTGTCGGGCTTCCAGGGGAAGCCCTTCTCGGCCCGGCGCTTGCGGCTGCCGTGCAGAGCGATGAACTGGTCCTCCATCGCCAGCAGGAAGGATTGGGCCTTGTCATCGCTGTTGGGAAGCAGCAGATCGGCCGTCCAGGCCTTGGGTTTGCTCTTGTCGAGCTGGTGCCGGGGGGTGATCAAGTGGGCCCAGCGCACTTCGGCGAGGGGGCTGCGAAAAATGTCCTTAGCCATGGGTTGAATCGGGGTGAACGGTGGGAATGGGCTGTTGATCGAAAGGGGGAAGGGGCGGCAAACCAAAGCGCTCACGCAGCAGGTGATGCACTGCTCCGCTGGCGGAGAGGTTGTGGCGCTCCATCACCTCTCGGACCCGCAGGTACACATCGGTGCGCACCTGGGTCTGGATGAAGTGGCGGCCGGCCTGGGAGCGGGGCTGCTCGCCGTAGCGACGAAGTCCTTTCATGGCTCTGCAGGCGCCGCGGCGCCATTGAGGCCCTGTTCTTCGCACTCCTCAAGGAAGTGATCGATGAAGGCGGCGTGCTGGTGCTGGGTGATGCGATCACCGATGGAGCGGGCATTGCGCGGCACCTGAAAGTGCTCGCGGAACGACTTGGTCAGCTCCTGGCGAGCGGCCTGGGGCAGGGCGAGGATCCGCTGGTGGGTGGCCTCGATCTCCTGGGGCGTGAGCGGCTCTAGGGCGACATCGATGTCAGCCGCCGGAACAGCCCCTTCCTCCTCGCTGGACCCAGGCCCAGTCGGAGCATCAGGATGCACGACGATTGCGAGGCTTCTCGCCCCCTTCTTCTCGGGCTCTACAGGCAAAGCCTGTCTGGTCAAAGGAATGCCCAGCAACATGGCCAGCATCCAGCCGGAAGCCTGCAACAAGTCGTCGACCTGGTCGGCCCACTCCTCGCTGCTGACCTCAGCACCGCCGGCATGCATCACGGTGACGCGCAACTTGTTGCGGCCGCGGATGTCAACCAATTGGGCACTGAAGGCGATGCCTGAAGCAAAGGCTGGTCTGGCTGCTTCGACCACGGCAGCCAAATCAAGGGATGGAACGGCCTGCACCTGTTCCTGGAAGGAGGCCAGGGCGGCGGTGAGAGCGCGCTCGGCGCTGCCCTTTTCGTCGAGCAGCTCAAGAGCGTCGGTTGGCACGCCTGCGCGTGCGAGGGGTTGAGTCATGGCAACTGAGAGCCGGGCTTGTGCCCGCTGGCCTGAGCTTAGCGGCTAGCTGACGCTAGGCGCAAGCCCTTGAATGGCTCGGCGTCGCCATAGGCCCAATAGGCGCCCGTTCTGAGCTCAGCGCCCAACGTGTCTTCATCTACTGGTACTCAACTGGTGGATGTTCGTGATTCCAAAGAACAATCCACTTCCATGGCTGATAGTCTTGCCCATCTGCATCCGGCGACCAAAGCTGTGAAAGCTCGGCCGGAGTGTAATCATCAACACCAAGCACCTCGCGAAAACGCTTCTGATGCTCTTGTGGCGCTTTGGCAATAAGTTCTTCAATGGCTTGTGAGACATCATACTCACCTTCCTTTATGACCTGGCGAATCCTTTTCCGCATATTTTGGCATACTTCTTCTGACTGCTTGGGAGTCATTGCCGGAGCTGATGTCACTTGGTACAGCTTGGGTACAGCCATATAACCGATATAGCAACTCCAGAAGTCCACGGCGTCCCAGAGCTTGCCATCGTCTCCGCGTAGAGGTTCAGCATCTTTCAGTTGATCCTTCAACCGCTGGGACTTGACGGCTCCCCAGTCTTTCTCCGCCAGGCGACGGTTGAGCTCCTCAAGCTGGAAGAAGGCCTTCTGGCGCAGCTCGCCGGCTTTGCCCTGCTCGATCACCGAGAGGTTCCCGTAGGAGATCACCTCAAACTCGGCTTCCGTGCCCCACTCGCAGGCGGTGTACTGGGTCCAGCCGTTGCGGCGTCGCCAGTTGAGCAGCATCTTTCCGAAGGCTCTGCGAGACTCGCCCTGCCAGTCCAAGACTGCTTGGTAGGAGCGCCTGATGGTCTTCTTTGCTTGTGTCATAGCTCAATCCTAAGCACTGCTTGGCACTGCTAGCCAGAGCTTGTTACAGCTTGGCAGGCTGCTTTCGGTGGTTTCCTGGCTCGGCCAAGAGCTGTTTGACCTGTTGGCCGGTGAGAGCCCGGCCCGTCTGGGCCTGGAAGCGCAGGGCCAGCGTGTAGGGGTGGATGCCGGGATGGCAGTGGGCCAGGGCCTGCAGCTGCCTGCGGAGTTCGGGCCTGTTCATTGGCCCGACCCGTCCATGGGATCCAGGGCCAGAACCGCCTGGGCCTGTGCAATCGAGCGGCAGACCGCCCCCACCCCGCCCAGCTGCTGCACCAACTTCAGAAAGGCCCGCTGCTCAGGGCTGACTGTTCCGGAGCCCGTCTTGATCTCCAGGGCGACGAACTGGGCGAGCCGCTGGCCGACCAGCTCAGGCGTGATCTCCAGCGAGCGCAGACCGATCAGGTCGCTGCTGCCCTTGCACAGCCCGAAGCGCACGAAGCGACCCTGCTGGTCGACCAGGGCGCCGGTGTTGTTTCGCCAGAGCCGCACCGGTCCGCGGCCGCAGGCCAGGCGGATGCGCTGCTGGATCTCGTGTTCGCTGGGGGAGGAGGCCATGCCTCCTGTTGCCGGGCAGTATTGGCTGAGTCGGTCCCTCAGCTGATACCTCGATCGATGGCGCTGCCGAACCTCTGGGGGCTCTACAACCTGCGTTCCTCCCCCTACTTCCAGGCCACGCTGCGCTCTGACGCTGAGGCCACGCCGCTGAGTCTCTTCGTGGGCCGGCAGGGGGAGCGGCAACTGCTGCTCACCACCATTGGCAGCAGCCGCAGCTCCAGACAGGCTCTGGCCGGCAGGCCCGGCATCGGCAAGACCACCCTGGTGCAGGCGGTGAAGGCCGATGCCCGTGAGGCGGGTTACTGGACCTCCGCCGAGATTCTTTCGCTGGGCAGTGAAGGCAGCTCAGAAGACCTGCTGGGCCGGCTACTCCATGGTGCCTTCGACGCAGTGCTGGCCAGTTACCCCACCGCGGCCGGGCCAGCGGTGGAGGCCGCCCAGCAGCTGGTGCGCAGTTTTCGGCTGCGGGGTGGGGGCTTTTCGGCGTCGGCCTTGGGCTTTGGCGCAGGCGGCACGCGGACAGAAAGCGTGTCAACACCTCCCAGCGCCCTGGTGCTCGATGGACCGCGGGTGCTGCGGGACCTGCTGGCCTATGCCCAGGAGCAGGGGGCCCAGGGCCTGGTGCTGCACCTCAACAACCTCGAGAACCTCAGCGAGGCCGCTGCCGACCGTGCCGCCGATCTGTTGCGCAGCATCCGCGATCAGGCCCTCTTGCTCGATGGCCTGCACCTGATCGTGGTGGGCACCACAGACGCGGTGCGGACGGTGGTGCAGACCCACACCCAGATCCGCTCGGTGTTCAGTGATCCGCTGGTGCTTCAGCCCCTGGCGCTGGAGGACGTGCAACTGCTGCTGGCCAACCGCTACGCCGCCCTGCAGCTGGACCTGAACCTGCCCTGGCGCAGGCCGGTGGACACCCAGCGGCTCGGCCGGAAGTGGAGCACCTGGCGGCCATCGCTGAGCCAGCCCTCCTGGGGCGAGAGCGGTGGCCGTTTGCTGTTGCTGGCGGCCATGGCTGGCTCAGGCCACCTCGGGTGCCCAGCCCCGCTGCCGCACCATCTCGACCGTCCAGCCCTTGCAGCAGCCCGTGAGGTGCTCGCAAAGGCTACGGCCGGCTGCAGGGCTTGGGCTCGCGCTGCCCTGGTCGAGGCCCCTGCTTCATGAATCGATCCGCCTGCCTTGCTGATCAGTACGGCAAGCCGTTCCTTCCAGGCGCTGGCGGCACCAGACTGGGCCCATCGGCACAGAGCAAGGAGAAGCCATGAACGCGACCCTGGAGAAATCCGCCACGCTGCAGTGCGCCTGCCCGGGCTGCCACTGCACG